>JAGXSU010000029.1 GCA_018333785.1 Methylomicrobium sp. | reverse complement strand
TGCCTATGAACAAACAAGGCATGCATAACCTGTTTCAACTGATTAACGCCTTGTATGAATACCGGTCCATCATCTTGACGACGAACAAGGAATTTACCCACTGGGGAGAGTTTTTCTATGACGGTAATGTCGCCGTACCCATCGTGGACAGAATCATCCATCATTCACACATTTTTATGCTGGGAGGGGAAAGCTATCGACTGAAATCAAAACTGAATAATTAATTTTTATCTGGAAAAGTGGCTCAAAATTAATGGCCGAAAATGGCTCAATTCTGTTGGCCATTGACACATGGCAAAAGGTCGCTATTTACAGAAGGATTTATTGACTATCTTCAGTGTTAAACAAGTCAATTTGTTCAGCGACTGACTCGGTTTCAAGGTCTTTTAATGAAGACAGCGTGATGCCCAGCAAGCGTACTTTTTTTGTACCGGCATCCGTGGATTTAAGAAGGTCTTTAATTAATGCGGTTGAGTCCATTTTCTTAGTGATGGACTCATGGAAAGTCCGGCTGCGGGTAATTTGTTTGAAGTCGAAATACTTGACTTTTATCGTCAAAGTGCAGGCTTGCAGATTTTTATCAGTGACTTTGGTCAGGGCTTTCTCTAAAAGAGCGGTCAATCGAGTCAATATTTCATCACAATCGTCGATATCCTCTGGCAATGTGATCTCGACGCCAATTGATTTAGTGATGCGGTCACTTCTGACTGAACGATGATCGATAGCTCGCGCGATATGGAAATAATAGGCGCCTGCTTTTCCGAAGTGCTGTTGCAGGATGGTTAAAGACAGTTTTCTCAGGTCATTGCCGGTATAAACGCCTAACTGATGCATCTTTTTTTCCGTGGCTTTGCCTATGCCATGAAATTTGCCAATGGGCAATTGCTCGACGAATGCCGGTCCCTGCTCGGGCCTTATTACAAACAGTCCATCCGGTTTGTTGATGTCGGATGCGATTTTGGCGAGAAATTTGTTGTAGGAAATGCCGGCTGACGCGGTCAGTCCGGTTTCTTCTTTGATGCGCGCTTTTATCGCTAACGCAATGCGTGTCGCGGAGCCTTGAAAATCGGGTGAGTCGGTTACATCCAGGTAGGCTTCATCAAGGGATAAGGGTTCGAATTGCCGGGTAAATTCGGCAAAAATTGTTCTGATCGTGTTGGAAACGGACCGATAGACCTCAAACCTGGGTTTGACGAATAGCGCATGGGGGCATAATTGCAAAGCTTTGGCGCAGGACATGGCTGAATGGATGCCGTACTGTCGGGCTTCATAATTGCAGGTAGCTACCACGCCTCGACTGTAAGGACTTCCTCCGACGATCAGCGGCTTATCGCGGTATTCGGGGAAGTCTCTTTGTTCAATGGCGGCAAAAAAAGCATCCATATCGACATGGATGATTTTTTTAATACCCGCCATCACTGCAAATTAATTATCGCTTTTGTATCTATTAGGAATTTCAAGTGTTTCGGTTGTATTCCAATCCGAAAAAGGAAAAGGCATCTCATCCGTGTTGAAAGTTAAAAACAAAATGATATGGTACAAATAGACCGCCAGTTTTTTGCCTAGGTCCAATATGTTCTTATTACTGTTTCCAGTGAGTAATGTGTAGGCGATTTGCAGCAGTATGATTCCCCATAACACGACTCTAACCACGCCGACAATAACGGCAAACAGCATAATAAATACAATTCTTTTCCAGGTGCTTGGCTTTTTTAAATTTTCGTTGATTTGTTCTTGCATCTGATTAACCGCGGTTCATGATGTCTCTTAAGTCCAGAGCTGCTGCATTGGCTCTGGCGATATAGTTGGCCATGGTCAGCGAGTAGTTGGCAAATAGACCGTAGCCACTGCCGTTCAGTACCACCGGGCTCAATGTTGGGGCGAGTGAATTCTCAAGCGCATGAATCATGATATCAACTGTATTCATGGCGCGTTTATCGAGCAAAATGTCCCTGAAGTCGTGTTCGATCGCTTTTAATACATGCAACAGCGCCCAGGAAGCACCGCGCGCTTCATAAAATATATTATCAATTTCCATCCATGGGGTTTGGGTCAGCGGCGTAGTTTTCTGGTCCATGGTGTTTTGTTCAGTTGCCGTCAACGCTAAGGTTTTTTGTGCGGTCAGTTCCCTGACGATATTGCCGGCATCACTGGCGGCCAGCCGCGTTGAAATACCACCTAAACGTTTGATGACTAATTCCACGTATTGCCACAAATTATCGGCCCGGGGATAAAAATGGGCTTTTTTTCCTTTTCCTTTGCCTCTGCTTTCATCCGGATTTTGCAGTCGGGTCATGTAGTTGTGCAGTGCGTCTATGCCTTTTTGGTATTCCGCTTCGGTTGACGGCAAAGCCCATGAGTTGCGCTCATAGTAAAAATAAGGTTCGGCTATTGCCAAATCGGGGTCCTCGGCTGATTGGGACTGGTCACGGGCAAAGTGGTTTCTGAGTGCAGAAGTTGCATCGCGAAGGATGACCAATGCACCAAATTCCCAGCTGGCAATGTTATCCAGTAGTAAACCGGGAGGAGCCACGTCATTAGTGATATAGCCGCCGGGCTTGTGTAGCAAGACTTCGGCAATATGAGCCAGGGTATTGGAATAAACATAGCCAATCGGCATGTTATTAGTGGTATTAGTGTCTTTGGTGCGTATGACCGCTTCATCAAAAACATTAAACGGCTTGGGCGGTTCGCCCCACCATAAGCTCAACACTAACATTACCACTAAAACGACGGCACTTATTACGCCAAGTACCCATAGGATCCCTCTGTATTGCTCACTTTGCGGCGAATCGTTTTCTGACATTTCCAGTATCCTTTAAAGAGAACATTCTTATACTCCCAATGATAACAGTTTTTGTTGTGATGACGTAATATGAGCCGTCGTTATTCTGTCCTTTTTTTTGCCCGAGGGTGGGTTTGATCATAGACGTCAGCAAGGTGTTGAAAGTTAAGATGCGTGTAGATTTGGGTGGTGCTGATGTTGGCGTGCCCCAGCAATTCCTGGACGGCTCTCAGATCCTGGCTTGATTCCAGTAGATGGCTGGCAAATGAATGGCGCAGCATATGAGGATGGACGTGCTCGGCTACGCCTTTAGTCTGACACCAGTTTTGTAAGCGCTGATGGACATTACGGGTGCTGATGCGTTTACCGCGATTGGAGACAAACAAGGCCGTTTCGTCACCGGCATTAAATTGAGGTCGCTGCATCAGCCAGCTATTAATTGACTTTACTGCTTTGCTTCCTATGGGCAGCACCCGCATTTTATTGCCTTTACCGGAACGTACTATTAACGTGCGGTCCGACAAGTCCAGGTCGTTGATGTTTAGGTCGGTTAATTCACTCAGGCGCAGGCCGCAGGAGTAAAACAGCTCGAACATGGCCTGGTCGCGTATTTCCAGCAAGGAAACTGTGTTCGCATCCAGTAAGCCGCTGACTTGATCGACATCCAGCAGTTTGGGTAATTTCCTGTCTTGTTTGGGGGCTCTGATCGCTTGAGCGGGGTTTATTGATGCTACCTGGAGTTTTAACAGGAATTTGAAGAACCCGCGGATTGAAGATAATTCACGTTGCAGGCTTTTGCTGCCCATGCCTTGGCGATGACGTGCGGCGATGTGACCGCGAATCAAGGCGGGCTGAATAGCCTGCCAGTCCTGGATGTTGTGTTCATCACAATAGGCGGTTAACTTAAGTAAATCGTGGCGATAGCTTGTGACGGTATGCGGCGATGACCTTTTTTCTATTTGCAGTTGTTCAATAAACCGCTCCAGCCACTTGATCGCTGCAGGCGTCACGTCAGTTATGCTCGAGCAGGGCAATCAAACGGGTGCCGATAATTTCACTCATCTGGGTCAGAAATAAATTGCCCATACTGTAATGAAACCGGTTTTCCTCCTGGCTGCCGATTGCGATGATGCCTTCCAGTTGTGTAAAAGCCATCGGAATGATGGCGCAGGACTTGACATGCAGCGCATTGCCGCCGAAGAGAACCTTGGCTTGTGCCAGACTGGGACGCCCGCATTTTGCCTGATTGCTGGATAAAATGGGGTAAAAATGCTGTAAATCCGGGCTATCAGCTGAAATAAACAAGGTGTCCAGGTAAGAGTGTTGTTCGGAAATGATCTTGATAGACACGAAGTCGGTCAGAAAATATTCGTTAAATACATGTTCCAGATTGACGATCGCTTCTTCTAAGGTCGACGCATCCAATAAGGCCAACGTCAATTTATGCATGCGATTGAAAGACGTATCGTTGTCACGGGCAATCTCTATCAAGGCCGTGAGCTGGTTTTCCAATTCCTGATGCTTGACCCTGAAAATTTCCAGTTGCTTGGATATCAGGGAAATAGCGTCTCCGCTGGGATGCGGTATCGTCAGTTTTTCCAGCAAATTAAGATGATCGTTAAAAAACTCCGGGTGTTTACGTAAGTAATGCTCGACTTGTTCTTCGGATATTTCAGAAGTGATGTTGGGGTGACTCATAGTTCAATATTTCCCTCGAAAACGATACTGGCGGGTCCAGTCATCAAAACAGGCTGACCTCGCCCGTCCCACTCGATTTTTAATTCGCCGCCGGGTAATTCCACGGTGACGTTATGATCCAGCAATTGCTGTTCAATGCCAATGACGACTGCGGCACAAGCGCCGCTTCCGCAGGCCATGGTTTCACCCGAACCGCGTTCATAGACACGCAGTTTGATATGATTTTTATCGATGATCTGCATGAAACCGATATTGGCCCTATCCGGAAAGTCAGGGTGGTTTTCCAGAAGCGGTCCTATCTCATGGACCGGCGCTGTTTTGACATCGTGAACCTGCAAAACGGCATGAGGATTACCCATGGATACCGCTCCGAAAGCCTTTTCCGTGTTATTGACAATGGCGGTATAAAATCGGGATTCTACCGAGGCCAAAAGCGGTATTTCCGCCGGATTGTGTTTGGGGATACCCATGTTGACGGTGATCATGCCGTCCTGATCGAAAGATAGCAACAATTGACCGCCATTAGTATCGACCAGGATTTCATCCTTTTCTGTCAGTCGCTTGTCTCTGACAAATTTGGCAAAACAGCGAGCGCCATTGCCGCATTGAGAGACTTCACTGCCGTCTGCATTAAAGATGCGGTACTTGAAATCGGCAGCATCACTTACCGGGGGTTCTACCAGTAGAACCTGATCACAACCAATACCAAAATGTCGGTGCGCGATGAAACGAATCTGCTCTGGAGACAATGAGATGTTTTGATGGATGGCATCAATAACGACAAAGTCATTGCCTAAGCCGTGCATTTTGGTGAACGTGATCATGCTGTTTTTTCTCTGCATTTAAAATGTATAAACGTACGTCTTCTATCTCGAAACTATACAACGTCAATGCTTGACCACCCGCCAGAGATAAAATGGCTTCAAATTTATCTGGCGAGTCTGCGCTTTATAAAGCAGCAATTGGCCGCTTTCCTAAGGCAGAAGTTTTTCACCTGTCCATAATTGTTCAAGGGTTTCACGTTCCCGAATAACATAGGCAGACGTACCATCAACCATTATCTCCGGGGCTCTGGGCCTGGAGTTATAGTTTGAACTCATGGTGAAACCGTAAGCGCCTGAAGACCGGATAGCCAGTAAGTCGCCCGCATTGAGTCTTAATTGACGGTCTTTCCCCAAAAAATCGCCGGTTTCACAGACCGGTCCAACAATATCCCATTCCTGTTCTTCAGCGGTGCTGGTTTCGTCTACCGGAATAATAGCTTGCCAGGCGCCATAAAGCGAAGGTCGGATCAAATCATTCATCGCTGCATCGACGATGGCAAAGTGCTTGTCCGCGGTTTGTTTGAGATATTCGACGCGGGTGACCAAGATACCGGCATTGCCGGCTATGGCACGCCCCGGTTCCATCAGGATTTCGTATCGACTTGAACCCAGTCGTTTTAGCACGGCTTCCACATAATGAGACGGTTCATAAGGTTTTTCATCCCGGTAGCGGATGCCCAGTCCGCCGCCCAGATCTATATGGTGTAATGCAATCCCTTGCTCGGCTAATTCATCAACCAAGACAAGAATGCGTTCCAGCGCATCCAGGAAAGGCTGAATTTCGGTTAATTGAGAACCGATGTGACAGTCGATGCCTACGATCCTGATATGAGGCAATTGCGCGGCACGCAGATATTCCGTATAGGCTTGTTCTATGGACAAGCCGAATTTATTTTCTTTTAATCCGGTCGAAATGTAAGGGTGTGTTTTTGCATCGACATCGGGGTTCACTCTGAATGAAACCGGCGCAACGACGCCGAGTTGGCCGGCAAGATCATTGATCCTGTCCAGTTCACCACTGACTTCAATATTGAAACAGCGTATGCCGGATTCTAATGCAAAAGTAATTTCATCTTCGCGCTTGCCGACACCCGAAAATACGATTTTTTGAGGATCGCCGCCGGCTTTCAATACTCGCTGTAATTCCCCCATGGACACAATATCGAAGCCCGAGCCTAATCGGGCCAGCAGATTGAGAATGGCGATATTGGAGTTGGCTTTAACGGCATAGCAAATCAGATGAGGATGATCGCCAAAGGCATCGTTGAATGCGTGCCAGTGTCTTTCCAGCGTAGCCCTTGAATAGATATAACAAGGCGTGCCGTATTGAGCCGCGAGGTCTGTTACCAGGCAGTCTTCAGCGAAGAGCTGGTGATTGTGATAATTAAAATAGTCCATGCTTATTTTTCTTTTTCTACCTTTATGGGGGGGCGTTGGTCCGGCAAGTATAGCGGACCGATTTGACCGCAGGCGGTCAGTAAAATGCTAAAAAGCAAAAGAACGGGGATGAATTTTTTTATCATAGCGGTTTAGCGTAAATGAGAGCAGGTAACCAGGTGGCTAATTGTGGCCAGAAAGCGAGTACACCCAGCATTAAGATCTGAATTGCGATAAAGGGTATCACGCCCTTATAAATCTGGAGTGTCGTGATTTCAGGTGGAGCGACGCCTCGAAGATAAAACAGTGCAAATCCGAAAGGCGGTGTTAAAAATGAGGTCTGTAAATTTAAGGCCATCATGACGCCCAGCCATACCGGATTAATATCCATCGCCAGCAGGACGGGGCCGACAATCGGAACGATCACGAAGATGATTTCGATAAAATCAAGCATAAAACCCAGCAGGAACATGATCAGCATGACGCAGAACACAGCGCCGAACTTGCCGCCCGGTAAGTCGGAAAGCAGGCTGACAATTAATTCGTCTCCGCCAAAACCTCTGAAAACCAGTGAAAAAAGAGCCGCGCCCATCAAGATCATGAAAACCATGCTGGTCACTTGCGTGGTGTTTTGTACGACATAACGGATTTGCTGCAGATTAAATTGGCCTTTGATCACGGCCAGAATAATTGCGCCTACCGCGCCGACTGACGCCGCCTCGGTAGGCGTGGCCAGACCGCCGATGATAGAGCCCAAAACCGATACGATCAGCGCCAGTGGGGGTGTCAGGCTGCCTAATATTTTGGCATAAAATCGCCAATCACGTTCCACCGGCTGAACGGTCAACGGCATCAAGTCGGGTTTGATCAAGGCAAGTGCGGCAATGTAGATAAGGTATAAAACGACCAGGCTTAATCCGGGAATCAGGGCGCCGGCAAACAAGTCGCCAACTGAAACGGTTTCAGGCGCGAAGATGCCGTTATCTAACTGAGCCTGCTGATAGGCCGTAGAAATAATATCGCCCAGTAATACCAGGACTATAGATGGCGGGATGATTTGGCCCAGCGTTCCGGAGGCGCAAATCGTGCCGCAGGCGATGGCCGGGTCGTAATTGCGGCGTAGCATGGTGGGCAAGGACAGTAAGCCCATAGTCACTACCGTTGCGCCGACAATGCCGGTGCTTGCCGCCATCAACATGCCGACCAGCGTGACCGCAATACCCAGTCCACCTTTGAGTGAACCCAAAAGATCCGTCATCGATTCAAGCAAACTTTCGGCAACTTTCGAGCGCTCCAGCATAACCCCCATAAAAACAAACAAAGGTACGGCAATCAGCGTTTCATTGGTCATAATGCCGTAAAGCCGGTTAGGCAAGGCATTTAAAAAGGCGACGTCGAATACCTCCAGCCATAAGCCTAAACCGGCAAAGGCAAGCGCCGTTCCGCTCAAGGCAAAGGCAACCGGAAAGCCGGACAGCAGAACGATAAAAACGGCTGCAAAAAGCCACAGCGCCATCGTGTGTTCCATTTAATCCGATTCCTTTACAGGCTTTAAATCAAGCGCAATTAACAAGCTGTCGAGAAAAAGCGCGCTGCCCTGTAAGGCAAGCAGGCAGGCGGTAATCACAAGCGTGGATTTGATCAGAAAAACACCCGGTAAGCCGCCTGAATTGCCCGAGCTTTCATGAATTTTCCAGGACTCCACAACATAATCCCAGCTACTCCAGCCGATAAAAGCCGAGACAGGAAGCAGTAATAAAATGACACCGGAACAGTCAACCCATGCTTTGGTTCTTCTGCTAAAACCCTGATAGAAAATATCGACCCTGACGTGACCGTCAACTTTCAAGGTATAAGCTACGCCCATCATAAACACTAAAGCATGCAGGTAAGCAATGCATTCCTGAGAGGCGACAGAGCCGTAGTTCAAGGCATAACGTAGCACGACAATAAGAAAAGTGCCCAGCACCATGACCAGCGTAAGCCAGGAAACAGCTTTTCCGACCCGATCGTTAAGCGCATCAATAATCTGAATATAGCCTTTCAGCGCTGAAACAAGACTGGACATAAATGGCGCACAAAAAAACGTTATTCTAAATGAAATTCAAGGCTAAAGAATAATTTTAGACCGTATTTTTTTTGGGCGAGACAGTGGTGGGGGTTTCTATCAGGAGGATAGGGATTAACAACAGCAACATGAACGCAATCGCCAAAAAGCCAGGATTGACAATGTCCTTCAGCCAATAGCAGCCAAGACTTCCCCATGAAATTCGCATAGGGCCTGGAAGTTTGAACGGTTTCATAAGCGTTGACCTGGTTGATGTGTTCTGAATTCTAGAAGATTTTGACGGATTGAGTAAAAAACCGTTCGTAAACTATGAAGCAGTTCAAATGCGGGTAAAAATAGACCGCTTAAAAAGCAACAATCGAGTTTGATTTGAAATTGACCCAGATGGTCTCGCCCAAGCGCAAATTAAGATCCTGTAAGGCTTCATGAGTGATTAAAGCCAGGAACTTTTCATCACCGCTGACTTCAACGCAGACTTTGCCTGCTTCTTCTGAAATTGAGGTGATGCGGCCGGAAAATTGATTACGTATGCTGGAAATCAGCGGCGTGCGAGACAGGACAATTTCATGCGGATCAATCGAAATATGACGGCAATCACAGACATCCCCCGGCAATCGGATCAACAGCTTGCCGGTGTCGAAGCTATTACCTTGGGTAGTGCCACCAAAGAGATTGATCAGCGGGGAATCGACCTGCGTGCCCTGAACCAGCGAGATGACAGGCCCCGCCAATGCCAAACCCTGTAAACGGTTATGCGTGCTGAAAATCAGGGTTTGTTGTGCCTGGTCCAGGAAGCCGCTGATAAACTGTTCCATCAGTTGGTTACTGGAATTATCCAGAAAGTTAAACGGTTCGTCCATCAGCAGCACGTAGGGCTCAGTAATCAAAGCTCTCGCCAGCGCTGTTTTCTGGAGTTCGCCGCCCGATAAGCTATTGGCCTGATGATTGGCCAGATGACCAATGCCGAATTGCGCCAGCGCAGTATCAATTTTTTGACGGCCTTGTGAGGGTTTTACGCCGTGAAATTTAAGCGCCAGCAACAGGTTATCCCGCACCGTGCCTCGAAACATAAATGGATTTTGTGGCAAATAACCGATTTTCCGAATGAGGTTACGGCGATTTTTGCCGGAAACTTTTTCCCCCATGAACACAATGTCACCTTGCTGAGGCGTTAGCGTCAGAGACAATAGGTTCAATAGTGTGCTTTTGCCGCATCCGTTTGGGCCAATCAGAGCCGTGACGTGTTGGCCATGAATCGATAATTCAGGCAAAGACAATACAGTCTTATCGCCGTATGCAAAACGAATGTCATGCAGTTCATAAATACCCTTCAAACGAGCTCATCCTCAAAATCGTTAATACCAGCAACCGGATGTTATTGTAACGGTATTTTATTTCCGGCTTATGGTTCAATAACAATACATAATGTTAACGGCCAGTAACTGGTAGCCTGGATGCAGTGTAACGGAATCCGGGATAATCGAAGCCCAAGGCTTTCGATTACGGGTATGCGTCAAGACGGATGATGTTTTGACCATAACGAACGTTCTTTCCCGGATTGCGCGTTGCTTCATCCGGGCTACTTATTTAGTAGGGTTATTACAGGGGACAAAATAATGAAAAAACTAAAGTATTTTTTAGGTGTGCTGATTTTTACGGTTGCTTTTGAAGGCTACGCAGAAACAGTATTGCGCATGTCTACGACAACCAGCACAGAAAACAGCGGTTTGCTAAAAGTGTTGAATCCGGCTTTTGAAAAACGCTATGGCACCAGGATTGAAGTGTTAGCGGTTGGTACGGGCAAGGCTTTAAAGTTAGCCGAAAATGGAGACGTGGATGTGCTTTTGGTACACGCACCTGACGCTGAAGCGGCGTTCGTAGCTGCAGGTTATGGGGTTAATCGCAAGCGGGTGATGTTTAATGATTTTGTTTTGGTAGGCCCGGATAACGACAATGCCGGAGTTAAATCGGCTCAAACGGTTGACGAAGCCTTGCAGAAAATCAGCAAAGCCAAGGCCTTGTTTATCTCCAGGGGTGATGATTCGGGCACACATCAAAAAGAGCTGGCGCTCTGGCAAAAAACGGGTCTTAAACCGCAGGGTGAATGGTATATATCGGCCGGCCAGGGTATGGGCGCGGTTTTAACGATGGCGGATGAAAAGCAGGCTTATGCCTTATCGGATAGAGGCACTTATCTTGCTATGCAGGCAAAATTGCAACTCACTGTTCTTTATGAAGGTGATGAAGCTCTGATGAATCCTTATCATGTGATGGCGGTTAATCCCCAGCGTTTTCCCAGCATAAATTATGAATCGGCGATGCGCTATATCGAATTTTTGACAGGCGAGGAGGGGCAAGCGCTGATTGCAGGCTATAAAAAACAGGGTCAGGCATTATTTCATCCCGATGCGGAACGCTAAAGCTAAATAAATAAGGAAGGCACGAACACAGTGGTTTGGCCTTTATTTTAATGAACGGCATTAACTGTTCTTTTGCTTGAAATATCGGGCGGTTAAACTTTTTGCCCCGATTTTACACATTCAAAAAGGAGTTCGTCATAGGCGTCTTTGGGCAGGGTATCGTCGCATTGAACACCGTAGTGTGTGCCTTGACATAAGTGTTTTATCTCGCCGCGTATAGCAACCGGAATCTGCGAGTTGGGCAGAATTAAAACAATGGATACCCAGCCTTCGCTTTCTTCGGGCAGGGGACTGTCCAGATGAATTTTGATGCCGGTGTAGCTGAGGTCGATTACTTCACCTTCAAATTCGAGGGTGTCATTGGCCGGACGTTTAATGGTGAGATGGGCTTTAATCCCGTCGACTGAGAAGCGAGGGTGGTTACGCCTTTCTTGTTGCATAGTCATTCGCCTTAAAAAAATGTAATTATTTAGCGTAATGGTTAAAAAATAGCGTAACTATTCAGCGAAGCAACAAAACAAAGGTGATGCACCTTGAAGGTTGCGGTTGGTGATAGCCAACCCGACATTTCAAGGCCAAGGCGTTAATTGGTGAGTTGCGAAAAGCAGGCAACCCACCGGACATCCTCAGTTCCAGGCGCACGAGTAGTTACAAACCGAGTATAGATCAATTGAGCTTTATCAGGATAGCTTGCCCAGTTCAGCGTCAGGGCAAACGCATTAATACACTATGGAAAATCAGATAGTTAAAATATTCCTTTTTCCGGATTAACTATAAGATTCGGTTTATTTGAAACCTAAAAAAGCTTGGTGTCGCTATCGCGACGCTTATGTTGAGACGGTTCGCGGACCGACAACCGCGATACTTTTCTTTGCTTGTCCAAAGAAAAGTATCCAAAAGAAAAGACACCCGGAGGCCGCTGCATCCTGCGCGCTGACGATTTTGCTGAGGGTTTTCGGAAGGGCTATCCCTAGCCCACCGAAAACGAGCGGCATCCCTGCCGCTCCCCTAACGGGCTATTCTCGGCAAAATCGCCAGTGCTCGGCGCGGCCTAACGGGACCCAGAGCGGGCCACCATAAGCTAAACCAAATTGACTATGAGTTCTAAGCAACCGGATAACCTATTGATATTTTGATTATTTTAATGCGTTTCCCCTGTGCCAAATCACGCGACATGCTCAGCAAAGCAGACAAACTAGACTGTGCTGGGTGATAGCTAACCCAACATTTCAAGGTCATGGCATTAATCGTTGGGTTGCGAAAATCATACAGCTCAACCTGCGCTGAAATTACAAGTATCGAAGAATCATCATTCTGAAAAGAGTGGCTCACGAGAATGGCTATCAAGGTGATCTCAATATTGACTGCACAAAAAGAGAGAAGGCATTCTTTTCTTGACTTACAAATAAGAATCATTATCATTAGTATCGTGATGTGTTTTTAACTCCCCATCATAAGCCGCGGGTTTACAGAAGCTTTTATTTTCATGCAATGACTGCCCGCATTAATATTTGATTACTTGCGATTGAGGTCGGCATGTCAGATAGCCATGAAATATCAATTGTTAAGCAGGAATTAGAGCAAATGCATGCAAAAACCTGCTTGCTTATGACGCAGTTTATTGGTGGACATCAGTGTCCAAAAATTGCACACATGATCGTTAGTCATCTCCAATGGCTGGTTTCTTACACCCGAAATTCAGGCAGCCCCAACTCGTTGGCTATGTATTTACAGTTGCTGGAGCATTGGCAACAAGCAACGCAACTGTTATTGGAACGCAGGGCCGCCAGACATAAAAAACAAGACTCTGTCATTCTTCACTAATCCCATCAATTCATGGACAGAGCCACAATTTGCAGGATGATTTCCTGTTCTATGAAAAGCTATTGTGCTTCTGTGCGGTGGGACAAGGTAATGATCTTGGGAGAGCATTGTGTGTTCGCTTATGCCGCCTTGCATACTGCACAGGTATCGGCCCAGGTGCAATCACCATTGGACCCTGTACTTAAATTGGATGGCATGGTTATTGAGGCGGCTCGACCGGTTGATCCTTTGGATATGCCCGGAACGATATCTTCTATAAATGCGGAAACGATTGAAAAAAGGCTGGTCCGCAACATCAAGGATTTAATCCGATATGAGCCCGGAGTGAATGTCGGCAATGATCCACAGCGTTTTGGGGCGACCGGCTTCAATATCCGTGGATTGGGAGGTAACCGGGTACTGATGCAAATCGACGGCGTGCGGCTGCCCGATGCTTTTTCAATCGGCTCGTTTGCCTCGGCAACCCGTAATATGGTTGATATGGATGCGCTAAAATCGGTGGATATTGTGCGCGGATCAGGATCAGCGCAATACGGCGGCGATGCCTTGGGTGGAACAGTCAGTTTCGTCACAAAAGATCCACGCGATTATCTCGATTTATTCGGCAACGATTATTATGCCGACACCAAGCTCGGTTATAACAGTACCGATAAAAGTTTCCTTAAGACCGCAACACTGGCTGGCGCTGCCTTGGGTTTCGAAAGCATGCTGCTGTTTACACATTCCGAAAGCAGTGAAACCGACACGCAAGGCGATAACAAAGAATTAAATCCAAGGCGTACCGCCCCCAGTCCCCAGGATAATGAAATTTATAACGTTTTGAGCAAATTGCTCTACCGGTTTGACGAAAATAATGTGCTGCGATTAACGGGTGAATGGCTGCACAGTCAATCGGAGATTGATGCCCTGCACGCCCGGGACCTGGATTTTTCGAATCGGTTTGTGCACAGCTTGATAACCAATGATAGCCAAACGCGCTGGCGGATTTCATTGGATCATACGCTGGATAGAATCGATTTTGCATTATTCGATTCTTTGTTCTGGCGGGCTTACCGACAAAAGTCTGCAACCACTCAAATTACCGATCAAGATCGTACCGGTAACCGGGTTCTGGAAGGCCGTCATCTGATCAATCGCATATTCAGTTTCGATAACGATGATACCGGCGGTGAAATTCGTTTCGGTAAACAATTTTCGACCGGCTTTTTAAATCATGCACTGGAGTACGGTGGACAATACAGTCAGAACGATATCATTCAAAAACGCGATGGCAGCATGACCTATACCAGCGGGACAGCAAACGGACGATTTAAACCCGGTCAAGTATCCAAGACAGTAACGGTGGAAACATTTCCGTTGCGTGATTTTCCGGCCAGCACCCTAACTAAAGCCGGTGTATACGTGCAGGATACAGTTTCACTATTAGACCAGCGGATTGAGCTTATTCCGGGTGGACGACTGGAGTTTTACAAACTTTCTCCGGAGCCGGATGCTTTATTTGAAAAATCGTCGGAGGGTATTTTTCCGCTGGAGATCAGTGAGCATCAATTTTTACCCAAGTTCGGCGCATTGTTCCATTTAACCGATATGTTTGCGATTCACGGTCAATATGCCGAAGGTTTTAGGGGGCCCAACTTTTCCGATGCCAATTCCGGTTTCGTCAATACGGTCGCCGGTTACCAAAGTTTGCCGAATCTCAATTTAAAACCTGAAACCAGTACCGGTGTCGAGATAGGTTTGCGAGGAAAAGGTTCGGCCGGATTCTTTGATCTGACCTTTTTCCGTAATGAGTATAAAAACTTTTTATTTTCAGACACGCTGTGTGCGCCGACAGTGACTAATTCTTGCTCGGAATACGGTGGGTTCCTGACTTTTCAGGAGGTCAACAGCGATGACAAACTGAGAATTCAAGGCGTGGAGTTTAAAAGCGAACTTCATCTGGACAGTTTTTACACGCCATTATCCGGCGCCAGCTTGATCCTGAGCGGCTCTTATGCGGAAGGCAGGAATCTGGATACCGGCACCGTCAATGATATTGCTTTACGCACTATCAGCCCGATGAAAGGCGTGGTAGGGCTGCGGTATGACGAAGTTTCGGGATACTGGGGGGCGGAACTGATGCTGACGCTGGTCAGCGCAAAAGACCCGGATACTGTGCCGGAAGATGCGCAGTTTTTGACGTCCGGCTACGGCGTTGTCGATTTTAATGCGTATTACCGGTTCAACGACCATGTTGCAATCAATGCCGGCGTGTTCAATATTCTGGATAAAACCTATATCGACTGGGAAGACGTCAATACCCGCTCCGGCGGCCCACATTCGAATTTGGGTACTTTTGCCAATGCCGATCTTTGGGAACGTTACTCTCGTCCGGGACGCAATGCCGGAATCACAATCAAAGCTGCTTTTTGAGGAAATACATGACTACGGCTTGCAAAGATATCAAAAAAAAATTGTCGTCCCTTTTCGATGAACTTTTTACTCATGAGGGTTATGCCGATCTTCGAGTGGAGATGCGTATTCTCAAACGCGGACAAAAGGAAGTGATTCTTCATTGCGGCAAGCAATACCGCTATGTGACCGATTTTCGCCCGGTTAGCACTTCAACAAGGAAGGAGGCTGCTATCGATTACCCGGATCTAGCCAGCACCGAGGAAGCAAAATAGCGAGGAACAGATTTTACAACGCTTCGCCGTAGCCGATTCTACCTCTCTCCAGGCCGCGGATTGACAGTTAGGGACTGAAATGTGGCGTTTATCAAGAGCAAATCAACCAGCCCTGCGTTTTCGCGGCGAGGAGTAGGGTCTTAACAATAAAAAGGAAACACCTTATGAATATTTTAACAAAACTGACTTTTAGCACAGCTTTGTCTGTTGTATCCGGTCTTGCTACGGCAGATTTTACAAACGGCCCAAATCCTTATGCGGCAGGCTATGGCTTTGATACTCCGCAACAAGCTTCTTGGGGTGGCTGGACAAGAGGCGATTCCGGGACGCTTTATGCAGAGTGGGATACCTTTGACGATGCTTCTTATGCTGGGCTGCGCAATGCGGCTCCCGATGCGGGGAGTGCTAATACCAGTAAGGCTTATATCAGTTGGAGTCCGGGTACTTTTGCGGCGGGTACCGGTAACTTGTACAGTTTTTCTGTGCCGCAGTCTTATCAAGTTGAAGTGGCTGGTTCAGTAGTTGGCGAGATAATCCGAGCTGTATTGCAAGTTGAAACCTGGGGTACTCAGTTGAATTATTCTGCCATTAAGATGAACGGTTTGACGCCTACATTCAGTGCTACTCAATTCTCCGACCCGAATTATGCGAGTAGTTTCGGTACGGTCGACCTGGTTCAACATCTGCTTTATTGGGATTTGGACCAGCCTTCCGCAAACGGCAACTATGTATTTAATTTTGGCAGTGGCCCTCATTCAAGTCTGGGTCAAGTCGCTGTCGATATTGGTGCCATTGCCTCTTCAGTGCCGGCACCGGTGCCACTTCCAGCTGCCGTTTGGTTTATGGGTTCAGCGATGTTGGGTTTGCTGGGCTTTGGCAAACAGAGGAAGTCTGCTGTCTGATCAAAGTATGGGCCTTGGTGCGGGGCGGATTTTTTAATCCGCTCCAATCCTTTGACGGGGCGAATGCAGGACTTTGATGAACGGTTAGTAGTTGAAAGTAAATCAACACCGTCATTCCGGCATGGATTACCGGAGCCGTTAGACCGCGTAAGCGAATCCAAGTCACATGGATAGCACGAGGCTTACCCTCCATGGCACTGGATGCCCGTTTCCAGACGAGCATGACGGGCTTATGGATTTTGCTGAAACAGCTTGCTAATCAGGAAAATCAATGACTCGATTCATAACCTTTTTATACGCTTCATATTGCTCTTATAATTCAAATATACCACTATAGATTGATTGTTAACCCTATCGACCGGCCTTTCCCAACAACCTGTTATGGATATAACCTGTGACCACTTACAACGCAGAAATATCTGCAGGTTCGCTTATGCCCCTAGAAAGCCGCCGCATAGCCGCATTTTTGTTGACTCACCCAGATGAGATTACCTGGAGACGGGCGTTGGTCGAAGATAATCTATTACAAAAGAAAGCGCCTGCCACGGCTTTGCGTCAAGCCCAATTAATCAGGAAAAGGTTAAATACAATGGATAGCGCTGCATGGGAAATGATTGTCAATCGTGAGCAAGAAGTGGCTGTTCAATTATTACTGGTTGCAGCAGTTAAGCATAGCCAGCTATTGGCGGACTTTATCTCCGATGTCTATATCGACCACCAGCGCCGTTTAAATCTGGCCATCACATCGGGTGATTGGGAAGGGTTTCTAATCGAATGTGCACACAGAGATTCGTCAATCAGTAAGTGGTCAGCTTCAACACAGGTTAAACTATTCGAGGTTGTCCGTCGCATATTAGTAGAGGCCAAATATCTTGAAAGCACACGCAGTATGAAACTTACTCCGCAATCGTTACATCCTGATGTTCACCGCTATCTAACATCACATGGAGACTCAACACTTTTGGAACGTTTGGAGCGCGCATAATGGCGCTGACTTTCGAGGAGCGACTCAATCAAATTCTGCCAAAAATCAGTTCTGATGATTTCTTAAACAGTAAGGGACTGGGTAACGAAATCGGCTTTTGGATTTTTGATTACCCGCCTGAACGGGAAATGGAAATGCGCGACTTTCTATCCAGAACCATTCTCACCAGCCTGAATAAGTCCCAGCCGCCTGTTAGAGCCGGAGTGATCAATTTATTTGAACTGGTCATCCAATTGCTTCAAGAGCGTAATCTGCTCGATAAAGCCATCGAAATGCAGCGCAGCAAAGGGGATGAGGCGGTCATGGCAGCTTTGCGTCCGGTGCTCAAAGAAGATAAATTGGCAATAAAAATCGTGTCTTTAGTCGACCTGGGTAACATTGATGTTTTAATCCTCTCCGGAGTGGGCAGTGCTTATCCTATGCTCAGAACGCATACTTTGCTTTCAGCACTCCACCCTTTGGTCGGCAGAACACCATTATTGATGTTGTACCCTGGCCGATATGACGGCTATTCACTACGCTTGTTCAACAAATTATCCGAAGATCATTATTATCGTGCCTTCCGGTTGGTTCCCGAAGTGCAATAACACAGCTGATTAACAAGAGAACTCCATGGAAATAAGGGATTTATTCACCAAACCGATTGATCGCCCGATCAATGGCGTCATCAAAGCTGATCAATTAGACGCCGAAAGCATCTGGCAGGAATTGGAAGAATACGTTGTCACCAAACAGCTCACCGGATACTTCCGGAAGTTTTTCGATGCTTATCTGGCCGCCGCAGAACAGCCCAAAGACTCGACTATCACTGCACGCATGGGTGTATGGGTATCCGGTTTTTTCGGCTCGGGTAAGTCGCATTACATCAAAATTCTTTCCTATTTACTGGAAAACATTGAAGCCATTGATCCCAAAACCGGCACGCACAAAAAGGCCGCTGACTTTTTTGACGAGCACAAGATTAAGGATGCAATGCTCTTGGCAGATATCCATAAAGCCATCAAAGGCACCGCGGATGTCATGCTCTTTAACATTGATGCCAAGGCCGATACCAAAACCGATCGCGACGCTATCGTCCAAGTGTTTCTGCGCGTCTTTAACGAAAAACTCGGGCTTTGCGGGGATGCACCGCATATTGCCGAAATGGAACGTTATCTGATTTCCAAAGGTGCTTACGAGACCTTCAAAACCGCTTTTCAGGCTCAAAATGGCACTGCCTGGCACCAAGAGCGTGATGCCGTAGATTTTCTGCGTGATGACGTTATGGCCGCCCTGGCTCAATCCCTCAACATGAGCATTGAGTCTGCCGGTCGTTGGTTTGATAACGCCCGTGATGATTACCGCATCAACATAGAAAGCTTCGCAAAATTGATTCGTGATTACCTGGAAACCAAACCTGCCGACCATCGCGTGATTTTTCTGGTCGATGAAGTCGGGCAGTTTATCGGCGATAACACCCAATTGATGCTCAGCCTGCAAACCATCATTGAGCAATTGGGCACGCTTTGCCAAGGTCGCGCTTGGGTGATTGTTACCAGCCAGGAAGACATCGATGCTGCAATTGGCGAAGCTAACAAAGCCCGATCACAAGATTTTTCCAAGATCCAGGCCCGTTTCCATACCCGACTCTCATTGGCAAGTTCCAACACCGACGAAGTCATTGGTGAGCGCCTGCTGGCCAAAACCGAACAAGCGCATGTGGCTTTGCGCGATACCTTTGCCCAAAAAGGCGACATTATCAACAACCAGCTGTCCTTTGTCGGCAATGCCGTTAACTTACCGGGTTACCGAGATACTGCTGAATTTGTAGCGTACTATCCCTTTGCTCCGTATCAATTTCAATTACTGCAAAAAATCTTCGAGTCGATTCGTAAAGTCGGTGCCACCGGTAAACATCTCTCCCGGGGCGAGCGCTCCTTATTGGATGCCTTCCAGTCTGCGGCTGTGCAAAATGCCGGTAAACCCATTAATGCCCTGATACCGCTTTATGATTTTTATCCGTCCATCGAAAGCTTCATTGATAGCATCGCCAAACGCTCGATTGACCAAGCGCCTTATAATGATGCCTTAGAACCTTATGACACCCAGTTGCTCAAGGCTTTGTTCCTGATTCGCTATATCTCCGAAACGGTCAAGCCCACCATCGACAATCTGGCAACGCTGTGTGTTAATGAAGTCGATGCCGATAAACTCAATCTCAAGCGTAAACTTCAAGAATCTTTAGCTCGATTAGAACAACAACAGTTAATCAGCCGTAATGGCGACTTATGGTTTTTCCTGACCAATGAAGAGCGCGATGTCGCCCGCGAACTGGGCCATGTCGAAGTCTCATCATCAGAAAGAACCCGCTTGCTGTCTGAGTTAATCTTCGAAGACATCCTCAAAAGCCAAGTTAAAGTGCGGCACAGAGACACCAAAGGTGACTACGAGTTTAATCGCCTCATCGATGGTGCCCCCTGGAAAACCGCCAATCAAGCCTTAACGCTGGAAGTGCTCAGCCCCTTGGGCGATGACTATGAAAGAATGCAGGAAGCCACCTGCATCATGCGCAGTGCCGAAGGCACCGGCCGTGCCATATTGCGCATGGCGGAAGGTCAACGACTGTTCCAGGAACTCACCCTGTACCTGCAAATCGAAAAATACATCATCAGTCCCAAAGCAGGTCAAGCTACGCCGTCGTTAAAACGCATCCTGACAGATCGTAAAGATGAAAACCGCGAACGTAAAACCCGACTCGTGGATCAACTCAGTACACTTATGTCCACGGGTGATTTCTATGTCTTAGGGCAAAAGCCCGACATCAAAGCAGGCTTACACCCGACCACATTGTTAGATGAGCTGATCAATTACCTGATCGCCAACACTTACAGCAAACTGCCTTACCTTAAATACCGCTGTGCTGACCCGGTTGCTGAAATCAAAGCCGTGCTCACCACAGATGATGTTGCCCAAACTTCTTTGGATACCAATAACGAAGAAATCAATCCCCTGGCGCTCAACGAATTACGCCAATACCTGTTACTGGCGGCTTCGGAAAATCGCGTTTTGCTGTCGGATGTTGTGGATCGGTTTAGCGGGATACCTTGGGGCTGGAAACCGGAGTGGGAAATCGTCTTGCTGATTGCCCGGCTTTATATGGCCGGTGAGATTAAATTGATGCTGGAAGGCGCTGATATTGATCCGCGTGCGGCTATCGACCCCTTAACCAAATCCGTTCGATTCAGACAGGTCTCCCTCCTCAAACGTAAATCAGCCGATAGTGTTTCGCTCAAACGTGCACGTGACTTACACCGCGAGTTGTTTTCTAAATTACCCAGAGAAGATGAAGACGGCTTGGTCTCCGATACCCGCGACAGTTTACTGTCCTGGCAATCCGAACTTAAAAGCTACGTCCATAGTGCTGCCGGCAAATATTACCCAGGCAAACCGGTCATTGAACAGGCCGTTACAAAAATAGGCAAACAACTCGCCATCCGTGACAGTTACGAATTCATCGACACCTTGCTTACCGGTAAAAACGACTGGCTGGATCTCGCCGATGAAATTCATGATGTGCTCAGCTTTTATAAAACTCAGCTTGCCACATGGCAACGCATGCTGGAAGCCATGGCGGGCTTTGAAGACAACAAGGAAGCACTCCAGCAAGATGCAGGTGCCGCCAATGCCATCAAAGAATTGCTCGCGATACGGGACAACCCCACGCCGTATAGTCAGATTAACCGTATCGATGCCCTGCTCAGTTCAGTGGAAGCCGTCAATGAACGACTGGCTGCCGTCGAAAGAGAAGCCGCCTTATTAAGCATTGACCAAAAGCTCACTGAAATCGGTACCGCACTGGCTCAGGTTAAAGCCGATGACCCTTTGCGCAACAAAGCGCTACTGCCGACCCAAAAACTCAAAATCAGTGTTGCCGGATTAAACAGCATCCCCAAGATTCGTTATCTGGCGGAACAGGCAGGTAACCAACTAGATACCGCGATGGACACCATTGCAGCTGCCCAAAAACAACCGACGCCAGGCGTTACAGACCTACAACCCGGAACACCAGGCACAGGCACGCCTTATAGCCAATCAGTTACCCCACAACAAAAACCGATTACCGTCATCCGGGCTCAAACTCTTGGCGTAAAATCCTATCTGGAAACCGAAGCTGAAGTTGATGCTTACCTTGCCAAGTTAAAGCAGGCCTTATTAGCCGTGTTAAAAGAAGGCAAAAGAGCGCGGATTGATTGAAACTAATTCTACTTTGTAAGATTTCAGGTTTCACATGACCGAAGCTCGCCATCCATGGCACTGGATACCCGCTTCCCGGCGGGTATGACGGTCTTTCTTCTCATCTGACAAAGTAGAACTAACGATGACAAATAATTGCGCTTTCAACAACAACGCGCAATAATTTGTTGAAATTTTCAACAACATTAGGAGCGCACTATGGCCACCGTCAACTACAGCGTACCGGATGAAATTAAAGACGCATTTAATGCCGCCTACCAAGGTCAAAACAAAAGCGCCGTCATCGCCGAGTTGATGATGGAAGCGGTCGAGCGTGCCGCCCGCAAACAACGCCATCGCGAAGCCATCGCTAACATTTTGGCCAGACGTGCGGAAACAGAACCGGTTACTGAAGAAGAAATTCGAGCGGCGCGTGAAGAGCTTCGTTCGTGACCCGGTATGTCATCGATACCAGCGTCGCCATTAAATGGTTTCTGCCGCTCAAGGCGGAAGAACGTCATGTGCAAGAAGCGCTGCAAATTCTGGACCGAGTTCTGGTGGGTGAAATTGAATGCTATCAACCACCGCATTTTATTACCGAGGTCATCGGCGTACTGACGCGCTTGCGGCCTGAAAAGGCCGGTGAGAATCTGACTGATTTACTGAATATGGACTTTCATCGGGTCGAAACCAGCAAAAGCTATGCAACCGCTTGTTCGTTGTCTATAGAACTTAATCATCATACTTTCGACACGCTATTTCACGCTGTCGCTCTCGAAACACCGGGTACGACACTCATCACGGCTGATGAGAAATACTACCGAAAAGCCCAAAGCCTAGGCCGGATTTTGCTTTTGCAGGACTACAGGGAATGAAGGTAAGACCCGTATACCTTGATAAACCCGCCACCGAATTAAAACAGCATCGACATGGCCGGATTTTTTCAAGCAATTCAGTCGCCAGGTCGAAGATGCAAGTGCTGAACTGTATGCCGAGCAAAATAAATCTTAAAGGAGTTAGCCAATGAGTGCCTTTCGTCAAATCTATGAAGATGCCCCCGAATTTATCCCCATCCCTAAAGCCATGCAGCATCATCGCATTGAAGTGGTGCTATTGACACTGGATGAAATAACACCCTCCCAACCCGTTCGCAAGCGAATACCACCGCCACATTTTGCCGGACGGGTCAAAGAATTGGGTGATGTCATGAACACACTTTCTGCCGAGGACTGGGGACACTCGGAGTGAACAAAGCCAAACTCAAAGCCTACGCCCCGCAGGCCCGTAAAGACTTTATCGCTGCCGTCACTGCCCGTGCGCATCGACTGGGTCTGGCGGAACACAACGGCCAGCTCACCATTGCCCCTGCCGAAAAAAGCGGTGATTTAGTCATCATTGCCGGGCAATCCTGGCCTGCCAAAATCAGCCGTCAACGTGACCACCTGATTGCCCTGATTGAAAAGGATGGCTTTAGCCAAACCCTGGAAGCGGTGGCTTACACCTGGTTTAACCGCTTTGCCGCGTTGCGCTACATGGAAATCCACGATTACCTCAGCCACGGTTATCGGGTGCTGTCCAGTCGTGCAGGCGGTTTGCCGGAAATCCTTAATACAGCGCCGGAACTGGCACAAAACCGCGATCTCCCCGATCTTAACCATCAACAGGTGGTTGAACTCAAATTGGCAGGAGATCAAGACGGCGAACTGTACCGCTTAACGTTAATTGCTCAATGTAATGCGCTATCCAGGGTCATGCCTTTTCTGTTCGAGCGCATCGACAATGAAACCGAACTGCTGCTGCCCGACAACTTATTACTGACCGATTCGGTCATCGCCAAACTGGTGACCACCATCCCGGAAGAAGACTGGCAACAAGTAGAAATCATCGGCTGGCTGTATCAGTTTTACATCAGCGAGAAAAAAGATCAGGTCATCGGCAAAGTCGTTAAATCCGAGGACATTCCCGCCGCTACCCAGCTTTTTACGCCTAACTGGATCGTGCAATACCTGGTGCAAAACAGCATTGGCCGCTTGTGGCTGATGGCCAACCCGGCATCGATATTAAACACCCAATGGCCGTATTACATCGAACCTGCCGAACAAACGCCGGAAGTACAAGCCCAGCTCGATGCCTTGATTCAAACCCGAATCGCGGAAGACTCCTTTCTCCCTGAGAGAGAGGGGCTGGGGGTGAGGGGAATTCTGAATCCGGAAACCATCACCGTCCTAGACCCCGCCTGCGGTTCCGGCCATATTTTGGTAGAAGCCTACGAAGTATTAAAGGCGATTTATCTGGAACGCGGTTACCAAGCCCGCAGCATTCCCCGCCTGATTCTGGAAAAGAACCTCTTTGGCTTAGACATTGATGACCGCGCCGCACAACTGGCTGGCTTTGCCTTGTTGATGAAAGCCCGCGCCGATGACAGGCGTTTGTTCGACAACTCGCCCAAGTTGAATGTGCTGGCCTTACAGGAAAGCAAAGGCCTGGATGCCGATGAAATAACCCAAGCCCTGGCCGCTTTCGTAGGTTGGGTTAGCCCGCAGCACAGCGGAGGACGTAACCCAACAAGCAGCGTTGATGGCAATTCTGACGCCCAAACGTTGGGTTACGCGATAAAGCCGCTAACCCAACCTACGCCTGTCGAAGCACCTCAAATCCGCCAACTCATCGATACCTTTGCCTACGCCAAAACTTTCGGCTCGCTGATTCAAATTCCACCCGATTTGAATGCACAACTGTCAACGATGGATGCCGGTTTGCAGTTGGCTGTCCAATCTGGCGACCTGATTGCACAAGAAGCTGCATTGAATCTGTTGCCATTGGTGCGGCAAGCACAGATTTTGGGGATGCAGTTTGACGCAGTGGTGGCGAATCCGCCGTATATGGGCGGCAAAGGCATGAATGCGGCGTTGAAGGAATACGCAAAGCGCACATTCCCCGATAGCAAATCTGATTTGTTTGCGATGTTTATCGAGCGTGGTTTTGGTTGGTGCAAACCCAGCGGCTTTAATAGCATGGTGACGATGCAGAGCTGGATGTTTTTGTCGTCTTATCAAGCGATGCGAGAAAAGCTGTTGGAAAACCGTACTATCGTCACGATGACTCATTTAGGTGCGAGGGCTTTTGGCGAGATTTCTGGTGAAGTTGTTCAAACTACGGCGTTTGTGTTGCAGGGTCGGTATTTCAACAATTACAAGCCAGTGTTTTTCCACTTGGTTGAGGGACAAGAAGAACAAAAAGAAAGGGCTTTGCGTTCTGGACATAATAGGTTTGATGCAACGTCGCAGGATGATTTCAAGAAAATTCCAGGTAATCCACTGGCTTATTGGGTTGGTGATAAAGTTCGAAATCTTTTCTCAGAAAATACATGCTTATCAAATATTTCAAAGCCTAGAGTTGGAATGACTACCGGAGATAATGCAAGATTTTTGAGGTTTTGGACTGAAGTAAGTATTTCTAAAGTTGGACTTGCTATTCCTAGTGGGCAACGAGCATCACAATCAGATATGAAATGGTTTCCAGCTAACAAAGGCGGAGAATTTCAGCGATGGTATGGAAATGCAGAATTTCTGGTTAATTGGGAAAATGAAGGTCGTGAGCTACTTGGAAGCGGAGGCTGTTTTCCTCGTAGTCGAGAAAGGTATTTCAACGAATGCATTACATGGACTGCCGTAAGTTCATCATGCTTTGGCGTTAGATATTCGCCTCTTGGGTTTATTCCGATTACTGGCGGTTCTTCTTTATATGTTGAAGATAACGAGGATTTAAAACTTATTCTTTGTTTTCTTTGTTCTCGTGTTGCAGATTATTTCGCCCAGATAGTTAGTCAAACGCTCAATATCGAAGCAGGTAGTATTGGTTCATTACCAATAATCATAAATACTGAATTGCTCGAGAATTCTTCAAGAATTTTTAGCGAAGCTATTGAAATCGCTAAAAGCGATTGGAACAATTATGAAATTTCGTGGGATTTTAATAAAAACCGACTAATCAGCAATAAACACAACACACTAGAAACCGCTAACCCAACCAAACTTGAGCCCGTAGGTTGGGTTAGCGATAGCGTAACCCAACAAATCGAAGCCACCGATGTTGGGTTACGCGATAAAGCCGCTAACCCAACCTACGCATCAACCAGCCTTGAACAATGCTTCAACCAATGGCAAACACAAAGCCGTGCCGCCATTGCTGAAATGCAACGCTTGGAAGAAGAAAACAACCGCCTGTTCATCGAAGCCTACTGCCTGCAAGACGAACTCTCCCCCGAAGTCCCCGAAGAGCAGATTACTCTCGCCCGTGCCGACCGCGAAAAAGACTGCCAGCGGCTAATTTCCTACGCTATCGGCTGTATGATGGGACGTTACAGCCTCGACGAGCCGGGTTTAATTTACGCCCACGCGGATAATGTCAGTTTCGACCCTGACCGCTACCATACTTTCCCCGCCGACAAGGATGGCATTGTGCCGATTACCGACGAACTCTGGTTTGAAGACGATGCCGCCAATCGCATCCAGGAATTTTTAGTGGCGGTATGGAATGCAGAAACGCTGGATGAAAACACCGCCTGGCTGGCGGAAAGCTTGGGTCAAAAAGGCAACGAAACACCTGTCGAAACCATCCGCCGCTACATTGCCGGCAGCTTCTTTAAAGACCACCTGCAAACCTACAAAAAACGCCCGATTTACTGGCTGTTTTCCAGCGGCAAACAAGGTGCATTCCAGGCACTGGTCTACCTGCACCGCTACCACGAAGGCACCCTGGCCCGCATGCGCGCCGAATACGTGGTCCCGCTCACCGGCAAAATCCAGTCCCGCATCGAAATGCTGGAAAAAGACGCCGCCGCAGCCGACTCCAACGCATCCCGCAACAAGCTGAACAAGGACATTGAAAAACTCAAGAAAAAACACGTCGAACTACTCGCCTACGACGAAAAACTCCGCCACTACGCCGACCTCCGCATCCAGCTCGACCTGGATGACGGCGTAAAAGTAAACTACGGCAAGTTTGGTGATTTGTTGGCAGAGGTTAAGGCAGTGACTGGGGGCACCGGCGATGACTGAGCGACATTTGGTGATCGTTGGCGGCCCGAATGGCAGTGGTAAATCGACTTTTGCCGAGGAGTACGGGCGTCGTTATGCCATAGACTATCTCGGTGCTGATAGCATTGCCTTGGAACTGTCGCCAGACGATCCATTATTGGCCAAGGTTTCGGCGGGCAAGCAGTTCGTTAATCGATTGAGCGAGGCCATTGCTGCCGGGGAATCCCGCATCGTCGAATCCACGTTGTCCGGCAAGGGATTGGAGCGGCATATCGCACAAGCCCGGCAAGCCGGCTATCGTATCAGTGTGGTATTCGTCACCCTGGACAGCCCGGAGTTGTGCATCGCCCGCATTCGCGAGCGGGTTGCGCAAGGCGGCCATCATGTGCCGGATGTGGATGTTCGTCGCCGCTTTGTACGTTCCCGCTATATGTTTTGGCATCATTATCGCCTGACGGCGACTAGCTGGCAGTTGTTTGCCAATACCGGGGAAGGTTTTGAGCTGTTAGCGACCGGTAAAGCTCAGCAAGTCACGGCCACCGACCCGGATCAACTCAACCAATTTATCGAATCGTTGGAATCACTATGAAACAACACACGTTTGAACCCGTTACCGACCCCGAGGTATTACGTCAGGCTATGGACATGATGGCGATTGGTAATGTCGCGGTGCACCGCGCCCAAACGACCAATCGTGCATTGGGCATTCCCAATTATTACTCTATCGGTGGACGAGTGGTTTCGGATACCGATATTAATATTTCCCAGGTTACCGAGACTAAGGTCGATTAGATGACTAAAATCGGTACTCGGTTGTCTTTGATCGTTGGGTTTTATACATCGAGATTGGTATGAGTCTTCAACGTATCACCGATTCCCTAAACGCCTTGTTCGCCTCGCATGCCATTGTGTTCTGGCATGATGTCGATGGCGAGTTTTCATCGACCATAAACAATCTAGCTCTGGATAAGGTTAATCTGGTTCGTTTAGATGAGCTGCCCGCGCTAAAAATCAAAATCGATATCGAGCGTCAGCCGGATTCGCGTTGGTTGTTGTATAGCCCGCAACCCGAGCCTGATCCCAACCATGATTGGTTATTGGATATTCGGCTACGCAGTAAGTCGTTTAAGGCCGATTCAACTTCGATCCTGCTGGATGATTTAGGCTTGGCATCGCAAACCTTGCGCGATCATTTAAAAGCACGGGCCAAGTTTTTGCGGGCCAAAGACCGGGTTGAGCGTTTGAAACGTTTAGTGGTTGCTACCGATAACGCCGATGATCTTGATCGTAAGATGCTGGCCGTATTGACGCGTGCCGATCAGCCGGAACTGTTTTCTATTCTGCAACGCTTGTTTGCTGCATTGATTAACGATGGTGAGGTTGATCTAAATACCCAACCGAAGCTCTGGCAGGACATTGTTGCCAATGATTTAAGCGAAGCATTTTGGCTGCTTGCCAAGATCCATTTGGGTTACGCCGAGGATGAACGCAGTTTGCGTGATTTGCTGTTTCGCATTCTGGTGACTGATTTTGGTCGTTCATTGAGTGGTGAGCCTGCTGAATCCTTGAAGCATTTTATGCTGCCTGACCGTAACCTGGCCGCCAATGCGTCGGTGTTTTCTTCCCGGTGGCGTTCTGATTTATCACACTATACCAGCTACAACTTGATCACTGCTGTTGTCGGTCGAGACCTGGAATTAGGTTTGGTATTGGGCGGTTTATCCGCCGATGACTTGTCTGAGGTGATGACGTTTGAAGAAGTGGAACGCCGTATCATCAGTGATTTGAAAGATAGAATTTTGAGCGGTGCCGGTGCGGCAATGGATGCTGTATTTACCTTGATTGCGAGGCGCCGGGATGGTCATTGGGCAAACCCGATTCTGGCCAGTGCCAATGATTTGAGTCGTGCTTTGGCAGCCAGTTACGATGCCCTGGAAGCGGCAACGCATTTTTTGACGCTAAAAACCCAATACAAGGATGGCTTTAGTTTTGTTTCTGCAGAGGCAGGTGTTACCTGTTATCAAACTGAGCTGTTTCGTTTTGATCAGCTGTATCGGCATTTTAACCGGGCAACTGAATTGGTTGAACCCATGGGCTGGGCGGTTTTGCATGAATTAAGCCAGCGCATTGAAGCCACCTATTCCGGTTGGTTTATCCCGCAATTAAGTTCTGCCTGGGCCAAGGTTTTGGAAGGCGATGCGGGCTTACTTTCTACTTGGCAAATACCCGGCATCATCAATCAGCAACGCTTCTTCAGGGAAGTGGTTTCGCCTTTATCGGATGATGGGACTAAACGAATTTATGTGATCATCTCTGATGCATTTCGCTTTGAAGTGGCAGAAGAATTGGTACAAGTAATCAATAGCAAGAGTCGCCTTAAAGCCAAGCTATCAAGTCTGTTAGGGGTACTGCCCAGTTATACCGGTTTGGGTATGGCCTCTTTACTACCGCATCAAACTCTGGCTTATAAAATCAATAGCAATCTGGATCTGATGGCCGATGGCAAACCGGTATCGTCAATGGAACAACGCAGTGCTTATTTGGCAGGGCATGCCGGGGTTGCCATTAAAGCCGAAGACTTATTGGCATTGGGTAAAGATAAAGGCCGGGAATTCGTGCGTGATCGCCAACTGATTTATATCTACCACGACCGCATCGATTTGATTGGTGATAAACAATCCTCCGAAACCAAAACCTTTGAAGCCGCTGCGGATACCGTCACAGAGCTGGCCCAATTGGTGAGCTTTATCGTTAACAGCCTGAATGGTTCGAATGTGTTGGTGACGGCAGACCACGGCTTTATTTATCAGGAGTCGGCGCTTGAAGAGGCCGATAAATCCGCGCTTGCTGAAAAACCCGAAGGCACCTTACGTGCGAAAAAGCGTTATTTATTGGGACAAGGCCTGGGTGCTAACGATAAGGCCTGGTCAGGCAATACCGCATTGACGGCAGGTACCGAACCCGAAGGTAGTCTTGATTTCTGGGTACCCAAAGGTGCCAACCGCTTTCATTTTGCGGGGGGTGCAAGATTTGTACATGGTAGCGCGATGCCACAAGAGATAATTGTTCCAGTCATTGCGGTCAGGGAGAGTGAATCGGCATTAGCCAAAACCAAGCCGGTGAGTATCAGTTTATTAGGTGCCTCCAATAAGGTGGTCACCAATACCCAGCGTTTTGAGTTTATTCAGAACGAGGCAGTCTCTGAACGGGTCTTACCTCGTTCCGTGGTGATCTCTTTGCGTGATGGCGACAAGCCCATCAGTAATGAACAGACGGTCACCTTTGATAGCGCCTCTCAGTTGTTGGATGAACGGAAACGCTCATTGCTGCTCACTGTGTTATCGGGCTCTTATGATAGAAACAAAGACTATTACCTGATTGTCCGTGATGCCTCAACCAAAGTGGAAATGCTGCGTGTGCCGCTGAAGGTTGATTTGGCATTCAGCAACGATTTCTAGGATTGATGATGAACGATACTGCAAATACTGCCGACGCGGATAAGAGTCTGGATAGGCTGTTAAACGACAACTTCGCCGGCAAGGTGGTTCGCAAGGATTTAACCAAGCTGATCAAAGAAGGGGCGAATGTTCCGGTGTATGTATTGGAATACTTGCTCGGGATGTATTGTGCGAGCGACGATGAAGCCACCATTGAGGCAGGCTTAAAGAATGTTAAGCGCATTTTGGCCGATAACTATGTGCGTCCGGATGAAGCCGAGAAGATTAAATCTAAAATCAGGGAAAGCGGCACCTACAAGGTCATTGATAAAGTCACCGTCAAGCTGAATGAGCGGCGTGATGTTTATGAAGCCATTTTGTCCAATCTGGGTGTTAAAGGTGTTGAAATCTCTGACCGGAACGTCAAAGAATTTGAGAAGCTGTTGGCCGGAGGCATCTGGTGCATTATCTCAATGCAGTATTTTTTTGAGGAAGGCCAAGCGGGATCACCTTTCCAAATCACCGAATTAAAACCCATCCAAATGCCCAATATGGATATGGAGGTGCTGTTTGAAGGCCGTAAGGCATTTACTGCCGAGCAATGGCTGGAGGTATTGCTGCGCTCAACCGGCATGGAACCCACACATTTTAATGAGCGGGCCAAATGGCATTTGCTTGCTCGGATGATTCCGTTTGTTGAGAACAATTACAATGTCTGCGAGTTGGGGCCGCGTGGCACCGGTAAAAGCCATATTTACAAGGAAGTCAGTCCCAACAGCATTTTGATTTCCGGGGGGCAAACAACGGTTGCCAATCTTTTTTATAATCTGGGACGACAATCGATTGGTCTGGTCGGCTTATGGGATGTGGTTGCGTTTGATGAGGTGGCCGGTATCTCGTTTAAGGATAAAGACGGCATACAGATCATGAAAGACTTTATGGCTTCGGGATCCTTCGCCAGAGGTCGTGATTCAGTGGTGGCTTCTGCCAGCATGGTGTTTGTCGGCAACATCAATCAATCGGTTGATACCTTGGTTAAAACCAGTCACTTATTAACGCCCTTTCCGGATGTCATGATTGATACGGCATTTTTTGACCGATTCCATGCCTATATTCCCGGCTGGGAAATTCCCAAAATGCGGCCCGAGTTCTTTACTAATCACTATGGATTGATTGTCGATTACCTGGCTGAATATATGCGGGAAATGCGTAAACGCAGTTTTTCCGATGCGATCGATAAATACTTCAAGCTGGGCAACAACCTGAATCAGCGCGATACCATTGCCGTCAGGCGCACGGTATCGGGCTTATTAAAGCTGCTCTACCCTCATGGTGATTACGACAAGGCCGCTGTTGCTCAATGTCTTGAATATGCGCTGGAAACGCGTCGTCGCGTTAAAGAACAATTAAAAAAGATTGGCGGCATGGAGTTTTTCGACGTCCATTTTAGCTATATCGATCAGGACACCATGGAAGAAACGTTTGTGAATGTGCCGGAGCAAGGCGGCGACAAGCTGATTTCTGAAGGGGGTTTAAAGCCTGGGGTATTACATACCATTTCCCAAGGGATGAAGGGGCATTTAGGTTTATTCAGAATTGAAACACAGATGACCGCGGGCAACGGCAAACTGAACCTATCTGGGTTTGGCAGCAACACCCAGGCGAAGGAAGCGATCAAAGTCGGATTTGATTACTATAAAGGCAATATCGCCAGAGTCAGCGGCTCCGCTAAAGCTGCAGACCACGACTATCACCTGCATTTAATTGAATTGCACAATAGCGGCCCTTCGCTGACCTTGACCCTGGCCGGGTTTATTGCCTTTTGCTCAGGCGTACTGAATAAATCGGTCCAAAGCCAGATGGTTGTGTTGGGTACGATGACGCTGGGCGGAAACATCATCCCAGTAGAAAACTTAGCGGAAACACTGCAGATGGCTTTTGATTCGGGAGCCAAACGCATATTACTGCCAATGGCCAGCGTCACCGATATTCCAACGGTCAGAGGTGAATTATTCGCCAAATTCCAAACCAGTTTTTATTCTGATCCGGTGGATGCTGTGTTTAAGGCGTTGGGGGTTGAGTAATTTAATGCGTACTTACTTTTCAAAGTTTGGGCTTCACCAATCTAAGATGAAAATCCCCTAAAAGTTTTCAAAAGTCATCTTGATTATAAAGATGCTTCAGCAACAACGTCTTTCCGGCAGGGATTGCCGGAATCCAGGTCACATGGATAGCTCGAAGTTTACCATCCATGGCACTGGATGCCCGTTTCCAGACGGGCATGACGGGCTTATCGATCAGTATGATTCTTTATTTTAAAGTTACAAACAAACATCCGATAAAACCGATCGTTATTCAACAGTAACTGATTTTGCCAGGTTCCTGGGTTGATCGACATCCGTGCCTTTTAAGACGGCAACGTGGTATGACAAAAGTTGCAATGGAATTGTATAGATAATCGGTGAAATTTCATTATCGACAGAAGGAATCTTGACTATCTGAACATTAACATCCGGTTGAGTTACCAGCGACTCGTCCATGAATACGATCAACTGTCCCCCACGGGCGCTCACTTCTTGAATATTGGATTTCAGTTTGTCCAGCAGACTGTTGTTGGGCGCTACGGTGATGACCGGCATCTCGGCATCAATCAACGCTAACGGACCATGTTTTAATTCCCCGGCAGGATACGCTTCGGCATGAATGTAGGAAATTTCTTTCAATTTCAGTGCACCTTCCATTGCAATTGGGTAATGCGTGCCGCGGCCTAAAAATAGGGCATGCTGCTTTTCTGCAAATTGTTCTGCCAGAACATTGATAACATCGTCTAACTTCAGTACTTCTTCGATCTTTCCTGGCAAACTGAATAACTGTGAGGCAATTTTATTTTCCAGTTCCTCGCTTAAGCTGAATCGCCTGCCTATTGCGATGACCAGTAACATCAGCGTTACCAGTTGAGTGGTAAAGGCTTTGGTTGAAGCAACTCCGATTTCCGGACCTGCGCGGGTCATCATCACTAAATCCGATTCGCGGATTAACGAACTCTCTGGCACGTTACAGATAGCCAATGAAAATTTGGCACCGAGTTTTTTCGCTTCCTGCAGTGCGGCCAGGGTATCGGCAGTTTCGCCGGATTGAGAGATAGTGACGACCAATGTGTCCGGAGCAATAACCGGCTTTCTGTACCTAAATTCACTGGCAACTTCGATATTGCATGGCACTCGGGCTAATTTTTCAAACCAGTATTTAGCCACCAGACCTGCGTGATAACTGGTTCCGCACGCCAGTATTTGTATCGCTTTTACTTGATTGAAAATCTCCGGAGCATTATGTCCGAAAGCATTGTCCTGTAAGCGGTTATCGATAAACCGGCCTTCCAGGGTTTCGGAAATTGCCCAGGGCTGATCATAAATTTCTTTGAGCATGTAGTGCCGATAAGTGCCTTTTTCAACTGCATCGGCTTTTAGCTGACTTTCTTTGACCGGTCTTTCCACGCGGTTGCCGTCTTTATCGAAAATCACTACGCTTTCGATGGTCAATTCGGCAATATCGCCATCTTCCAGAAAGATAAATCGCTGTGTCACCGGCAATAGCGCTGCGACGTCCGAAGCGATGAAATGCTCGCCTATTCCAATGCCAATCACCAATGGGCTACCTTTACGGCAAACGATCAGTTTGTTGGGTTGGGTATAGCTGATCACGCCCAGCGCATAGGCGCCTTCTAATTTTGTTATCGTGGCTTTTACTGCCTCCAACAGATCAGGCGTAGTTTCCATCTGACTGTAGATTTCGTTGACTATCACTTCAGTATCCGTTTCCGAGGTAAATTCATAGCCATCAGTTTTTTGCTGACTTCTCAGGTGTTCGTGATTTTCAATGATGCCGTTGTGTACGACGGCTACTTTTTCCCTGCAAATGTGAGGATGCGCATTGGCTGTGCTGGGTTTGCCATGCGTTGCCCAGCGGGTGTGAGCAATTCCGATGAAGCCTTGAATGGCATCTTCGGCAATCATTGCTTCAAGGCCTTTTACCTTGCCCAAGGCTCGCTTTCTGTAAAGTGTATTGTCTTCGATAACCGCTAGCCCGGCAGAGTCGTAACCCCTGTATTCAAGCCTTTTCAGCCCTTCTATCAAAATAGGAACAACATTCCTTTGTGCTACAGCACCCACAATTCCGCACATATTATTTCTCCTTTTTTACCGGCCTTTGCCAGGAAGCTATTGTAATTTGTTTGGCTCGCGCCAACGTCAACTGTCCATCGGGCGTGTCTTTGGTAATCGTCGATCCGGCACCGATGGTTGCGTTGTTGCCGATCGAAACCGGTGCAACCAATTGCGAATTCGAACCAATAAACGCGTTATCACCAATTATAGTCTGGAACTTATTTACGCCATCGTAATTGCAGGTAATCGTTCCCGCTCCGATGTTGACATGGCTTCCTATCACGCTATCGCCGATATAGCTTAAATGATTGACCTTGCTCCCTGTCGCAATCTTGGTCTTTTTAATTTCTACGAAATTACCAATATGCACATTATCTGCCAATAGGGCTTGTGGTCTTAACCGTGCGAAGGGACCGACCCGACTCCCGCGGCCAACTTCTGCGTCTTCTATGATGCAATTGGGTAAAATTTCGACGTCATCATGAATGATGGCATTTTTAATAATGCAGTTGGCGCCAATTTTTACATTATTGCCCAGGTTGATTGAGCCTTCCAAAATAACGTTGATGTCAATTTCTATATCGATACCTAATTTTTCAACGTGGCCTCTGACTTCAAAACGCGCGGGATCGGCCAGAGTAACGCCTTCCGCCATCAGATTTTCGGCTTGCTCTTTTTGGAAGACTCTTTCCAGGTGAGCCAGCTGCAGTCGATTATTGACACCTAGGACCTCGTCTTCCGTTGCCGGCTGCGACGTTACAATCTCAAAGCCATCATTGACGGCCATCTCAATAACATCGGTCAGGTAATACTCCTTTTGCGCGTTATTGTTCTCTAAACGGGACAGCCACGATTTGAGCAGTCCGCCCCGCACCGCCAAAATGCCGGTATTGACTTCATTAATTGTTTTTTGGGCGGCGGCGGCATCTTTTTCTTCAACTATTTTGACGACTTTATTAAGTTCATTTCTAACAATCCGCCCATATCCGCTGGGGTTTGCCAATGTCACGGTAAGCAAAGCCAACGACTCACGGGCACCTTCCAATAATTTTTGAACGGTGTTTAGTTTTAGTAACGGCACATCTCCATACAAAATCAGGACAATGGCTTCATCTGCAATTTGAGATTGAACCTGTTGAACAGCATGGCCGGTGCCTAACTGTTCTTTTTGTTCGGTCCATTCTGCCTCTAAATGCTTTAGCGTCTCCAAGACCTGATCGCCGCCATGACCATAGATAATTTTGATTTCATTATTGTCAAGCTCACGGCTCATGTCGTAAACATGTTCCAATAATGGCCGGTTGGCAATTTTATGCAATATTTTCGGCATGGCAGAACGCATTCGAGTGCCTTTGCCTGCGGCCAGTATGACTGTCGTTAATTTCATTCTCGTATCCTTTAAACAAAAAAAGCCCGACAACGTATCAACGTTACCGGGCTTTGATTTTGGGCTGGGCCCATTGTCAGTTATCCGCCTCTTTTTCTGAGCCGGTCTAATGTTTTAAGCTGCATCATCGCCTCAAGTAACTGAGCTTGAGCTGTAGCATAGTCGATTTTTCCGGATTTGTCGGCCAAGGCTTCTTCCGCTCTTGCTTTAGCTTCAAGCACGGCAGCTTCATCGATATCTTTAGCTCGAATAGCTGTATCCGTCAAAATCGTCACCAAATGAGGCTGCACTTCCAGCAAACCACCCGACACATAAAAAGGATAACTTTCTGTTTCACTGACTTTAACCCTGACTTCACCAGGTTTTAATTTAGTAATCAAAGGGGCATGACGTGGAGCAATACCCACTTCACCGAGCTCTGCAGGAGCAAATACCATTTCCGCTGCACCAGAAAAGATTTCCTTTTCTGCACTCACGATATCCACATGAACTGTCATTGTCATCTCGGTTATACCTGATTAATTAACTTTTGAGTGATTTTGCTTTTTCTAACGCTTCATCAATGGTTCCGACCATATAGAACGCTTGTTCCGGAATTTGGTCGTATTCACCATCGATAATGCCTTTAAATCCGGCAATCGTATCTTTCAGCGACACGTATTTTCCTGGTGAACCGGTAAATACTTCCGCAACAAAGAACGGTTGGGACAAGAAACGCTGGATCTTGCGCGCTCTGGATACTGTCAATTTATCTTCTTCAGATAACTCGTCCATACCCAAAATGGCGATAATGTCGCGTAACTCTTTGTAGCGTTGCAAAATACCTTGTACGCTTCTGGCTACATCGTAATGCTCTTGACCAATAACTAATGGGTCTAACTGGCGGCTGGTAGAATCCAACGGATCGATTGCAGGATAAATACCCAATTCAGCAATCTGACGTGATAATACGACGGTTGCGTCCAAGTGAGCGAAAGTCGTTGCAGGCGATGGGTCGGTCAAATCGTCAGCGGGAACATAGACCGCCTGGATAGACGTGATAGAACCGGTTTTGGTTGAAGTAATACGCTCTTGCAAGACGCCCATTTCTTCTGCCAGCGTTGGCTGATAACCTACCGCTGAAGGCATCCGTCCCAACAAGGCCGATACCTCAGTACCAGCCAGAGTATAACGGTAAATGTTATCCACGAAGAATAGAACGTCACGGCCTTCATCACGGAAATACTCCGCCATGGTCAGACCTGTTAACGCAACTCGCAGCCTGTTTCCTGGCGGCTCGTTCATTTGTCCGTATACCAGCGAAACTTTGTCGATTACATTCGAATCGGTCATTTCGTGATAAAAATCGTTTCCTTCCCGGGTTCTTTCTCCGACACCGGCAAACACGGAATAACCGCTGTGCTCGATAGCGATGTTACGGATCAGTTCCATCATGTTGACGGTTTTACCAACCCCGGCTCCGCCAAACAAACCAACTTTACCGCCTTTTGTGAAAGGGCAGACCAAGTCGATAACTTTGATACCTGTTTCAAGTAACTCGGTTGCCGCTGCTTGTTCGTCGTAACGGGGCGCTTCACGATGAATACCCCATTTTACTTTTTCGCCGATGGGGCCTTTTTCATCAATCGGCTCACCCAACACATTCATAATACGACCCAAGGTTTCTTGTCCGACTGGGACAGAAATTGCTGCATGTGTATTATTGACCGCCAAGCCTCTTTTCAGACCGTCGGTTGTACCCATCGCAATGGTTCTGACTACGCCGTCACCTAATTGCTGCTGTACTTCCAGTGTCAGTCCATATTCTTCAACATTCAGTGCGTCATACACTTTTGGCAAGTTTTCGCGTGGAAATTCCACGTCAACAACCGCTCCGATAATCTGTACAATCTTACCCAGACTCATTATGTGGTCCTCTTAACTTTGTGTCGCTTTAATTTGGTTTAAACGGCTGCAGCACCGGCAACAATTTCTGAAATTTCCTGAGTGATAGCGGCTTGTCGAGCTTTGTTGTAAATGAGCTGCAATTCGCTGATAAGATTTCCAGCATTGTCCGATGCGCTTTTCATGGCGATCATTCTTGCAGCTTGTTCACAAGCATTGTTTTCGACTAAACCTTGATAGACGATCGATTCAACATACCGCGTCAATAAGCTATCCAACAATTCCTTTGCATCAGGTTCGTAGATGTAATCCCAATGACTTTTCAAGTCCACTTCCAATTCAGTTGCTACGATCGGTAACAATTTTTCTATCGTTGGTTTCTGGGTCATTGTGTTGACAAACTCATTACTGATTAAATGGAGTTCATCAATCCGTCCATCATTGTAGGCATCCAGCATAATCTTGATGGTACCGATGATGTCGCTTAAATGAGGTATATCGCCCAATTTGGCAACCTGTCCTACCAAATTAGCAGCGCTTAAGCGGCTAAACAATGCGGAGCCCTTGCTTCCTATCGCACAAACATCAACTTCTATCTGATCTTTTTCCCAAAGCGATAATTGTTTTAACGCCATCCTGAACAGGTTGGAGTTCAAGCCTCCGCACAATCCCCGGTCAGATGTTATGACAATAACACCTACCCTCTTGACATCACGGGTAATCAGAAAAGGATGCTTGTATTCTGGGTTAGCATGAGCTAAATGCCTGATGATCCGGCTTATTTTTTTAGAATAAGGACGGGTGGCCTGCATTCTGTCCCGGGTTTTACGCATTTTACTCGTCGCGACCATTTCCATCGCCCGTGTGATCTTCTGAGTATTTTTAATACTGACGATCTTTGTACGTATTTCTTTACCAACAGCCATTTGACGACCTATTACCAGGTATGAGTTTTAATAAAGGCTTCTATCGCGTCCTTCATTCCTTGTTTTATCTCATCATTGAAATCGCCTGTATCGTTGATTTTTTGCATCAACGCAGCATGCTCGGCTTTCATGTAGCCTTGTAATGCCGATTCGAAATCAAGTACCTTCTTTACATCAACCGTGTCCAGATAGCCTTCGTTCGCAGCAAACAACGATATCGCCATTTGCGCGACTGACATCGGGGCGTATTGATTTTGTTTCATCAATTCGGTTACCCGTTGGCCTCTTTCAATCTGTTTTTTTGTGTTTTCATCCAGATCAGATGCAAACTGAGCAAATGCCGCTAATTCACGGTATTGAGCCAAATCCAGACGGATACCGCCACCGAGCTTCTTGATGATTTTGGTTTGTGCTGCGCCACCGACCCGTGATACCGATAAGCCGGCATTTACTGCAGGTCTGATACCTGAATTGAACAGGTTGGTTTCCAAAAATATCTGGCCGTCAGTGATTGAAATCACGTTAGTTGGTACGAATGCCGATACGTCACCGCCTTGCGTTTCGATAATCGGTAAAGCAGTCAAAGAACCGGTTTTGCCTTTTACCTGACCATTGGTCAGTTTTTCAACTTCCGCGGCATTGATACGTGCAGCTCTTTCCAATAAACGCGAATGCAGGTAAAACACATCGCCAGGATAAGCTTCACGACCGGGTGGTCTGCGTAACAACAATGAAACTTGACGATAAGCCCAGGCCTGTTTGGTCAAGTCATCATAAATGATGAGTGCATCTTCACCACGATCCCGGAAATATTCGCCCATTGAGCAGCCGGTATAAGGCGCAATAAACTGAAGCGCTGCAGATTCGGAAGCCGATGCCGCAACGACAATCGTATGTTCCATTGCACCGTGCTCTTCTAATTTTCTGACTACGTTAGCAATTGACGAACGTTTTTGACCGATAGCCACATAGATACATTTGATGCCTGTACCTTTCTGGTTGATGATGGCATCTACCGCAATGGCTGTTTTACCTGTTTGACGGTCACCAATGATCAATTCCCGTTGCCCGCGGCCAACCGGAATCATCGCATCGATTGACTTCAACCCTAACTGAACCGGTTGATCTACGGATTGACGTGCAATTACACCTGGCGCGATTTTTTCAATCGGCGAAGTTTCAGTGGTCTCAATTGCGCCTTTTCCGTCGATAGGATTACCTAAGGCATCCACAACACGCCCTAACAAGGCTTCGCCTACGGGTACTTCTAAAATTTTACCGGTACATTTTACGGTAGCACCTTCGGTAATATGCTGGTAGGCACCGAGTACAACAGCACCCACCGAATCTCTCTCCAGGTTTAACGCCATGCCGTAGGTGTTGCCGGGAAACTCCAGCATCTCACCCTGCATTGCTTCTGAAAGACCATGGATCCTGACAATACCGTCAGTTACACTGACTACTGTACCTTCTGTATGGGCTTCGACGTTCAGGTCGAAATTTTCGATCTTCTTTTTGATCAGATCACTTATTTCAGATGGGTTTAATTGCATGTTCTGTTTCTCACTCTAGACTTAGAGCCTCTTTGCTAATTGTTGAAGCTGGCCTTTGATGGATCCGTCAATCACCTTATCGCCTGCTCGCACCACTAAACCGCCAATAAGTGCACGATCAATAAAAATAGTCATGCGTACCTGTTTTTTCAGGTTTCTTTCCAATGTGGCGGTCAGATGATTCAGCTGCTCGTCTGCTATAAAAAACGCAGAAACAACTTCAACATCGATATAACCTTCATCATCGGCTTTCAGCTGGTCGTAAATTTGGGCAATTGCGGGCGCGAGTTTAATCCTATTGTTGTGAACCAGTAGTTTAAGGAAGTTTTGCCCTTCCTGATCTAATTGTTCTTGGCAAATATCAAGCACCAGATTTAAAAATCTATTTCTTCCGATTTTCGGATTTTCCGCGGTCTCAGCAATGACATCATCACGCATTACAGTGGCAATGAAAGCCAATGAATCAGACCATTTGGCTGCTGTACCGGTTTCCTTTGCTCTCTTGAATACCGCTTCTGCATAAGGTCTTGCCAGCGTTGCGAGTTCGCTCATTTTGCTTAACCTAGTTGATTAGAAATTTTGCTAACGATTTCCTGATGCTTGCCTTCGTCAATCTCGGCACTCAAAATCTGCTCCGCCGCTTTTATGGCTAACGAAGAGACTTCCTTACGCAACCCTTCTTTCGCTTGCTGTAATTCTTGATCGATTTGTGCCTTGGCTGCATTCAATAAGCGGTCACCTTCCTGCTTGGCAACTGTTTTTGATTCCTCAACAATCTCGTTCGCCCGTTTTTGAGCCATCGTCACGATGTCGGCAGACTGCTCTTTAGCATTTCGTAAAACGCCAAGTGCTTTTTTCTCCGCCAATTCCATTTCGTGCTGACCTCTTTCGGCAGCAGCCAAGCCTTCGGCTATTTTCTTTTTCCGCTCTTCCAACGATTGAAACAGTGGGGGCCAAATGTACTTCATGGTGAACCACACCAGAAGCGCAAATGTAATCATTTGCCCGATCAGAGTAGCATTGATACTCATGATGCGTTCCTCTTGTTGCTGTTGTTTGTGGGGAGATTTCTGTTACTTACCAGCCGCTGCTTCAACCGCAGACAGAAATGGATTAGCAAAAGTAAAGAACAACGCAAGACCAACACCAATCATCGTTACCGCGTCCAACAGACCCGCAACAACGAACATTTTTACTTGTAACATGGGTACCATTTCAGGTTGACGCGCTGCGCCTTCCAGAAATTTACCACCCAGCAAACCGAAACCAATCGCAGTACCTAACGCGCCCATACCCAAAACCAGACCTACTGCAATTGCAGTCATGCCTTGTACGTCAGCAATTAAAGATGCAATTTCCATGATACCTCCAAACGTATGATTAAAATTAGAATGTTAAAAAAAATATTAGTGATCTTCGTGCGCCATACTCAGGTAGACAATGGTCAAAACCATGAATATAAATGCTTGTAAAGTGATAATCAAAATATGGAATATTGCCCACGGAAAACTCAAAACGGGTTGAATGAACCATGGCAGTAATGCGATAAGGATAAAAATAAGCTCACCGGCATACAGGTTTCCGAATAAACGTAAAGCCAGTGAGATAGGCTTCGCGATTTCCTCGACGACTTTCAGCAATAAGTTAAACGGTAACAGCCAGGGACCGAAAGGCTGAAACATCAGTTCCTTTGCAAAGCCCCAAGGACCTTTAACCTTGATGCTGTAGAAAATAATCAAACAAAATACAGAAATGGACATCGCGAATGTCGCGTTTAAATCCGTACTTGGCACGACTCTCAGATAAGTGATGCCCATCATTGATCCGATCGCCGGCAAAATATCCACCGGGAACAAATCCATAAAATTCCATAGAAAGACCCAGCAGAAAATAGTCAGCGCCAGAGGACAAATTAATTCACTTTTCCCATGGAAACTGTCTTTTACCTGAGTATCTACAAACTCGATCAGCATTTCGACAAAGTTTTGTACCAACCCCGGCACACCCGCAGTTGCCTTATCAGCAGCCCGTTTAAAAAACCAGATGAACAAACCACCTAAAGCTGCCGAGAAAAACAAGGTATCCAGGTGCAATGTCCAAAAACCTTCACCCACACTTAACGGTGTTAAATGGTGAATGATATATCCGGTTGCCCCTTCGGCTGCATGAGCTTCAGTAGCCATTTTTCCTCTCTCTTAGTGTTTACCAGCGCAAGATCAGCGCAAACCAAAAAACGGACAATGCTGCAACATAACCAGTTAACAGCGGTAAAAATTCAATATCTGGGAGTTGAAAAATCAAAAAGAACAGCAGCGCTGTCAAAATGAGCTTTCCTGATTCCCCGGCATAAAAAGAATTGACAATCTTTTTTGCATTTTGCCCGTTCGCACGAAAAACCCACAAGATGAAATACAGGTTTGGCAAAAACGCGACAATACCACCCATAAAAGGTGAATAAGCAGAGGGTAGCCCTCTGAAAATTGCAAAGCCTGCCGAAGTAACTATTATCAATATGCCCTGTAGAGTTAATATTTTCGACATGGACGACAATTGATTATCTGCCACGCTTAACCCCAGAACAAAAACACAAAAGATTATATCGTCCAAAACCTCTTAAATCAATGCACTTTAGACCTGTCTTGCGATTATCTGGACATGATTAAAGAAACAAACTGTTTCTACTTCTCAGTAAATACTGTGACCGGCTTCACAATCAAAGCAGTTCTCCTGCAATGTCGCTGACCATAAAGTCATTGATTTCCTGCTCATGTTCATAATTACCCAACGCCAGACTGAGTTTGACGTAAGCGGCCTCAATCGACATATTCCAGATCATCTTCGCACCCGCGTTCAATAATTCACAGGTACTTTGGTAAGCCGCCTCGGACTTGATGGCAGGCGCCAGATAAACAACGATGCCATCTTGTTTACAGCGCTTGATAAAGGCTACCAGAGAGCAAGACGCGCCCCATTGCATCGATGAGCAGGCTGTACCGGAATGATATAAATCATGCAGCACGGCACTGACACCCGACAGATCCAGGCGCGAATAATTTAACCCCGGATAAGGCTTTATCATCATAATGCTATCTGAAAATACCGGCTGCATCTTTGGCCCATTCGTAATGCCGGGCTTAAATCCCTGTTCATTCAGCTCTATGAAACCTTGTGCGCCAAACTCCAGGTGATGCTTGAATTGAACGCTGATAAAATCACCGCTTAACTGTAAACTTGAAGCCAATCTGACCCCTGAATGCATATGCATCGTTTCCGACTGATTGCGGTAGGGCACAAACACACCGGCCCGCATCTGCCGCTTGATATATTCAACTGCACAGGCAAAATTAGCCAAGCCGTTGGCCCTGTTATCATCGAGCGGATAATCACTGGACACCAATAAAAGCGGGACTGTTATTTTGTTAAAATAAAAACCCAGCGCCGCCGCAGTATAAGCGAGCGTGTCGGTTCCATGGGTGATGATGATCCCCGCCCATTGCTCCGGATGTTCCGCTTCTACTGCTTTGATCAGTGTCGTCCATACGCAAGGATGGAGATTTTCACTGAGCAATTGGAGCGGCTGCAGACATTTAAACTGAATTGCCTGCTCAGCATCTTGCGTTTTTCGGTACAAATCGATCAGCTTGTAACTGTTGCCGGGATCGGTATCGATAGTGCCCTCTGTTATTGAAGACCCTATCGTTCCGCCTGTAAATACAACTAATATGTCTTTCATGTCAAATTTGCTCTTTAGTCATCCATCAAACCCGTCTTGTTAAAATCATGAAACTATCTATCATCGTCGCCATGGCCAGCAATAACGCCATAGGCATCAATAACCAATTACCCTGGCATTTGTCAGCCGACCTGAAGCGCTTCAAAAAAATCACAATGGGCGCACCTATTATTATGGGCCGCCATACCTTTGAGTCAATTGGCCGGCCTTTACCCGGCCGAACCAACATTATCATTTCACGCAACCCCCTTTATCAACAGCCGGGCTGCCTGATGTTCAATGATCCTGATGCCGCATTGGCGCATTGCAAGCATGAACATGAAGTCTTCGTCATAGGCGGCGCGTCTTTATACAAGACTATACTGCCTATTGCTGACATTATTTACCTGACTGAAGTTAAACAGTCATTCGAAGGCGATACTTTTTTTCCGGAAATTAACAAGCAGGATTGGCTTGAATCAGCAAGAGAGGATATCGACGATGATCCACTCGTTTCGTTTAAATACAGTTTTATTAAATTGATACGTGCCCAATAAAGATTTAATAAGCCTCCGGTCAGCAGTAAACCGCAAAAGGGATGTTACAGAGAGATACACAGATGATTTCATGCGTCTTTTAGCAAGCACCTAGACTCAATGACATCGGCGGGAGCGAGCAGATACATCTGTTTTTTATTTTTTAGCTTAACGTCAAGTTGAAAGTGAATAAAATAAGCGTATCATCAAAAACATAAGCGAATGCTTATTTAATGCGTCATGTAAACCGGCTTATGTGCTCAAATCAGTGCGCAGTCACAAAACAAAGCCAACTTATTCCGGAAAAAATTACCGTTTCCTGCATGACCGCATCATTAAACAGGGTTTATAAACCCCAATAACAAAAAAAAGAGAGGAAGGAAAATGCAGACACCCATTAACAACCCAAGACGCCAGTTTCTCCAGTATTCCTTTTTTGGGGCGGCAATGGCCTCATTGCCGGGGCTGACTTTTGCCACTGCCGATCAGATCAAAAGCGAACCTTCACCCAATTTTAATCCCGATATTGAAATTGAGTTTACAGCGCGCCCTGCGTTTGTATCCATTTTAAAAGAGGGCGCTAAAACCAAGGTACAACGCTATTACGGTAAGCTAATCAAAGGACCTGCTGAGACATTGCATCATTTGGAGGGCAATTACCTTGGCCCCATCCTGAACTTGGTCAAAGGCCAAAAGGTTCGGGTCTTCTTTTACAACAAATTGAGTGAACCGTCGATTATTCATTGGCATGGCCTGCATGTCCCACAGAAAAGCGACGGCCACCCGATGTATACCATTCAACCCGGCGAACGCTATGTTTATGAATTTGAAGTGATGAACCGGGCGGGCACCAGTTTCTACCATTCCCACGCTCATGAATTAACCGGTGACCAGGTTTATTTTGGATTAGCCGGGATGATTAAAGTCACTGACGATGAAGAAAAAGCCCTGAACTTGCCTCAAGGCGAATTCGATTTGCCTTTCGTTATTCAGGATCGAAAATTCAGTACGGCCAATCAACTGAAATATGTTCACGGCATGATGCAAAAAATGATGGGGTTTCTAGGCGACACCATTGTCATCAACGGCAAAGCCGATGCCGAGTTTTCTGTCAAAACGCGCGCCTATCGATTTAGAGCACTAAACGGCTCCAATTCAAGAATCTATAAATTGGGCTGGGAAGATGGCACGCCGCTCACCGCAATCGGCACCGATGCCTGTTTGCTGGAAAAACCGGAAACCAGGCCTTATATCATGCTCGCCCCCGGAGAAAGAGTCGATTTATGGCTCGACTTCAGTGGCCGCGAAGTAGGTTCCAAGCTCGTTATGTACAGTTTGCCATTTAACGGTACGATGCCTGCCATGTATGAAAAAATGCATGGCGAACAAGGCGGCATGATGGCGCACGGTAAAGGCTCCAAACCCACCGGAGATAAGGAAAATGGCCACGAAGGCATGTCCATGGGTGGCATGGGTGGCATGGGTGGCATGATGAGTAGCTTGGCACAAGGCGCCAAGTTTCCTATTGCAACCTTCAAAATTACCGCTAAAGCATCTGACTCGCCGGAACTCCCTTCCCGTCTGGTCAATTTTGAGCGCTTAACGATCAAGGATGTTGATAATGCAGCCAAACCTATACCCATTGCCATTTCTGAAAAGCCCATGGCACCTCAGTTAAATGGAAAATCATTTTCAATGGATAAAGTGCTGGATTTTGAAAAAGTTAAATTAGGCTCGATCAAAAAAATAAAAATATTCCATGACCACGGACCCGCAGGAGGACAGCATGATTCTGCAAGCAAAACCGGCAAACAATCCGAGCATGGCGGCAAAAATGAGATGAAAGGCATGCAGCATGGCACTGAATCTAAAGTTGCCGCTAAAAATACCGGCGAACATGGCAGCATGTCGATGGGCGACGACATGAAAGGCATGGATCACAAAGGAGGAGGCATGGGCATGATGGGCGGAATGGACCATGGTCAGGGCAGCAAGAGTCCCGCGAACAAGGCCGACGGCGAACACGGCGGCATGTCAATGGGTGGCGGCATGAAAGGCATGGATCACGAAGGAGGAGGCATGGGCATGATGGGCGGAATGGGAGAAGGCGGCATGATGTTATCGATGGCTCACCCTATCCATCTGCATGGCCAGCAATATCAGGTTCTCTCGCGCAAAATCGGCCCCATGGGTTCTGAAGGGTATGAAACGGTCAAAGACGGCTTTATCGATACAGGTTGGAAAGATACCGTGCTGGTAATGCCCGGCGAAGAGGTTGAAATCATCAAACCTTTTCAGGACTTTAAAGGCTTGTTTCTATACCACTGCCATAATCTCGAACACGAAGGACTCGGCATGATGCGGCAATTTTACATTGAGTAAACCGGGAAACCGTTCATTAATTTTGACTTTTTGATTATATTCAATCCCGTAAAGCGCTGAAATTCAGCGCTTTACGCTTTCAAACTTTAATTTCCAAACTAACTTCATTTTTAAATCTGCCGACAAAACACTGCTGAATCAATCCGTGCAGAATCCCACTGACTTTCAAGTACGATGCTTTTAAATCATTGCTCAAATAAATTTAACTTAAACCCAAGGATAAATATTGAGTAAAAAAGAGTCTTATCATGCAAAGATGTTTTTCATTTAAGCTTAGCTTGTATTGTCACCCAAACCGTTTAGATTAACCCAAACAATGAAGCCTATTTTTAGCCTTAGCATTTCAACCAAACATTACAGAACCGGTCTTTTTTATTTATCAGCCGCCCTGATAGGCTGCGCTGCCGGTTTTTTTATTTTGTTTCCTATCAATGAATTCGTTTATTACCACGAACATGAGAAGTTTGATGAGAATGCGGTTAATGTCACACGCTTTGTTTTGGGCCAAATGATTGATGCCTTGGCCGGTCATTCACCCCAAAAAACAGCTTTTTATGCCCTCGTTGGAATGGCGTTTGGCCTCAGCACGGCAAAAACCTATGCAGTCATGCACAAACGTTGGATTCAAATCCAGCAACTGAGCGAGGAACTGGGCAAAGATCTACTGGCATTGATCAACCAGGGCGAAGGCCCTTTGCTGGAATTCAAATCCTCGTTTCGATGGGATATGGAACAAGAGCGGGTTAATCGCGCCTTGGAAAGCGTTGTATTGAAAACCTTAGCGGGATTTATGAATGCCAATGGCGGAACATTATTGATCGGAGTGGCCGATGACGGCAGTTTACTCAACTTGAACAAAGACTATCAAACACTCAAAAAACCCGGTCGTGACGCCTATGAGCAACTGATCATGTCAGCAATTGCCAGCCAAATGGGAGCCGACACCTGCCAATTCATTCGTATTGTTTTTCATACATTGGATTCTAAAGATATCTGCCGTGTGATCGTTTTACCGGCGAGTCGGCCTGTATTTATCAAACAAGGCAATGACCCCAAACTGTATCTGCGCACTGGAGGCGGCACCCGGGAATTGAATGTTCAGGAGGCCATGGAGTACATGAAACAGCGTTGGCATAAATAGGCTATCAAGCCACTTTCGAATTGGGTTTTAAAGAACCCTGACAATGAACTGATACCCGGTAAACCGGATCACCCAAATGCAATGCGGTTAATTCGCCGCCCCACAAACATCCGGAATCTATGCAGTAGCAGTTATTCTGAAGACTGTAACCCAACGAAGACCAATGACCGAAAATTATAGTAAGGCCTGCGCTTTTACGGTTAGGCAAAGCAAACCAGGGCTTTAAACTTTTAGGCTGAGTCCCCGGAGGGCCGTTGTGCTCAAAATCCAGCCGACCGTTATCGTCACAATAACGCATCCGTGTCATGCAGTTAATGATAAACCGCAAGCGATCATTACCTTTTAATTGCGAAGACCAGCTATTGGGCTTATTACCGTACATTTGCTGCAATAACTCGGGATAATCATCGTGCTGCAAAGCCGATTCAACCAGTCGCGCCATGTCACAGGCAGTATCAAAATCCCATTGCGGCGGTAAACCCGCATGAACCAGACAGAATTGTTCATTAAAATGAAATAAAGGCCTGTGCCTTAACCAATCCAGTAACTCATCCCGATCAGGAGACTCCAGAATTTGGCTCAATGAATCCTTTTTACGCTCTGTACGCACCGAATGAGCCATGGCCAAAAGGTGCAGGTCGTGATTGCCCAGGACAGTAATGGCGGAAGCACCCAGCGACTTGACGAAACGCAAGGTCTCTAGTGATTTTGGACCGCGATTGACCAAATCCCCTGCAAACCAGAGTTGGTCATCATTTTCATTAAATTTTATTGCCTCCAGCAATCTCATCAGATCGTCATAGCATCCCTGAATGTCGCCGATAGCATAGATAGACATGGCTAATGCAGTGTACGGGGAACCGATAAGGTAAACTTGGGAATGATCGCATTAAAACTCTCACCTTCATCAGAACGCATCGTATATTGCCCTTGCATGATACCAACCGGCGTTTCTATCATCGCCCCGCTGGTATAACGAAAACTTTCCCCAGGCTTTAGATAAGGTTGCTCGCCTATGACACCATCACCCCGAACTTCTTGAACCTTACCATTGGCATCAGTGATCAGCCAATGCCTGGTGAGCAATTTTGCGGGTATTGCACCTTGATTCGTGATGGTGATGGTATAAGCAAACACATACCGATTGGATTCCGGATGTGACTGGGATTCGATAAATTGCGGAAACGCATGGACCTGTATTTTATTTTTTTCGCTCATGGACAGATGATATATACTCAACACACTTCAAAAAACACAATATCAAGTAACCGTCTAAAAAGACTACCACTCGGACAATCGAAAACAAGTTTCAATTGTAAGCCATTCCCCGGATAACTGTGTCATTTCATCGCCTATCTAACTCAAATAAGTCTTCCCTCATGAAAATGAAAAGCATCACTGCCGTTTTGCTGCTGATTTTGTCATTTTCAGTACTGCCTGAAGACGCAAAAGACTTGTTCTCTGCCGCCGTTCAAGGCAAAACCGCCAGAGTCGAAGCACTTTTGGCGCAAGGGATCGATGTCAACAGCCCCGCTTCTGCAGGCAGGACAGCGCTGATGGGCGCAAGTTTTAACGGCAATGTTAGCATTATCAAAACACTGTTATCATACGGCGCCAATGTGAATATGGCAGATAATCTGGGCAATACAGCGTTGATGGACGCGCTGATTTTTGGACGTGAAGAGGTCGTATCGCTGCTCCTGAAAGCAGGTGCCGACGTTAATGCAGCAGACAAGCAGAACATTTCCACGCTTAGCAAAGCTAAAAAAGCTGGTCACGCCAATATCGTAAAACTGCTTGAAGAAGCGGGCGCAAAAGAACCGGCGGTTCTGCCTGATTCGGAACCTCCGGCCGAGGGGGCAGCACCCGCTGAAGGCCAGCCTCCAGCCGAAGGCGCACCGCCTCAGGAGGGTCAACCAACACCCGCGGCTACAACACCCCCAACCACTGACCCTGCACAAAAACCAGGGCAAGAGAAAGCTGGGGATACAAAAGCGCCGGAACCGAAAAAATAAACAGCTTCCTTAACGCTAGACTTCCGATGTCATACAATTTAGATGTCAACTGACCAATAACATAACTCATAACTATTGATAAAAGGACCTACTTTGCATATTCATATTCTTGGTATTTGCGGAACATTTATGGGCGGACTCGCACTGATTGCCAGAGCATTAGGGCATCAAGTTAGCGGCTCCGATCAAAATGTCTACCCACCCATGAGCACTCAACTGGAGGAGCAGGGTATCCTGCTTATGGAAGGTTACAGCGCCGATAATATAAAGAACAAACCTGATCTGGTCATAATCGGAAATGCCTTATCGCGCGGCAATCCTGAAGTTGAGGCGGTCTTGAACGCCGGTTTGCGTTACGTGTCCGGTCCGCAATGGCTAGCGGAGCATGTGTTACAAGACAAATGGGTGCTGGGTGTAGCTGGAACTCACGGCAAAACAACGACAACCAGTATGCTGAGCTGGATTCTCGAATGCCAGGGGTTTAACCCCGGTTTCCTGATTGGCGGCATTCCACTTAATTTCGGTATTTCGGCCCGTTTGGGCGAATCCTCATTCTTTGTAATTGAAGCCGACGAGTATGATTCGGCTTTTTTTGACAAGCGCTCGAAATTTGTTCACTACCGGCCGCGAACTGCCATTCTGAACAACCTGGAATTTGATCATGCCGATATTTTTCCGGATCTGGACGCGATCAAAAAGCAATTTCATCATCTGGTCAGAACCGTCCCCAGTGAAGGCCTTATCATTGCCCCCGGCAACGATACCAATCTGGGTGACGTCCTTTCCATGGGTTGCTGGACGCCGGTGCAATCAACTTCGGTTGATGGTGAAGCCCAATGGAATGCCGGTCTATTAAAAGAGGATGGCAGTCAGTTTTTGCTGTACCTGGCAGGAAAAGAGCAAGGTTTAGTGGACTGGTCATTGACCGGTGATCACAATGTCTATAATGCATTGTCTGCAGTCGCCGCCGCTCATCATGTCGGCATCCATCCTGCCGATGCGATCACGGCATTAAGCTCGTTCAAAAACGTCAAACGCCGGATGGAAGTGTTAGCCACCATCGATGGCGTAACGCTTTACGACGACTTTGCCCACCACCCTACGGCAATAAAGACCACATTGGACGGCTTGCGCAAACAAGTCGGAAGCGAACGCATCATTGCGATTGTAGAGCCCCGATCGAATACGATGCGCTTGGGCATCCATACGCGCACACTGGCAGAATCCTTAAGTCAGGCTGATTTAGCAATCATTTATCAGCCGGAAAATCTTAATTGGGATTTAACGGCGCTTACACAGTATGCCAATAACATTTTGATCTGCCCGACCCTTGACGAAATCATTGCCAAACTGAAATTTGAATCCCGTTACGGCGGACATTTTGTGCTTATGAGCAACGGCGGTTTTGGCGGTATTTATCAAAAACTATTAAATGCTCTGCCGGACTCATGAGCGGCTTAATTAAAAATGGGGCAAATCATTTGGAGTAACCCAACACTCTAAATCGGGCTTATCAGAGATGATCATGCAAAAACTGAGTTTCCATTACTGGAGTGCACTATGACGACACCCTTTCGATTTTTGCTCATTACACTCTGGTTAGCCGCCGGATGGGCTCACGCGGTACCGCTCATGCAGGATCAGGTCCCGGAGCCCTTAAAACCCTGGGTCAGCTGGGTTTTAAAAGATCATCCGAACCTTGACTGCCCTTTTCTTTATAACAACTACGAACAAAAACGTTGCAGCTGGCCATCCGAGCTTTCCCTGTCACTCACGCCCAAGGGCGCAAATTTTAAAGCCGGATGGCAAGTCGAAAATGAGAGCTGGATAGTCTTACCGGGCGATAGTCTCCATTGGCCGCAAGGGGTAACAGTCGATCAGAAGCCCGCGTTGGTCACCCTCAGGGATAACCGGCCCATGATCAAACTGACCGCCGGTTATTACGAGGTTGCCGGTTATTTTTTATGGGATAACATTCCCGAAACACTGCGAATCCCTGAAGACACCGGCTTGATTTCCCTGATTATCAATGACAAAAGCATCACTTCACCGCTCATCAAGCAAGGCCAACTCTGGTTGAAAGGCAGTGAAAGCGGTGCCGCAAAACCGGAAAGCCTGCAAGACAGTCAATCGCTTCAGATTTTCAGGCAGTGGATTGATGAAGTGCCGACTCAGATGATTACCCACATTGATATCGATGTAACCGGCACTGCGCGCGAACTTAAACTGAACGCCCCTTTACTGGAAGGTTTTGTCCCTTTCCAGTTGGACAGCTCATTACCGGCCCGGCTGGAACCTGACGGCACGTTATTGATACAAGCCAGACCGGGCCGCTGGAGTTTGGACATATGGACCCGACGCGCAGAAGCCTCAAAACCCGTCGTTTTGAATCCAAATGACCCCAATTGGCCGCAAACCGAGATTTGGGTTTTTAATGCGCGGCCAGCTTTACGCGTCTTGGAAATTGAAGGCCTTACCGCGATTGATCCTTCTCAAACGAACTTACCCCCCGCATGGCAACAATTACCCGCCTACAGCGTCAATGCGGGTCAGTCTTTCAGTTTTAAAATCATTCGCCGCGGCGATGCGGAACCGCAACCCAATCAATTAAATCTGACGCGTAAGCTCTGGCTGGACTTTGACGGCCAGGGTTATACCGTGAACGACCGGATTACCGGGATGTTATCCCGTGGTTGGCGGCTGGACGCTCAACCCGGCATACAGTTGGGAAAAGTCAGTCTGGATGGTCAGAATCAATTAATTACAGTCAACAAAACCACTGCCAAAGAAGGTGTTGAAGTCAGGAAAGGATCGATTGTTCTGGATGCTGACAGCCGGATAACCGGAGAAATCAGCACAATCAAGGCGGTAGGCTGGGATCAGGGTTTCAGCCAAGTCAATGCTGAACTCCACCTTCCCCCCGGATGGCGGCTGATTGCTGCAGGAGGCGTCGATAATGCACCGGATAGCTGGCTCTCTCGATGGACATTACTGGATTTATTCCTGGTCCTTATCGCAGCATTGGCAACAGCCCAGCTCTGGAACTACAACTGGGGGGCGCTTGCCTTGTTGACGCTTATCCTGATCTGGCATGAGCCTGGAGCCCCTCAATGGGTATGGCTCACTATTCTGGCTTCCATAGCGCTCATCAGAGTATTACCGGTAGGTAAATTTCTTACCCTGGTTAAAGGTATTCGCAATGCACTTGGCCTCTATCTGGTTGTTATAACCATTCCTTTTATGATAGATCAAGTTCGTATGGGACTTTATCCGCAACTCGAACAGCCGTGGCAAACCATTCAGGTTCAAGACTATGCTGCAGAGGGAGGCTCCTCAATGGAGGTTTCCGAGGCCATGAGCGATATGGCAATGGCACCGGCACCTACTGCACCTCAAACTAAAATGCGCAGCCTGTCCAGCGCCCCTAAAGGCAGTTATTATGTCTCCCCCCATCAAAATTTGACCCATACAGATCCCAATGCACGGATTCAAACCGGACCGGGCCTGCCTCAGTGGCAATGGCGTAAAGTTCATTTATCCTGGAATGGCTGGGTTGATAGCCAGCAAGTCATCAGCCTATGGTATTTGTCACCGGCAATGTCCATGTTGCTGAACTTTATCAGGGTCATTCTGATTGTTTTACTCGGACTATTACTGTTCGGATTGAATCTTAAACCATTCAAAATCAAGTTTCCGGGCCTCGCAGGCTTGATGCTTTTGCCGTTTTTATCGCTTCCAAGCCAGGATACCTTTGCGGCTTTCCCCGATCCCACTTTGCTGGAGGAACTAAAAAACAGGATGTTAGAAGCCCCTGACTGCTTACCCGGCTGTGCTCAGATTTCTCATATGCAGCTGACAATTTCCGATCAGATGTTGAACATAGACCTGGAAATTCATGCTGAGCAAGCGGTAAGCCTGCCTTTACCGGCCCATAACGAACATTGGTTTCCCAATCAGGTGCTGGTAAATGGCAAACCTGCAACCTCTTTATTCAGCAATGAAAATAACTTGTGGCTGGGATTAACCAGAGGCCGGCATTCAATAACAATGAGGGGAGCACCTCCTGTATTGTCAAAATTTACGTTGCCTTTGGGGTTACAACCCAATTATTCAGAAATCAGTCTTTCCGGATGGGAAGTGAATGGACTGCATGAAAATGGATCAACAGACGGCCAATTGCAATTCACCCGAGTGCAACAACTTGCCGGAACAGCGAAAACGCCGACTCTGGAACCCGGAGTTCTTCCGCCATTTGTCAAAGTTGAACGGTTTTTACACCTGGGACTGGATTGGCGAATATCGACTCAAGTCATTCGCATGTCTCCGCCTGGAACAGCGATTGTGCTTGCCCTACCCCTAATTAACGGTGAGGCCGTCACAACGGCTGGTATACGCGTCAACGATAAGACGGTTCAGGTCAACATGACTGCCGACCAAATGGTTCTGCGCTGGGATTCAGTTCTGGAAAAAGCAGATGCGATTCAATTGACAGCCGGGGAAACTCAGGACTGGATTGAAGTATGGCGCGCCGATGTTAGTCCGGTCTGGCACATTGAAACCAGCGGCATTGCCATGATGCACATCGACAAACAAGGCTATTGGCAACCAGAATGGCATCCTTGGCCGGGTGAAAAACTCGATATTCAGGTAACCCGGCCTGAAGCAGTAAAAGGTCAAAATATAACCATTGAAAGTAGCCGCTTAAGTACGCAACCCGGGCAACGTTCACGTCAGGTGGACCTGCAATTAACCATTAACAGTTCTTTGGGAACCCAGCACACCCTAAAACTGGCACCGGATGTCGAGCTGGAATCCGTTATTATTCAGGGCGCAAGCCAACCGGTTCGTGCCAAAGAGGGGCTGGTGACGCTGCCTTTAAGCCCGGGAAAACAAAGCATTAGCCTGAGATGGCAGGAGCCAGAAAGCCTCTCTTTTCGTATGGATACATCGAAAGTGGATTTGGGTTTACCCAGCGTGAATAGTGATCTGCAAGTCACTCTGGGCCAGGATAGATGGATATTGTTCACGCGAGGCCCCAAGTTTGGTCCGGCAGTTCTGTTTTGGGGCGTATTGATTGTTCTTGCCGGGTTGGCGATGGGTTTGGGTAAAATTGCCTTGACGCCTATAAAGCATTGGCAATGGCTTCTGCTGTTGATCGGATTAAGTCAGGTCTCCAACTTGTCAGGTTTGATCGTGGTCTTGTGGCTCATTGCTTTGGGCGCAAAAGCTCACTATCCTGAATCCATTAGCCGCTATTTTAATGCCGTGCAGTTGGGACTGGGCGCATTGACTCTGATGTCGTTGACGATTCTGTTTATCGCCGTCGAACAGGGTTTGCTGGGCGCACCTGACATGCAAATCATCGGCAATCAATCTTCGGCTTATTCTCTAAACTGGTATCAGGATAGAAGCGAGGCTCAACTGCCTGTTTCAACCGTATTTTCTGTTCCGTTGATTGTTTATCGGATATTGATGCTGGCCTGGTCGCTGTGGTTGGCCGTATCATTATTGAACTGGTTGAAATGGGGCTGGAGCTGTTTTTCAAAAGAAGGCATTTGGAAAAAAGCCCCTGTCAAACCTAAACTCATGTCCGATTCAGAAAAGACTACTCCCGCCATCAAGGATGAGTAAAATTAACTGTCAGTCATCCAGAAATTACTTATTAACTTTTAATTAGATATCAGCAACTTGAAACGTTTTACCTTATTAAAGTCAGATTATTTATTTTTACATTTGCCTCTTCGATTAATCAAAGGCGCTTAATACATGAAAGTTGTAATATAATCGCCGGTTAGCAGTTGCCCACTTAGTTGTGGCAACAAATTATAAAGTGCGAAGGCAAGCCTTTTGACCGTTCGCATGACTACACAATGAGGGGAGAAATGTACAATGTGTTGGAGTGGTGAAGCATCAACCGTTCTGGCTGCAGCCGGGTTGACAACAGCGCTTTATGTGGCTAGAAAAGGCGAATCCAAAGAATTATGGATCCCGCTGACTTATTTTGCATTGATGGAGTTACTTCAAGCGGCTACGTATATTTATATTGATGAATGCAGTGATCCCAATAATCAAGTCTTGACATTGTTAGGCTATCTTCACATCGCGTTTCAACCATTTTTTGTAAATATGGTCGCCATGTACTTCATACCGGAAAGTGTGAAGCTGAAAATTCGAACGACGGTCTATACCATTTGTGCTATAGGCACACTTGCCATGCTTATTAAAATGTTCCCGTTTGATTGGGCGGGTAAATGCAATATCGGCATTGAGGGCTTTTGCGGAGCGGGGACATGCTCTGTTTCCGGCGATTGGCATATCGCCTGGCAAATGCCATTGAACGGCATTATGTCGGAACCGGTTCAATGGTTATTTGGATTCAATTGGGGACTGCACGCGTTTTCCTACATTCTGGTCGCATTTTATTTGCCGTTGATGTACGGATCATGGCGTTTTGTAGGCTTTCATTATTTGATAGGGCCTTTAGTGTCCGACCTGACCACCACCGATCCCAACGAATATTGTGCTGTTTGGTGTCTTTTTTCAATTGCGTTATGTGTTTCGGTTATCAAAACCCCGATAAGAAAACATTTACACGTCAAAAAGTGGCCGTTTTATCAAAGACAAGTTTCAGACGCTTTATAATTCCGGTTCAGCGATTTGATGCAGCGTCTTCGAACTGCATCAAATCGCATTGTTTTAAATCATCAATCAAGACCGGGACTGCTCAAAGTGGATTATCGGCTTCATTTAACAGGATTAGCCCCCTGACTCTATAAGGTTATTTCATGCTTAGCTATCGACACGGATTTCATGCCGGCAATTTTGCCGACGTGCTTAAACACAGCCTGATAAGCTTGGCAATCACTTCTCTAAATCAAAAAGAAAAACCCTACCTCTACATTGATACCCATGCCGGTTCTGGTAGTTATTTATTAAAATCAGCCTACGCCGAAAAAACCGGAGAATACCTTCGAGGCATTGCACGTTTATGGCAACTAACTGATATTCCGCCCGTATTAACCACCTACTTGGGTGTAATCAAATCACTGAACATGGGTAAGTCATTGATACACTACCCAGGCTCCCCCGACTTAGTCAAAAAACTGATCCGACATCAGGACCGCATGCAATTAAGCGAATTGCATAGCAGTGATTTTCAGCTTTTACTCGATTTGTTTAAAGGTGATAAGCAAGTCAATGTCAGCAAGGAAGACGGATTAATATCATTACTTAAAAAATTGCCTCCCATTCAAAAGCGGGGCCTAATTCTCATAGACCCCAGCTATGAATTAAAGGAAGATTATCGTCTCGTTGTAGAAACGCTCAAGGCAGCTCATAACCGGTTTGCGACAGGCATCTATTGTTTATGGTATCCCGTCATTGACCGGGGAATAACTGAAAACTTGATGAAAACATTGATTGCCACCGGCATCCGCAGGCAATTACGTATAGAGTTTTGTCCTGAACCCGATTCGTCCAGACCCGGTATGACTGGTTGCGGCATGTTATTCATCAATCCACCTTGGCAACTTGAAAGCCAATCTCGTGAACTGTTACCCCTGCTTAATAAGCACCTGACAAACGATGAAGGTTGCTGGAAAATCGATTGGCAAGTGCCGGAATAGCCATTCTGATGCGTCATACCGTTTAACCTCCGACTCAATTGACTTTTACATAACTAATCTATGCTTCGAATTACCGAGATTAAATTGCCTCTTGATCATGATGAGCTTGCCTTAAAAAGTGCGATCATCAACAAGCTCAACATTTCTGTTGACGATTTATTATCTTACACTGTCTTTAAACGCAGCTACGATGCCCGTAAAAAAGGCCATATTTGTTTTATTTATTCGGTAGACATTCAAACCGCAGACGATGCGACATTGTTGAAGCGCTTTGCAAACGATATCTGTGTGAGAACAACTCCGGATATGGCTTATCGATTTGTTGCCCGAGCACCCTCTTCACTTAAAAACCAACCTGTTGTAATTGGAACCGGCCCCTGTGGTCTGTTTAGTGCTTTAATCCTGGCACAAATGGGATTTAAGCCGATTGTACTTGAGCGGGGTAAAGCGGTTCGCGAACGTACAGTGGATACTTTCGGTTTATGGCGAAAGAGGCAATTCAATCAGGAATCTAATGTTCAGTTTGGGGAAGGAGGAGCGGGTACGTTCTCAGACGGAAAGCTATACAGCCAAATCAAAGACCCACAGTTTCGTGGCAGGAAAGTACTGACGGAATTTGTAAAAGCTGGAGCGCCCGAAGAAATTTTATATGTCAACAAACCTCATATTGGAACCTTCAGGCTGGTTACGATGGTTGAGAATATGCGCGCCGAAATTGAATCACTGGGCGGAACTATTCGATTTCAAAGCAAAGTTGAAGATATTGTCATTGAAAATGGCCAGGTGCAGGGCGTCACTCTCTCTAGTGGAGAATTTCTAGCCAGCGATCATGTGGTGTTAGCCGTAGGCCACAGCGCGCGTGATACATTCAAAATGTTGTTTGACCGTGGCGTTTATATTGAGTCCAAACCGTTTTCTATCGGATTTCGTATTGAACATCCCCAATCAATGATCGATCAGTGTCGTTTTGGGCCTCAAGCAGGAAATCCACTCTTGGGTGCCGCAGACTATAAGCTGGTGCATCATTGCAGTAACGGCCGAACGGTTTACAGTTTCTGTATGTGTCCAGGGGGAACCGTTGTTGCTGCAACATCTGAACCTGGCCACGTAGTTACGAATGGAATGAGTCAGTATTCACGCAATGAACGAAATGCTAACAGCGCAATCGTCGTCGATATCTCACCGGAAGATTACCCAGACAACCCATTAGCCGGTGTCGACTTTCAGCGTAAATGGGAAAAATTAGCGTTTGAATTGGGAGGTAGAAATTATGATGCGCCTGCTCAGCTAGTTGGTGATTTTCTTGCTGGTAAGCCCTCACTTCAGTTGGGTTCGGTCATACCATCTTATACGCCAGGAATACATTTATGCGATCTCTCTTCTTGTCTACCAGAATTTGTCATATCTGCGATTCGTGAAGCATTACCTGCCTTTGACAAAGTGATTAAGGGATTCGCGATGAATGATGCTATCTTGACAGGCGTAGAAACTCGCACTTCATCCCCAATTAGAATTAAAAGGAATGACTCTCTTCAAAGTCTTAATACGGCAGGTCTTTTTCCTGCCGGAGAAGGGGCCGGCTATGCAGGTGGAATATTATCTGCAGCTGTTGATGGAATTAAGATTGCCGAAGCAGTAGCAATTTCCATGATGAACAATTGAGAGATTAATTATTTAACCTAACTTCGTCACCTAAACACGAAATTCAGTTATATTTCAATTAGTTAAAATTTTATCCGCTGTTGGTTGGCACTACGGATTTTTTGCAGCTAACGCTGGTTTTACTTTTGCCTAGCGGGTCAGCTTTGATGCCTAACGCGGCGTAGATTTCTTGTTGCTGAATTTCGGCGCGTATCGTGGTGCGCAGATAGATGATGGTTTGTTCGTCGGTGGGCAAAATGAGCGTGACCCGTTGTTGAGTAGCCATCAGGGTGCGAATGCTGTCCCAGCTCAAATGGATGCCTTGAAGCTTGAGTTGATGGCGCAGGGTGTGCACCAAGTGATAGGCCAGTAGAGTAATGAAGAGGTGCCCGGTGACGCGATCTTCGTTCTGGTGGTACACGGGGCGCAAGCCCAGCTTGGTTTTCAGACTTCTAAAGGTGGCTTCGATCTCGGTAAGCATGACATAGGTCGTCCACAGCTGCTGTTCCGACCAATCCGGAATATTGCTGCGCAGACAGTAAACGCCGCCGCTGAAAATCACGGAAACGGAGCGGTAGCGAAGTGATGATTTTTAGTCCCCGATAGCCGTAGCGCCGGGTGTTTTGCCGGAGTCTGCGCGAGTAGCGCAGGTGAAGGCGAAATACAAGGCATCGCGACACGGCGTAAAGCCATTTGTGGGAGTGCTACGAAGCCTGCATCGAGTTTACGTTGATGTGGCGTAGTGGCACGGACGCAGGGCGAATCGGGGCCGCCGAAGGCAATAATCGCCAGCAAATTTTTCGCTGCTGAAATCGGATGGATCCCATTTCAGCTTTCGCGAAAAATGCTGGCGCCCTTAAGTTCCGGTCTTTTTCGGCGCTAGGCGCTTGTCGGTGCCAGGTAATGGCAACGGCTAGTTGTGCGCAGCGTCCGAGGTCACGTCAATCTGATAGTCTTGGGCCACGCGGCTGTTTTTTTCGCGTAGGCGGCCGATGCGTTCCAGGATTTTGGCATAGTTTTTCACCGTGCCATTTTGACTCAAGCCGGTTTGCAATTGGGTCAGTGCCGCTTCCAGGCGTTCATTAAAGCGGTTACGGATGGCGTGCTCCTTTTTGGCCTTCTGTTCGGAGTGGCAATTGAGGCGGGTTTCGCCGCTGTCCGCATCGAGGTCCCTGTAAACCCGGACCTGACTACGGCCTGTGTCGCGAATCAACAGCGCGCCGTCCTGTTCGCGTGGGTCTTTAACCTGACGTTCGCGGCTGACGACAATATACTGGTAGCCATGCTCGACCAGCCAGGCGATATTAGCGGCACTGGCAATGCCGGCATCCAGGATAATGACGGGCTTAGACCTCATTAACGGGGTTTTGCCTTGCAGTCCCTCCAGCAGGGTTTTCAAGGTCGCGGGTTCGCTGGCATTACCGGGAAAGACCTGGCTGCCCAGCGGGAAGCCATCGCCATCGAGCACTAAGCCCAGTGTCACCAAAGGGCAATCACTGCGTTTTTCTTTGGAGCGGCCAAACTGGGCTTTCGGATTACCGGCGCATTGGCCTTCGAAGTAGGTGTTGGTCAAATCGTACAAGACGATACGACGGTTCAGATCAAATAAGCTTTGCTCCTGATCGGCCAGAAAGCCTTCCAGAGCCGCCTGATGCTTGAGCAGTTTATCGCTGACACGATACAACCGAGACAGGCTGGTGCTGCTAAAGTCATGTCCCAATAATTCACCCAGCGCGGTGCAGGACTGCAACCACTGATGCGTGTGCAATTCGCTACCCGGTGATACCATACGGGCGATATACTGCCCAAGGCTGCGGCCAGCTCCACACCGTTAAAGCCCAAGGCCGTCAGTTTCTCTGCCAGCTGTAATTGGCAGATGGCATGCCAAGCCAAGGTTTCAGCGCCGATACTGCGGGCTTCGCTAGCATCCACGCGCTTATAATCCGCCACCGGAGGCTCCAGCGGCTGCGCTAGTTTATGCACGATTAAACGGCTGTATTGTTGGGCGGCAGCTTCTAGTAATACGCCGGTCTCATCCGCCAGGGCAAAGTCTTTGCCGAGATTCAGCAGGGTGCGCTGTTTGACCCGCTGCCCTTCACGCACCGATTCAACCAGTCGGTAAGTAAAGTAGGCTTCGCCATCAGCCAGGGATTTTGTTTTGGTTTTTCGAATGTACATGCCGATAGCGTGCGGTAATCGGTGCGGAAAATCAATACCAAGGGTAAAACTCAACCCATATTCGTCACTATAAATTAAAAGTTGATGTTTATCGATGACTTATATATTTTGGTTGGCGCTACAAATTTTTTAGTTGTTGAAACTGGTGCTAACTTTCGACATTTAACGTGAAACTATCTCTATTTGGTGGCAAACGTTTGTGAAAATCTGTAGTGCCAACCTAATTAAGTTCAGTTTTTGGCATTATTTTATGCGATTGTACCCAAATGTATGCACACATTAAGAAGCGGGGCCAAAAAAAAACCCCATCGAGGTATGAACCTGGATGGGGTTTGCTATAAGAGCCTGGCGATTCCCTACTTTCGCATGGCAAACTGCCACACTATCATTGGCGCTAAGCGGTTTCACTGCCGAGTTCGGGATGGGATCGGGTGGGCCACGCTCGCTATGGTCACCAGGCAAACTGGTTTGACAGGTCAGTCCTGCCGCATTGAGGCGTCGAAGGGCGCGCTAGGGGTCTAGT
>JAGXSU010000028.1 GCA_018333785.1 Methylomicrobium sp. | reverse complement strand
AGTATGCCTAGCGAGGAACGCCGTGAACCCGTCCATGGGGGCTTGCGGCAGCTCCCTGCTGCCGACATCCTCGCTAGGCATACCCCCACACCTTCCCATTTGTCTCGTTCCCAAGCTCCGGCTGGAATGTCTACCTTCAAGCTCTGCTTGGTATCTCTTTGCAGCACGTTGCGCAAGCCGACAGGCTTTTCGCTATTTTTGGATCGGTTTTCCGAGTTTCTCCGAATGATGTTTCTTCGGGGCTTTAGTCTTACGAAGTCGGCGAGATGTCGGATTATCCGAGGTATCGGGAGCCCTGCGGAACGTAATTTTTCACCGGAAATTGCGGGAACGGCTGCTGGATATGTTGTTTCGGAAGGTCTCACTGAAGCCGGATTGCACTGATCTAAACGTAATCTGCCATCCATGGCTTTTGAGCAAAGCTAATTCGTGTCGGGGTAATGTGAAAAGGTTAAGTAAAAACTTATAAAAACAACTTCGGCTTTACCTACAGGACCGATAAGTCCAAGTCATTACGTCGTATCGGCTTCCTTTTTTTTGCAGGCAATTGTGCTGATGGGATGCTGGTCGTAAATGCGCCCGCCGATCGGTGTCTTGTAACCGGTTCTTTTGACCAGGATCGCGCCGGTAGGGCAGACCTGGACGGCGCAGTCTTCAACGCTGATATTGCTGTCTTTAAGTTGCCCGGTAGGTGAATTCACTATCAGGCGTTTGTGGATGCCGCGCCCGGCGATTCCGAATACGTCTTTTCCATCGCTCTCCCGGCTGGCACGAACACACAGGTTGCAGAAAATGCAGCGGTTATGGTCAATCAATATATCGGGATGCGAGGCATCCACTTTTCTATGCGCATAAAAATGCGGGAAGTGGTTGTCCAGCATATTCAGATGATAGCCGACTGCTTGCAACTCGCAATTACCCGATTTTTCACAGGTCGGGCAAAAATGATTGCCTTCTACGAACAGCATTTGGGTGATGCGCAGACGGGCTTCTTGCAATTCTTCGCTGTTGTTGATGACTTTCTGGCCTTCTGCGGCTGGAAAAGTACACGCTGAACAGGTGCGGCCGTTGACTTTTACCGTACACAATTTGCAGCTGCCGTGTGGCGTGAAGCCGGGCCTATGACAGAGATGGGGGATGTAGACGCCTGCTGTTCGAGCTGCTTCTATGATCGTTTGACCGTCGCTGAAAGGGATGGTTTGATCGTCAATGGTAAGCGTTCCGCTCATGTCAGTTCTCCACTTGCTGCGATAAGTGCGCAGCTGAATCGTCGCGCTGCGTTAAATGCCGGGCTATAGCTAACGTCGCGTCCAGATTAAAACCGGGTGAAAAGCCGGATCGTTTTAACTGCTCTAGATACAATTCGGGATAGCTTGCCAGTGTGGTTAAGATCGGATTCGCGGCAGTTTCTCCCAAGCCGCAATGGCTAAAGTTTTTAACGATCAGGCATATTTCACTCAGTTTTTCCATGTCCACAGCGGAACCATGGCCCTCAATGATCTTGTTTAACTGATTTTTCAACAGCGAGGTACCGACCCGGCAAGGTGCGCAAAAGCCGCAGCTTTCATGAGCAAAAAATTCGGTAAAGTTCTGTACGATGTCAAAAATGTTGCGCGTTTTATTAAATACCATGAACGAGCCGGCAGACGATAAGTCTTCAAATGCAAGTGTGCGTTCCAGTTCCCGGTTGGAAATAAAAGTACCCGATGGCCCGCCAATTTGTAAGCCCATGACCTCTTCGGCTCCACAATCCGACAATATCTCGCTGATGCGGGTGCCAAACGGGTATTCGTAAATACCCGGCCGGGCACAGTCGCCACTGATGCTGAGTAATTTGCTGCCGGTAGATTGAGGTGTTCCAACATCGGCAAACCATTGGCCGCCTTTTATCGCGATATGAGTGGTGGCGAAAAAAGTTTCGACATTGTCGACTACCGTCGGTTTGCGCAGATAACCGCAGATCACCGAGTTGGGTGGTTTAGTGCGGGGAATGCCCGGCTTTCCTTCCAGCGATTCGATTTGTGCCGATGCCTCACCGCAAATGTAGGCGCCTGCACCCATCCGTATTTCGATGTCGAAATCAAAGCCCTCATGGCCAAGAATAGTGGTTCCGAGTAAACCCTGATCGCGTCGGTTTTGTAAAACTTGCTGGAGTTTTTCGTAGAGGAATAAATATTCGGCGCGCAGATAAACCAATCCCTGAGTGGAGCCGATAATCGCCGCGCACAGCGTCATGCCTTCGAATACCTGATCGGCATACAGGTTGAGTAACATCCGGTCTTTGAACGTACCCGGCTCGCCTTCGTCGGCATTACAAATCACATAGCGGGGTGTAGCGGCCTGGATAGCGCAGGTGCGCCATTTCAATGCTGTCTTGAATCCGGCGCCACCCCGACCGCGCAAATTGGATAAGTCCACTTCCGCCAAGGTTTCAGTCAAGCCTCGTTTAAAAGTTGCTTTTATCGCGTCGCCATTACTGAAGGGTTGAGTCAACATCAGACCTGGTTTATGGAGGGTTTCTTCAACTTGGAATAACGCTGCAGGCCAATCTTTTAAGGGTAATTCCTGTTCAATCAAGGCTGCAATGGTGTCGATTTTAGCTCGATCCAATCTAGGTAGAGGATAGCCGTTGATCAGGCCTGCCGGCCCCTGATCACACATCCCGGTGCAGGAGGTATTATTGAGGCTGACCCGCTCATCTTTACGGACTTTGCCCACTTTGACTTTTAAGGTTTCGGCCGCATAGCTCAACAGATTTTCTTTGTTTTGCATGCGATCGGTAATCGAGTCGCTGAACAATAGGTCGTACCGACCTTGGGGGGTGGCATGCAGAAAGCTGTAAAACTCAACTACCGCAATGATCTGGGTGCGTGGAATGTTGAGTTTGTCAGTCAGGATATCTATGGCTGTTTCCGGTATATGCCGGTATTGAGCTTGTACCGCTCGTAATATTTTTAACAGCCTGACCGGTTGGTAGTCTGCTTCCGCAAGGACTGTTTCTAAAAACGTCTTCATCGTATCGTTACCGGTTAATTAAGTTTCTTGGTAAGGTGTGATTCACTCAAAAAACCTGTTTTCATGCCGATCCCGGAAATTAAAGGCAGGGTCCTCATCCGGCCCAGTAAAGCCATCTCCGAACATGCAGTTGTTCCATAACGCTTAAGCCTAATTTCCAGACAATAAACTTCTTTTTGTAGTTCATTGACTCGTTAAACGATGCCCTATACTGATGGGCGGCTCGTCAAATTGAATCGCATTCATCAGTTTTTTATTATGAGTTAATACTAAACAAAATGCAGCCGGGTGCCCAGCTAAAAATTACTTGCTTATCGTGTTTTTCTGGTTTTGCATCAACCCATAGGGATTCAAGCGCTCAATTGGGACTTCAGGGCGCCGCAACATTGGCAAATTCTTGAATGGGCACAGGCTTGCTGAACAGATAGCCCTGATAGGTATGGCAGCCATGTTGCTGCAGGAAGGTCAGTTGGGCTTCCGTTTCCACGCCCTCGGCAATGACTTCTATCCCCAAATTACGGGCCATACCGATGATGGTTTGCACAATGATCGCGTCACTGGATTTCAACCCGATGTTGTGCACGAAAGACCGGTCTATTTTCAACTGATCCAGGGGTAATTGGGTCAGGTAGGAAAAAGAAGAATAACCCGTGCCGAAGTCATCCAAAGAGAATCGCACGCCGAGTTCCCTGAGGTTATTCATTTTTATGATGGTGTCTTCGATATTGTCGAGTACCAAGCTTTCCGTAAGCTCAAGCTTGAGAAGTTCCGGGTTGATCTTGGTGTTGTTCAAGGCTTGCTTCATCAGTTCTACAAAATCCGGTTGCCTGAACTGCCTGGCACTGACATTGACCGCAAGCCGCAAATGCCGTGTATGCGAATTTTCTCCCCAAAGCTTTAATTGGGCGCAGGCCGATTCCATAACCCACTGGCCTATTGAGAGAATGAGGTTGGATTTCTCTGCCAACGGGATGAAATTTAAAGGGGAGATCAGGCCCTGCTGAGGATGGTCCCAACGCAGCAATACTTCAGCGCCAATGACCTGCCGGTCAAGATAAACCTGAGATTGGAAATAAAGCTTGAATTGATTGTTCTTAAGTGCGCTGCGCAAGTCTTTCTCCATGTCAGCTTGAGCGGTTACTGCAGCTTGCATACCGGGATTGAAAAAACGCACTGTATTTCTTCCCGCCGTTTTGGCCTGGTACATGGCAAGGTCGGCATGTCTAAGCAGTTCCTCTGCCTGCTTTTGATCCCGGTACAAGCGAATGCCGATGCTGGCTGTACAATGAAAGTCAAAGTTGTCAAAGAGATAGGGTCGGGCCAGATTGTTCCGCACTTTTTCACCCAGTTGCTTGGCTAACATCGCGGCAACTTCGGGTTCTGAACTCAGGTTGTCCAGAAAAACAACAAATTCGTCCCCGCCCAGCCTGCCGACAATGTCATTTTCTCGAACGTCTGCACGCAGCCGCCTGGCGACTTCGATAAGCAACTGGTCGCCGACACCGTGTCCGCGTGTATCGTTGAGCATCTTGAAATTATCCAGGTCTAAAAACAGGATTGCGCCGTATAAACCACTGCGCGCTGCAACAGCCAGTATCTGGTCAAGCCGGTCTTGCAGCAACCGTCGGTTGGGTAAATGAGTTAGCGGGTCGTAGTAGGCCAGGCGGTGGATTTCAGCTATTGCATCCTTGTTCTGAGTGATGTCGGAATAGGTGCCTACAAAATGGGTTATGTTGCCGTCGGGTGCTGTGACCGCTGCAATGTTCAGCCATTCGGCAACGATGATCCCATTCTTGCGCCGGTTCCATATTTCACCTTGCCAGCAGCCCGTCTTGATGAGCGTGGTCCACATTTCTTCAAAAAATAACGTATCGTGCCGTCCTGAACTGAAGAGTTGGGGTGTTTGCCCGAGGGTTTCTCCGACACTGAAGCCGGTCAGTCTGGTAAATGCCTGATTTACTTTAAGGATGACAGCGTTGGCGGCGGTGACAATCATCGCCGACTGGGATTCAAAAGCGATTGCGCTGATGCGGAGCATTTCTTCCGCTTTTTTCCGATAAGTGATATCCCGGACAATGCCGATACCGCCCGCTATCTTTCCTGTGCTATCCAGGAACGGCGCACAGGTCATGTCAATCGATTGGCCTGAGTCATTTGTTGAGGCGTAATTTTGTTCTTCAAAATAGACTAATTCGCCTTGAAGGGCCTTACGCGCAGCCGGAAGAATAGACTGATCATTAAAAGTATTTATGCTAAAACCGGCTATACCATCAACTGAATTGCCCTGAATATCAGCGAAGTGTTCATTACAATAAGTAATGATGCAATTTGTATCGTAATGAAAAATGCCGATGGGAGTATGTTTCAGTAGTAAGCGCAAGCGTTCCTCGCTGGTTCTGACGACTTCCTCTCTGGCGGCGGCTTCGAGACGTAAAATAATATTCTCGGTGATGCTTCGGTTAATATGGCGCAAGCTGACGATCATAAAGCCGAGATACAGCAAGCCTGCCATACCCATTCCCATAGACAAAGCGTCGCTTTTGATGAGCAGGCAGATCGCGATTGGCAAAAGAGAGGTCACAGCAAAGACCACCGCGCTTATCAGATCAGCCGAAAATGAAATGATGCCCCCGGCTGTCAGACCGGCCATCATAAAAATAAGGAACATCTGATGCTGAGGCTCATTTTCGGGGGACATCAAAAAACCTGCAGAACCCCAGGCTATTCCGACTGCCAGGACGCCATAGCGAAATCTCGCCAGCCAGTTTCGGATGTCTGTTTCACGTTCAATTGAGGCCTGTCGAAAAGCATAGACGAGTGCCGCACGCAACACCGCGACCAACATAACAAGGAAAAACCAGCCAAGAACAACAGCCGTTGCAATCACTTCTCGCTGAATAAAAGCAAGTATCGCTGCGAGCAATGTACTGGTTACCAGTGACGCAATACTCGCAGAAAAAAGTTGCTGCAATTGAGCCGATTGAACGGATGCCCTGAAATTCAACTGATTATTCATCAAGTATGAGTAAGCCAATCGTAGAGTGATTTAAACCTGTGCAGGCAAGCTTTTGGCTCTTGATATGCTTAAACTCAGGCATTTTCATCCAGTAAAGAATCTGACGTCAAACGATTAGGGGGAACTTCAACAATGCCTTCGCTGGCCTCAATATGTCCGGTCTTTAAACCTGCTTGTTCTAATTGCTGTTTTAAATAGTCAAGATGATGTTTGATTAATGCGCTTGTTTGCGGTTTTTCCGCAAAAAAATGGGTGTTGACGGTATTGTCAAAAAAAGCAATCTTACAGCGTATAGGCCCTATGTTGGGCGGAGAAAGTGTCACCGTGACCGACCAGGTTTGATTCTGTCCTTCCTGTTTGGCATGCTGATCTTTGTTGATCTCGATTTTTACACTGTCGGCTTGATCTTGATTTAAAAATGGGATTTCAATCAGCCATTGTTGTTTGGGTGAGTCTTCCTTGGGGACCGAGGCCAATTGATCAAGAATAATTCTGGCCAGACTGTTTTCGCTTTTTTGTAACAGGCTTTTAAGTTGCTCCAGCGCAGGGGATGATTGGGTTTGTTCGCTTTCACCCGCCGTCTCCATTTTTAGTGTCTGAATCAGTTTAAGTAAATGGGCTTTTAAATCATCCTTGAACAGCAGATTTCCGGTTTCAGGTCCGGCAAGTGCCTGTTGGGTGGCATCTGAGGGGGTTATTAAGCGGGCGATCTTTGCTTCCAAAAATAAACCGGAATCAGAGAGTATGTTTTTAAGCAGGCCGCCTTGCATCAAATCTTTATGCTCGGGGAGATTACGTAAAATATCACTGACCAGTTGCTTCAACGGCAAGGAAACCGTTTCATTGGTCTGTAAACCGGTATTGTCTTTGACCAGTTGATTGACGAAAGCCGCCGGTGAATCATTTTTCGGCAAAAAGCGTTTAACAAAATCAGCTATCCCGCTTTCGGCGCTGATTATTTTAAACGGCTGATGCTTATTTGAAGATAGCGCTTCCAGGGTAACCAGTTGCCCAGGTTTTACCCTTGGATCTTCTGCTTTATAAGCGATCTCCAACAGGGAAGTTTTGCTTCCTGACGGTTTGGATAACAACTCCAGTTGAATAGACTGCTCTTTTATGCCAACAACGCGTGCCATTAGTTGCAGAGTGGATTCCGGCGCCTTAGTATCGGACGCCGAAGCAAAAAGAGATGAAGGGTTGGATGCGTTCGTCGTTTTGGCACTCGGCAACTGGGTAAAGCTGAGCATGCCATCGGTTAGTTTGGGTTCCACCAGTCTGAGCACCAGCGCAGGAGACAATTGCATAACTTCCAGTTTGAGTGACTGGCCGGATTGCAGCGGCGCGGTCAGATTGCTTTGAACTTCCAGTGTTTGCTTGGCAATCTGCAGCGTAATCCGGGTGAGATCGCTGGATATTTGTCCGACTTTAACGTCCAGTTGCTGTCCAACTTTCAGTTGCAGTGAACTTTCATTTTGACGGTTGATTGCTCGGGGAGTGAGTGCATTGATAAGCGGCTGAATATCCAATGCCATGGCCTATTTCAACATTTGCCTGATATGTTCAATTTCATCTTTGGCCAAATCGAGAATTGAGAGACCGGCATCGGGATCCAGATGTCCCTGGACTAATTTTTTGAACGCAGGTAACTCGTCGATACGAGGCATTTTTTTGACATCCACTTTGCCGATGTAGCTGTGCAATTGAGCAACCATGACAATATCGCTGTAGTCGGCAGGTCCGTCATTGTGTTTGTACCAATCTTCAGCATGGATGATGACATCTTCGAAATCGGCCGGAAAATCCCACTTGCGAATGATTTGCAAGCCGATGTCAATCCTCAGGTTTCTGACTGTATCCACTAAATCTTTTGGGTTGTTAATGATTTCCGGGTGCTTGTCGGCATAGGTGAGAATGGGAACAACCCCGATATCATGAATAAGTCCTGCGAGCATCGCTTTGTCGGGATCAAAGCCGGGAATTTTGTGTGCGAAAACAGCGCTGATGGCCGCCACATAACTGCTGTGTGCCCATAAGTCGGTCATTTTACGGGCTATCACCGGTGATTTGGCCAAAAAAACGGCTTTCATGGCAAATGAGGTAATAATATCCTGTGCCGCTTTTAAACCGATCCGGGTCAAGGCTTCCGGACAGCTTTCAATTTTTCTTCGGCCCCGGTAGAGAGGGCTGTTGGCGATTCTGATCAATCGGGCCGTGATAGAAGGATCAATCTGAACAACACGGGCAATTTTGGCATTATTGGCTCTATCATCATTGATAGCGCGCCGAATTTTAAAGGCTACATCAGGAATGGTGGGTAATTGCAAATTATCAGACTGCATAAAATGATAGCAATCGTGATAAAGGCGGTTTTTTGCCAGATTAGACGCTGTATTGATTATTTCAGCGGGTGCGCTCATAAGGTTTGTTCAGGGGGCTGGGTTTAATAATCAGGCACTTCGTCAGAGTTTAGTTTAAAATCTTCCGTTTAGTCGATACAGTTCTCATTTTTTTATTCATGATTGATCACTCTTCTGATGCGCTTGTTACGTTAACGACAATACGTGACTACATCCGCTGGGGCGCAACCCGTTTTAATAAAGCCAACATTTTTTTCGGCCACGGTGCCGCAAATGCCCTGGATGAAGCTGCAGCATTGCTGCTTCATACCTTGAAACTTCCTTTTGATTTGTCACCGGTTTATCTGGATAGCGTGCTGACTCATGAAGAGCGTCAAGCGGTGTGTGATTTATTTGACAGACGCATCAACGAGCGCAAGCCGGTCGCCTATTTAACCAACCAGGTGCAATTTGCCGGGCTCCCTTTTTACGTGGATGAACGGGTTTTAGTGCCGCGTTCTCCTATCGCAGAGCTGATCAACGAACACTTCTCTCCCTGGCTGGAAGTGGATCAGGTGCACCGTGTGCTTGATTTGTGTACCGGCAGTGCCTGTATTGCCATTGCCTGTGCTTATGCCTATCCCGAGGCAAAAGTCGATGCCGTTGATCTGTCAGGCGATGCGCTGGCGGTTGCTGCAATTAATGTGAAAAAACATGACGCTGCCGATCAAGTCACTCTGTATCATTCCGATTTGTTCGATGCATTACCGTCCGAAAAATACGATCTGATCGTCAGTAATCCACCTTATGTCAGTACCGCAGAGTGGCAAGGCTTACCGGCCGAATTTCATGCCGAACCTGACATGGGCTTTTTAGGCGGTGAATCGGGATTGGATCTGGTGCTGCGGATTTTAGCCCGTGCGCATGATTTTCTGACGGCTGAGGGAATACTGGTTGTTGAGGTTGGCAGCAGTGCCGAGACCTTGCAAACCCTATACCCTGATGTACCTTTTTATTGGCTGGATTTTGAACACGGTGGTGATGGCGTATTTTTATTGACGGCAGAGCAAATCAGACAGTTCACGCCTCTTTTTCAACAAGCTTTAAAATAGATTTATGTCCGGAAACACGTTTGGAAAATTATTTACCGTAACCACGTTTGGTGAAAGTCACGGGCCTGCTTTAGGCTGTATCGTTGATGGCTGCCCTCCCGGAATGCCGCTTTCCGAAGCTGATATTCAAACCGATTTGGACAGACGCAAGCCCGGCACATCCAGGCATACCACCCAACGCAGGGAAGCCGATGAGGTCAGAATTCTCTCCGGAGTATTTGAAGGCGTCACCACCGGGACTCCCATCGGCATGATCATTGAAAATACCGATCAGCGATCCAAAGATTACTCCAAAATTGCGGAAAGTTTCAGGCCCGGCCATGCCGATTATGCTTATCATCAAAAATACGGCTTCAGAGATTACCGGGGCGGAGGTCGATCCTCTGCCCGTGAGACGGCTATGCGGGTTGCTGCCGGTGCTATTGCTAAAAAATACCTCAAGCACATTGCCGGTATTGAAGTAAGAGGTTATTTATCGCAGTTGGGGCCTATTAAAATCGATAAGGTCGACTGGTCCGTAGTGGATAACAACCCGTTTTTCTGCCCTGATGAAGACAAAGTCGAAGCCATGGAAAAGTATATGGATGCGCTGCGAAAAGAAGGCGATTCGATAGGTGCCAAGATTGTTATCGTAGCCAGTCATGTGCCGCCCGGTTTGGGCGAACCTATATTTGACAGGTTAGATGCCGATCTGGCCCATGCCCTGATGAGTATCAACGCGGTAAAAGGCGTGGAAATTGGTGGCGGTTTTGATTGTGTGGACACCAAAGGAACGGCTTTTCGTGATGAAATCACGCCGGACGGCTTTTTAAGCAATCATGCAGGTGGTGTTTTAGGCGGAATCTCCACCGGCCAGGATGTTGTCGCCAGTATTGCATTAAAACCGACATCCAGTCTGCGTTTAGCAGGAAAAAGTATCGATATTCACGGCGAAGCGATAGATGTGGTTACGCACGGCAGACATGATCCTTGTGTCGGTATCCGCGCCACACCGATTGCTGAAGCAATGATGGCGATTACGCTGATGGATCATTTTTTGAGACATCGCGGCCAAAATGCCGAAGTTGATTCCGGATTACCGGCAATAAGATAAAAGCATCCCACAATGTCGGTACCTTACTGGCGATTGTCAGGATTTTATTTTTTCTATTTTGCAACGCTGGGCGGCTTTTTGCCGTATTGGAGCCTCTACCTCAAATCTCTCGGCTTCAATCCCGGTGAAATTGGAGAGCTTTCGGCTTTTTTGGTAGGCACAAAGATCATTGCTCCTAATATTTGGGGCTGGATTGCAGATCACACCGGTAAAAGTTTAAGGATTATCCGCATAGCCTGTTTTTTGTCGGCGTGCTTGTTTGCCGATTTCCTCTGGGTGCGTGGCTATTTTTGGTTTGCCGCAATAACGGTTGCTTTCAGTTTTTTCTGGAATGCGGCCTTGCCTCAATTTGAAGCGGCAACTCTGTTTCATCTCAAATCCGAGCGGCACCGTTACAGTGAAATCCGGCTCTGGGGATCGGTTGGCTTTATCGCGACGGTCGTTTTTATGGGTTGGTTACTGGATAGCCTGATGATTGATATCTTGCCGCAAGTCATTACCGTATTGCTGATCGTTCTTTGGTTGTCGGCATTGATTACACCGGAGGCTAAGGCCACAGTCGGTGATCGGGGTACGGTGAGAATCTCGCATTTATTGATGAAGCCTGAAATAATCGCTTTCTTTACTGTTTATCTCCTGATTCAGCTTGCGCATGGCCCTTATTATGTATTTTTCTCCCTTTTTCTGAAGAGTCATGGTTACTCTTCAACGATGACCGGGGTGCTCTGGTCATTGGGCGTAGTGGCAGAAATCATTTTATTCCTGTTCATGCGAAAGATACTGGCCCGCTTTAGTTTGCGCAAAATTTTACTGGCCAGCCTAGTGTTGAGCATCGTTCGCTGGAATATGATTGCTTATTTTCCGGATCACATCGGTCTGTTGATCGGGGCCCAAGTGCTACATGCCGCCACTTTTGGTGCGACTCATGTGGCGGCCATTCATCTGGTTGATCATTATTTCGGACACCAGCATCAAGGCAAAGGTCAGGCTTTATACAGCAGCATGAGTTTTGGTTTGGGGGGGATGCTGGGTAGTTTATACAGCGGATATTTATGGGAATCCTGGGGGCCGGAACGGGTCTATGCGTTGGCCGCTGTCAGCTGTGCCATCGCGTTGATCATCGCCTATATCTGGGTGGGCAGGAATATCACGCAGGAAGCCCTTGTGCAGAGTTAAACAAAGTCAGAAAGTTGTAACAGGTTTTATAGACTATTAAACCTGGATATATTTGAGTCAATGATTTTAGTAAAATACACGTTCGAAGTAAGTTCGCTGCTTGATAGAAATTAAATATTTTGTACCTAAGGAAATAGTGTGATCGAGATTATTAAAAGTGGTGGGTGGTTGATGCTGCCAATCATTCTTTGTTCAATAGCCGCAATGGCCATTATCGGAGAGCGGTTCTGGTCATTACGCAAAAACAAAATTCTGCCTCCTGAATTGATTCCTCAAATCTGGAAGCTGCACCGAGACCGCAAGCTGGACAATAACGCCATACGTAGCCTCAGGGTCAGCTCCCCCTTAGGTGCGGTCTTGGCGGCCGGACTGGCAAACAGCCAACATGGACGGGAAATGATGCGTGTCAGTATTGAGGAGGTCGGACGGCAAGTCGTGCATGAGCTGGAACGTTTTCTAAATACGTTGGGTACCATTGCTTCCATTTCACCTTTGCTGGGATTGTTGGGAACAGTGTTCGGAATGATAAATGTCTTCTCCGCCATCATGATTCATGGCGTGGGTGATCCGGGCATTCTTGCCGGGGGTATATCCGAGGCCCTGATCACGACCGCTGCGGGTTTGACAGTAGCGATTCCCAGTCTGATTTTTCACCGCTATTTTGAGCGATTGGTCGAAGAATACGTTTTGAACATGGAAGAGGAAGCGTTAAGGCTGATTGACATTATTCACGGTGACCGCGAGGAAATGAAATGAATTTTCACCGCAAAAAAAGAGAAAAGCTGGAAATATCCATCACGCCAATGATTGACGTGGTATTTCTGTTGCTGATTTTTTTTATGGTGACCACCACGTTCAATAAAGAATCAGCGCTCAATATCAAATTACCTCAGGCTGAAGGTGAGGAACCTGAACAGGAGCCCAAAGTCATAAACTTAACCATTGATGCTCAGGGCACTTATTATCTGTCAGGCGACGATGGCTTGCCCCGTGAGCTGGTTAATCAAAAGAGAGAGACATTGAAAGGGGAATTGCAAAAGCTCGCGGTGGTTTCACTCAATTTGCCGTTTGTCATCAATGCCGATGCAAAAACGCCGCATGAAGCTGTCATCAGGGCCTTGGATATTGCCGGGCAGGTGGGTTTTAAGCGTATCACTTTCGCTGCAATAAAGACGCAAAGTCCATGAATTTTAAAAAAATTACCGCGTCCGTACTGGATTTCATCTGGTACAAGGATGACTTGTTTGGTCTGATTATGATGCCGCTGGGCTTTATTTATCGAGATATCGCCAGATTCAGACGTTTTTTATATCGCGTTGGTGTGCTTAAAACACATAAATTAAAAGTGCCGGTCGTTATCGTGGGTAATTTGACGGTGGGCGGCACCGGTAAAACACCCTTGATTATCTGGATGGCGCAGTGGCTTCAGCAAAATGGACACCGGCCGGGCATTATCAGCCGCGGCTACGGTGGGCAATCGGAATCGTGGCCGCAAATTGTTGACGTCAATTCGGATGCACATCTGGTTGGAGATGAGCCGGTTTTGCTGGCCAGGCATAGCGGTTGTCCGGTTGCGGTAGGGCCTGATCGTGTCGCAACGGCCAGGCTGCTGCTTGATAATTCTGCCTGCACAGTCATTTTATCGGACGATGGCTTGCAGCATTACGCCCTGGCCAGATCCATTGAAATTGTGGTCATCGACGGCGAAAGACGGTTTGGTAACGGTTATTGCTTGCCTGCCGGTCCTTTGAGAGAATCGCCAGACCGGTTAAGCGAAGTCGACCTGGTTGTCGTCAACGGCGTCAAGTCTGACGAGACTCATTTTGATATGCGGGTGGCCGGTGATGATGCAGTCAATCTGGTCTCAGGCGCAAAAGTGCCGTTAACTGATTTCACTTCGGCATCCTGTTATGCGGTTGCCGGCATAGGCAATCCGGCCCGTTTTTTTGACATGCTCACTAACAAGGGCATCACACCTATTACTCGCAAATTTCCTGATCATTATCAATACAGTGCCAAGGATTTTCCCAATGACGAAAAGCCGTTACTGATGACCGAAAAAGATGCGGTCAAATGCCAGGCATTTGCAAAAGATAACTACTGGTATGTGCCGGTAACTGCAAACCTTGAACCGGATTTTGCCAAACGTTTTTTACATTTACTCGGAGAGAAACATCATGGATAAAAAGCTGCTTGAAATTTTAGCCAGTCCTGTCAGCAAAGGACCGTTGATTTATGACAAAGATAAGCAGGAACTGATTTCAATTGCCGATCGCCTGGCATTTCCTATCCGTGACGGCATTCCTGTCATGCTTGAAGATGAGGCCAGAGTGTTGTCCCAAGAAGAAGCAGAAGCGCTGCGCAAATGAGTCCGGCGTTTAAAGTTGTCATTCCGGCCCGTTACGGTTCTACCCGTTTACCGGGAAAGCCGATGTTGCCCATTGCCGGTAAACCGATGATCGTGCATGTTTGTGAACGGGCGCTGGAGGCCGGTGCGGATGAGGTGGTGGTTGCAACCGATGACACGCGCATTGCAGAGGCAGTGACCCGACTGGGAATCAATGCCGTGATGACACGTCCCGATCATCAAAGTGGAACTGAGCGTATTGCCGAAGTCGCCGCATTGGCCGGGTGGTCAGGTGATACCCTTGTCGTCAATCTTCAAGGCGATGAACCGCTGATTCCTTCTCAATACATTCGTGACGCAGCTTATGCTTTAGCCGCTCAGAATCATGCCGGGATCGCAACGTTGGCGGCACGAATTGACGGCATCGACGAAATCTTCAATCCCAATTCGGTGAAAGTCGTTCTCGATAAAGCGGGATATGCCTTGTATTTTAGCCGGGCGCCCATTCCCTGGAACCGGGCGCATTTTGGTGTGGATGCTGAATCACTGCCCGTTGATAGTCTTTATTACCGTCATATCGGTTTGTATGCGTATACGGTTGATTTTCTGAACCGGTATTGTCAGTGGGAGGCATCTCCCCTTGAAGCAATAGAATCTTTGGAACAATTAAGAATTTTATGGCACGGAGATGCCGTATTGGTAAAAACTGTCGATAAAACGCCTGAAGCCGGCGTTGATACCGAAGCGGATTTGCTGCGCGTTGAAAAAGCATTGTCTACTTCGGTTGTTTGATCAGTTTTGAGGGTGGGGGCGGGGTGTATCGCCGCTCGAGTAATTTGTCGATTTTAACCGTCAGACTTTCCACTGCCTTGATGGTTAGATCGATGTTAGGCCCTTTGGACTCAGAGATGATCTGATCCACTAATTGACCGTCGCTGACCCGGACCAGGTTTCCCATCAAATAAGCGAACAAGAAGCTGGGTTTGTGTAATCTGCCGACCACTATATAGTCTGCGTCAAAATTTTTCCCCAGTTGTGCGGCAAGATCGGCATGATCAAACAGGTAGCCCTCGCCACCATTTGCGGCATGTTGAGCCGTCAAAGGAATCTCGATTATCCGGTAACCCGCGGAACGCAATTCTCGTTCCAGTAATGGTTTGATCAACGCAGTGCGTTTTACTTCAGCAGGAATACCGGGTGCCAGCGTCAAGTCCTTCAACTCGAAATCCAGGATGGCGATGCGCGTTTCGGCGGCCAGATTAAAACTTATAAAACATAAACAGATAATAAGTAATCGCATGATTCATAGCACTCGTTAAGGTGTAATTGCGGGGTCGATCGTAACACAGTCTATCACCAGACCTGATTGGGTAAGGGCGTTTGTTCCGTCAAGCCCTGGCACACACCCAAACATCGACACGATGAACGCCCGATTTTTTTAGCGCTTTGGCCAATTCTGATACGGTAGTGCCGGTCGTCATGACATCGTCAACAATAGCAACATGGTTGAAAGGTAGTTTCTTTTTCACTGCAAAAGCGTTGAGCATATTTTTTTTCCGTTGCTTTGCACTCAGCTCAGTCTGATGTCCGGTATTGCGCTGACGGATGATGCTGTAAAGGTCAACAGGGATATCCATGCTTTTGGCCAGTGTTTTTGCTATTTCTATGGCTTGATTAAAACCTCTTTCGCGGTACCGCTCACTATGCAAAGGCACCGGAATCAGGCATTCGGGTATTTCGGCTATAGTCAAAAATTGTTCAGCCATAAGTTGACCGATCAATCTGGCATGTTTGAGTTGTCCGCCGAACTTGAGCGAGGTGAGCAAATAGCGAATGGCACCGGTGTAGACAAAAACAGCATGCGTTTCGTCGAAATAAGGGGTTTTATTTAAGCAGGCGCCGCATAACATAGGGGCTGTTGACGTTTCTTCAAATAACGCCCCGCATCGGTAACAACACTCGGTTGCTCTAATCAGTCCGCTCTCGCAGTAAAGGCAAAGGTCTTTTTCACTTTGCCCTGGATGACCACATAAGATACAAGTAGGCGGAAACAGGTAATTCTGTATAATAATACTCCAGTTGTTTACCATTTTAATGATGTGAAGTTGACAGGATTGCTCAACTTGACCCCATCAATAATAATTAATTGGCCGGAGATTAACAGAATGTCTGCAAACCCTGCAATACGCCCCTTTGTTTCTGAACTATCGCTACGCCATGATTGGCAACTGGATGAAGTTCAGGCGCTATTTGATTTGCCTTTCAACGATTTGATTTATCAAGCGCAGACTGTCCACCGTGCCAATTTTGATCCAAACGAAGTTCAAATCAGCAGTTTGTTAAGCATCAAAACCGGTGCCTGTTCCGAAGATTGCGGTTATTGCCCGCAAAGCGCTAGATATGATTCCAGTCTCAAAGCGGAAGCCTTAATGCCGGTTGATGAAGTGTTGCAGGCAGCTCAGCGAGCCAAAGACGATGGTGCTTCCCGTTTTTGCATGGGCGCGGCCTGGCGGCAGCCCAAAGATAAGGATATTGAACGCGTCGTTGAAATGATAAAAGGCGTCAAGGCTCTGGGAATGGAGACCTGTGTGACGCTGGGTATGTTGACCGATAAACAAACCGAAGACTTAAAAGCGGGCGGTCTGGATTATTACAATCATAATCTGGACACTTCGGAAGATTATTATTCAGAAGTCATCACGACTAGAACCTATCAGGACCGACTCGATACGCTGGCAAGAGTGAGAGACGCCGGTATCAATGTCTGTTGCGGCGGCATTATCGGTATGGGCGAAGGCCAGCAAGACAGAGCTAAGCTGCTGATCGAACTGGCTAATTTGCCCAAACATCCGGAAAGCGTGCCCATCAATATGCTGGTTCAGGTGCAAGGTACGCCGTTGATGGGAACAGAGTCATTGGATCCTCTGGTTTTTGTCAGAACCATAGCCGTTGCGCGCATCATGATGCCCAAATCTCGTGTGCGCTTGTCTGCGGGCCGAAAGGAAATGAGTGATGAAATGCAGGCGCTTTGTTTTCTCGGCGGCGCCAATTCCATTTTTTATGGCGATAAATTATTGACGACAGATAATCCAATGACCCATCAGGATTTAACGTTATTCAAACGGTTGGGACTTCATTCGGGTGGATCAAGTCACGCTCAATGACACCCGCAATTCTCAATTTGAAGGCAAAAAGGGCTGGACTAAGCTTTTCGAAGGCGTTGGCAGCAGGGATGCTGCCGTCAAGCCCCTATGGAAGGGTTTACGGCGTTTCTCGAAAGGCTTATCCAAGCCCCAAATGACGCTGAAAATTTCAAACTGACCATTGCTGAAATGACACACCCTTTTTCCGGATTAACTGACCAACTCGAAAGGATTCAACAGAACGGACTTTACCGTTCCCGGCGGGTGCTGGATTCGGGGCAGGGTGTTCATTTGGTCTTGAAGGGTCAGCCGTTTATTAATTTCTGCAGTAACGATTATCTGGGTCTCGCCAGTCATCCTGATATTGCCAAAGCTTTTAAACAAGGAATAGACCGGTACGGAGTGGGCAGCGGCTCTGCGCATCTGATATGCGGCCACAGTGTTGCGCATCATGCGCTTGAGGAGGAATTGGCCGATTTTACCGGTCGTTCTCGTGCGCTTTTGTTTTCAACCGGCTATATGGCCAACATGGGCCTGATCTCGGCATTGGTTGGCCCTGGCGACACGGTGCTAGAAGATCGATTAAATCATGCATCTTTACTGGATGGCGGCTTGTTATCGGGCGCCCGATTTAAACGATACGCTCATGCGGATACTGAGCAGTTAAGCCGCCAACTGGAAGCATCAGTGGGCAAGGCTTTAGTCGTGACGGACGGTCTATTCAGTATGGACGGGGACTTTGCCCCACTGGCCAGTCTGGCAAAAGTCACCGACAAAAAAAATGCCTGGCTCATGGTCGATGATGCGCATGGACTGGGCGTAATCGGAGCAAATGGAGGCGGCGTGCTGGAACATTATGGGCTTGGGCAGCATGAAGTGCCGGTATTGGTCGGCACGCTGGGTAAAGCTTTCGGCACCTTTGGCGCTTTTGTTGCCGGTTCCGAGGCGCTGATTGAAACGTTGATTCAAAAATCAAGAACGTATATCTACACCACGGCGACACCACCGGCTTTGGCAGAGGCGACTCGCGCCAGTTTGAAAATCATAATGGCTGAGACCTGGCGGCGTGAAAAGCTAAAAATGCTAATCGAACGTTTTCAAAGCGGTGCCGGACAAATAGGTCTGGCGATAAAGCCGACTGAATCGCCCATTCAACCCGTTCTGATCGGCGACAGTCATAAAGCCAGTCATGTCAGCCGGCAACTTGAGCAAGCCGGTTTTTTAGTCAGTGCCATTCGCCCTCCGACTGTACCTAAAGGCTCGGCGCGGCTTCGAATCACGTTTTCAGCGCTGCATGAAGAGCAGCATATCGATCAACTTCTTGATGCCTTGAGCCATACGGATTTATGACATTACATGTGGAAACCTACGGTCAGGGCCAGCCTTTGGTTATGGTTCACGGTTGGGCCATGCACTCAGGGATCTGGCGATCATTTGCCCGTCGATTGGCTGCACATTATCGGGTGTACTGTGTGGATTTGCCGGGTCATGGATTAAGTCGGCACTGTGAGCAATTCTCGTTGCCGCACATTTGTGAAGCATTGGCTCAACAATTGCCTAACCAGCCTTATGTCTGGTTAGGCTGGTCGCTGGGCGGCATGGTCGCCGTTGAAATGGCGCGCTTGTTTCCTGACAGAGTCAAGGCTATCGCATTGCTGGCGAGCAACCCTTGTTTTGTAGTGAAGACCGACTGGCCAGGTATTAGAGAGCCGGTTTTGGACAGCTTTGCCGAACAGTTGAGTCTTGATTGCCAAACCACATTGCTGAGATTTTTGTCGTTGCAAATCAATGGGCTTGAGAATTTCAAAGCATTATCAAAAACCATGAAAGCGGCTGTCAAGGAAACCGATTCACCTGAACCGTATATTTTGCAACAAGGGCTTACGATGTTAAAAAACGAGGATTTAAGGCCCGCTATAAGAGATCTTAAAATGCCAATGGCTGCAATATTCGGTGATAGAGACTCTTTGGTGCCGGTCAGTGTCGGCCCGGCTTTACAGGTGCTCAATCCTTCCATCACGGTTAAGGTGATGAACAAAGCGGCTCACGCACCTTTTTTGTCGCATGAAACGGATCTTTTGGAATTGATTACTGATTTTGTGAATTAACGATGAGCGCTGTTTTTGATCTGGACAAGCAAAAAATCAAGACTTCTTTTGGCAATGCGAGTCTTTCTTATGACAGTGCTGCACGATTGCAACAGCAGGTTGGACTTCATTTGGTTGATCAATTCGCAGGTAATGGATTATCCGGGGTAATTTTGGATGTCGGTTGCGGAACCGGCTTTTTGACGGAGCGGCTTTTACAATTTTCAGCACTAGAAACTATTATCGCACTGGATATTGCTCAACCCATGTTGCATCAGGCGCGCTTAAGACTGGCTAATCATTCCCGAGTGGCATATGTATGCGCAGATGCCGAGTCTTTGCCGTTCGTGGACCAGCAATTTGATTCAATAGTCTCTAATCTTGCTTTGCAATGGTGTAACCTCAATTGTGAAACTTTTTTTAGTTTTAAAAGACTGATAAAACCCGGAGGCCGGTTGATTTTTTCAACCTTTGGCCCTCAAACACTCAGCGAGTTAAAGCTTGCCTGGGAAGCGGTCGACGATTACCGGCATGTCAATGAATTTGCAGAGCAAGATGATTTATTTCAGGCGTTATCTGATACAGGTGCAAAACAAATTCAGATTGAAACCGTTGTCTATAAATCTGCGTATGAATCGGCGCTGGAATTAATGGCCGAATTAAAATGTTTGGGTGCGCACAACGTTGCTCAAGACAGAAAAAAACGGTTAACAACAAAAAGTGAATTGCAAAAACTGTTGGCTGCTTATCCGAGAACAAGCGAAGTGCCCGGTGTTTTTGCTACGTTTGAAGTTATTTATGTGGTGGCCTCTTTTTAAATGAACAAACAAAACTTTTTTATTACCGGAACCGATACCGGTGCAGGTAAGACCTGGTCGACTGCTGCGTTAATGCATCATTTTAAAATGAAAGGTAATACGGTGATTGGCATGAAGCCAGTCGCCTCGGGTTGCGAGGAAATTTCCGGTCGTCTAAGAAACGAGGACGCCTTGTTACTGCAGGAGCTTGCATCTGTTCCCGTGCCCTATGAGTTAATTAATCCTTACGCATTTAGAGAGCCAGTTGCACCGCATTTGGCGGCGAATGGTCAGTCAATTGATATCGGTTTGATACATGCAAACTATAAACACTTACAGACTCTGGCCGATGTGGTTTTAATCGAAGGTGCGGGCGGTTGGCTGGTTCCTTTGGGCAATGATCAGGATTGGAGTGACCTGGTCATGCGCCTTAACATTCCCGTTATCATCGTTGTGGCTTTAAAATTGGGGTGCATCAACCATGCACGTCTGACTCATAAAGTCATCACCGATGCGGGGATTCCCTGTGCAGGCTGGATAGCGGCCTGTGTAGATGAAACCATGCTGCGACCGGAAGAAACACTGCGAACACTGGTTTCATTGATTAGCGCGCCTTTACTGGGAGTTTTTCCTTTTCAGAAAAATCCTGATTTTGCTCAATTGGCCAAAGCGATGATAATTTCCCTATAAAATTTAATTGATTTTAGCCTTTAATTTATCCATACTAAATTTATGATTTTAAAATAACAACACTACTTCGGGTAACTGCTGTGAGCTTAATTAATTGGGCTGTAGATCAATACGGAACAAATGTAGGATTTGCTGATGAAGAACACCAAATCTTGTTTGGTAAGTTGAATAAATTAAACGATCTGGCTACAGGCGAGGCTGATGTAACGGAAGAAGTCGGTCAAATGGTGAAAGTCTGGCTGGATAGTCACATTCCCGCTTTCTATAGAGAGTATTCCTCTGTATTGAGTTAAGTATTACAAACAGATGATTAATTTAGCCCGTGATGGAAACATCACGGGCTTTTTTTTGTCAGATAGCCAATTCGGGAAAAGCTCTTCTGGCTTAGTGTCGGTTCATGGGTTAAAATTCTTAAGTTATTTAACCCTTTAAAATGGAGCAGACGGACGTGCTCAATCTAAAATTCAATCAATAAAATGCATACAAGAGTTTCTAACTACCTACCTGGAGGCTGCTCCGTGAAGAAAGCAAAGCAACTGATCGCCTGTGTGATTCTAATGGCAATGGGCCTTGAATCTGCGCACGCGGCATACGACCTTAATTTGATGCAAGGGGTAACTCAGATCAGTCATGATGTGTATGATTTGCACATGCTGATTCTGTGGATTTGCGTATTTATCGGAATTGCCGTGTTTGGAGCCATGTTTTATTCGATTTACTATCATCGTAAATCGAGAGGGCATGTCGCATCCCAATTCCATGAAAGCACAAAGATAGAGATCTTGTGGACGATTATTCCTACGCTGATTCTTGTTGGCATGGCAATACCCGCCACCAAGACCATGATGGAACTGAATGATGTCCAAGATGCCGATATGTCCATCAAAGTGACGGGCTGGCAATGGAAATGGGAATATGAATATCTTGATACGGGCGTGCATTTTTTCAGCAGTCTGGATGAAGCCAGTAATAGAGCCAGACAATTGGGTTCAGGCATAGATCCAAGATCAGTTCCTCATTACCTGCTTAATGTCGATCACCCTTTAGTAATCCCGGTAAAGAAGAAAATCCGTTTTCTTTTTACATCTGCCGATGTTTTGCACTCTTGGTGGGTTCCGGATTTGGGCTGGAAAAAGGATGCGATTCCCGGTTTTATAAATGACGCATGGACGTATGTTGAAAAACCAGGCACTTACCGTGGGCAATGTACCGAATTATGTGGAAAAGACCATGGTTTTATGCCTATCGTAGTCATTGCAATGGAGCAGGCGGATTACGATAACTGGGTGGCAGAGCAAAAAGGTCTGGTTGCAGATGCGAATGCTGCGGCTGAAAAAGAATGGTCAAAGGACGAACTTATCGCCAAAGGTGAGTCGGTTTATCAAAATAACTGCGCTTCCTGCCATATGGCGGACGGAGCCGGTATGGCCGGAGCATTTCCTGCTTTGACCGGAAGCAAACTGGTGAATGGTGACATCAACAGTCAGATTGATCTGGTTTACAAAGGTAAGGGAATGATGCCGGCGTTTGGTCAAATGTTGAGTGAAGTCGACTTTGCAGCCGTCATAACTTATACCCGGAATGCTCTTGGCAATGCAGTAGGCGATTCAGTCCAACCATCAGCCATTAAATCATTGAAATCATCAGCGCCTGCGCAAACTGATGATAAAGACGAGGATGATAAAGACGAAGGAAACACGTAGTGTTTTAAACAAGCTGTTTGCTTTGTTTGAATTCAATCTTTTTTACAAAAATAGAGGTAACACAATGTCAGCGGTAGTCACTGAACATGATGATCATCATGAGCATGATCATGATCACGGCCCCAGTAAAGGCCTTTTAAGATGGTTGATAACCACCAACCATAAAGATATCGGAACACTTTATCTGTTGTTTGCACTAGCAATGTTTTTTGTTGGTGGAACCATGGCTTTGGTTATCCGTGCCGAATTGTTTGAGCCGGGTTTGCAGTTCGTGCAACCTCAGTTTTTCAATTCCATGACGACCATGCATGCACTGGTCATGGTATTCGGTGCGGTAATGCCTGCGTTTGTGGGGCTTGCTAACTGGATGATTCCCATGATGATTGGCGCTCCTGATATGGCGTTGCCAAGAATGAATAACATGAGTTTCTGGTTGCTGGTTGCCGGTGTTTTGATGCTGGCCAGTACCTTATTCATGGAAGGTGGCGCGCCGGCATCCGGCTGGACTTTGTATCCTCCTTTGGTTTTACAAACCGGTGCGGCGTTACCGTTTGCAATCTTCTCGGTGCATTTGCTGGGTATTTCGTCGATCATGGGCGCGATTAACATTATCGCAACCATTTTCAACATGCGCGCTCCAGCGATGACATTGATGAAAATGCCACTTTTCGTCTGGACCTGGCTGATTACCGCGTTTTTATTGATTGCGATCATGCCAGTGTTTGCCGGTGCGGTAACCATGCTGTTAACTGATCGATTCTTCGGTACCAGCTTTTTTGATGCAGCAGGCGGGGGTGATCCGGTTCTGTATCAACATATTTTCTGGTTTTTCGGTCATCCTGAAGTTTATGTCATGATTTTGCCGACTTTTGGTGTTGCATCCACAATCATTCCGGTGTTTGCACGCAAACCTTTGTTCGGTTACAGCTCTATGGTCTATGCGACTGCAGCCATTGCTTTCCTGTCATTTATCGTTTGGGCTCACCACATGTTTACTGTGGGTATGCCGATAGCCGGTGAGTTGTACTTCATGTATGCCACCATGCTGATTGCGATTCCTACCGGTGTAAAAGTATTCAACTGGACGGCCACGATGTGGAAAGGGTCCATGACCTTTGAAACACCGATGTTGTTTTCGATTGCCTTCGTGGTGTTATTTACGATGGGTGGATTTACCGGCTTGATGATGTCGGTTGCACCTTCTGACTTTCAGTACCATGACACTTACTTTATCGTTGCTCATTTTCATTACACCTTAGTACCCGCTTCCATCTTCATTTTGATGGCGGCTGGTTACTTTTGGCTGCCCAAATGGACCGGCCACATGTATGACGAAAAAATCGGTAAACTGCATTTCTGGTTATCCGCAATCTCTGTCAATATTCTGTTCTTTCCTCAGCATTTCCTTGGCTTGGCTGGTATGCCAAGACGTATTCCGGATTATGCCGTGCAATTTGCGGATTGGAATATGGTATCGAGTATTGGTGCGTTCATTTTCGGCTTCAGCCAATTGCTGTTCCTTTGGATTGTTATTAAAACCATTAAAGGCGGAACCGGCGAAGCAGTAACGGACGAGGTATGGGAAGATGCAAGCAAGCACGGCCTTGAGTGGACATTGCCTTCACCGCCGCCTTACCATACATTTACTACACCACCGGAAATAGTTCCTACTGAGCATTTTTAACAAACCCTGATGCAGGAAATTTGCGGATACGCTTTGTAAAACGGCGCGTCCCAAGGCCACGGATAAGATGGACCTGTCCCTGGCCAATTCAGTGTTTTTAAAACTGGACACTGCTTTAAGCGTATTAAATGCATAAATAATCGGGAAATTCATGACGACCAAAAGCAAAAACATTTTAACGGCACTGGTTTTGACAGCTTTCGTTCTTGCTGTCTATGTGTTTGCCGTGATGAGAGCAATTGCAGAATGAGTGATGGTGTAGATTCAAAAAACCGTAAACTGGTCACCAAACTGGTGTTGATTGCCATTGCCATGTTCGGTTTTGGTTATGCCCTGGTCCCTATTTATGACGTGTTTTGTGACATCACCGGATTGAACGGCAAGACCAATACTGACGCTGTGCTGGAAACTCAGTATCAAGTCGACAAAACCAGAGAAATCAAAGTTGAGTTTGTGACCTCGGTCAACAAATCGGCGCCTATGACTTTTCGTGCCGAAAACAACAAGATTGTGGTCCATCCAGGCCAGTTTTATACGGTTAATTTTTATGCTGAAAATCTGACTGACAAAAAAATGCTGGC
>JAGXSU010000027.1 GCA_018333785.1 Methylomicrobium sp. | reverse complement strand
TTTTTTTGCCTGTCTTTACTTTTTAAATCACAGGGTTACTTTAGCTTTAAGGGTGAGGTGATATTTTTGGCAATATTTGTGCATGCTGATACCTATCAAATCCTACACTATTCAATTAAAACCTAGCTTTAAAGGCTTAATGACATTTTTTATGTGCTCAGTAGTACAAAAAATATTGAGACGTTATCGATTTCAAGTTTCTTAAGCTTTGCAGGACAGCACCAAATTCAAGGATTATTTTTCCAGCAGAGAATTTTAAAGATGGATGGATGCTATTTGAGTTTTTAACTAAATTTTTCGGCGGGTTGTTTTATAAACCACACCCTAAAAGTGATTTTATAAAACAGTCGTTTTTTTAACTTAAGCCATTCGGAATTGGATATGAATCACAACAACAGACCTTTATCACCCCATCTTCAAGTTTACAGGCTACCCCTGACCGGCATAGTGTCCATCACTCATCGGATGACCGGTGTCATGCTGTCGTTTGGCTTGTTCCTGTTTGTCTATTTAGTTTCAGCCATAGCCGGCGGTTCTGATTCTTATGCATCAATGCAGGAGGTCATGGATATATGGCTATTTCGTTTGATGTATTGGGGCTTCATTTACGCCTTGTTTTTTCATTTGGTGCACGGTGTCCGCCACTTGATATGGGATATGGGCAAAACGTATGAAAAAGAAAATCTGGACAGTTTGGCGATTAAAGAGCTGATCACTTCTTTTTCTTTGACCTTATTTACTTTCATTTTTGTTTGATAGGCTGTTAATTATGGATTTTAGAACCCCTTTATCAAAGGTTAAAGGTCTGGGCTCTGCAAAGTCCGGGACTTCACATTGGTGGTTGCAACGAGTAACAGCCGTAGCGCTGGTCCCGTTGTCATACTGGTTAGTAATATTGCTTGATATGACTTTAAATGCCCCTTATCAAGAGACGGTGGCATGGATGAATGAGCCTTTTCACTCGGTGTGCATCATTGCCTGGGTTCTGGCTGTTTTCTATCATTCGGCACTGGGTTTGCAAGTTGTCATTGAAGATTACGTGTCCCAGGAAGGCATCAAAATCGTTGCTGTCTGGTCCGTCAATTTGGTTTTCCTGTTGTTTGCATTGGCCGCATTGATAGCCGTTTTTAAAATTATATTGGTAGGGTAAATCATGTCAGGAAGTTACAAAATAATTGAGCATTCTCACGATGTCGTTGTTGTTGGGGCAGGAGGCGCAGGACTTAGAGCAACATTTGGCATGGTTGAAAAAGGGTTGAAAACAGCCTGTATTTCCAAAGTTTTTCCTACGCGCAGTCATACCGTAGCCGCTCAGGGAGGCATCAGTGCCGCGCTCGGCAATATGGGTGAGGATGATTGGCGATTTCACATGTATGACACCGTCAAAGGATCTGACTGGTTAGGCGATCAGGATGCCATTGAATACATGTGCCGCGAAGCAATACCGGCCATTATTGAGCTAGAACATTACGGGGTGCCGTTTTCACGGACTCCTGAAGGTAAAATCTACCAACGTGCATTTGGTGGGATGACGACGCATTACGGTAAAGGTCAGGCTCAGCGTACGTGTGCGGCGGCCGATGTGACCGGTCATGCGATTTTGCATACGCTGTATCAGCAAGCCCTCAAGCATAATGCCGAATTTTTTGTCGAATATATCGCACTTGATTTGATTATGGAGGGTGATGAATGCCGGGGCGTGCTGACTTGGTGTCTGGAAGACGGCCAATTGCATTTGTTTAAAGGCCATATGACGGTTCTAGCAACCGGCGGTTTTGGGCGCAGCTTTTTTTCTTGTACTTCTGCGCATACCGTAACCGGTGATGGCAATGCCATGGTCTTGCGTGCCGGTTTACCGCTGCAGGATATGGAATTTATTCAATTTCATCCTACCGGTATTTACGGTTCCGGTTGTTTGATTACCGAAGGTGTGAGAGGTGAAGGCGGGTATCTGACCAACTCCGAGGGTGAACGTTTTATGGAACGCTACGCGCCTTCTGCCAAAGATTTGGCGTCTCGGGATGTGGTCAGTCGGGCAATGACGATTGAGATCAATGAGGGCCGTGGTGTGGGTCCGTTAAAAGACCATATTTATCTGCATATTGAACATCTGGATCCGGCTATCATCTATGAACGTTTACCCGGAATCGCTGAAACGGCACGCATTTTTGCCGGTGTAGACGTAACTAAACAACCTATCCCGGTATTGCCTACTGTTCATTACAACATGGGCGGCATTCCCACCAACTATAAGGCCGAAGTTGTTACGCTAAAAGAAGGCAATCCTGATCACATTGTTCCCGGTTTGATGGCCATAGGCGAGGCAGCCTGTGTATCGGTTCATGGTGCCAATCGATTGGGTTCCAATTCCTTGTTGGATTTAGTGGTCTTTGGCCGTTCTGCGGCGATTCGTTGTGCTGAATTAGTCAAACCTGGCTCGTCTCACAAGCCGCTGGCTAAAAATGCTTGCGATAAAGCAGTGGAACGGTTCGATAAAATTCGTAATGCCAATGGCAGTCTTGCCACTTCTGAAATTCGCTTGAACATGCAAAAATCCATGCAAACGAAGGCGGCTGTTTTTAGAACCGGTGCAACGCTGGAGGAAGGTGCCACGCAGATCGCGGAAATACGCGCTACGTTTCAAGATGTCAAAGTCACCGATAAATCGATGATTTGGAATACTGATCTGGTGGAAACATTGGAACTGGATAATTTGTTAGCGCAAGCCTCCGTCACGATTAACGCCGCGGCCAATAGAAAAGAAAGCCGTGGTGGTCATGCAAGAGAGGATTTCACAAAACGAGATGATGCAAACTGGATGAAACATACACTGACATGGCTGAATGACGATAAAGTCACAATCGACTACAGGCCGGTTCATATGTACACATTATCTGACGAAGTTGATGTCATTCCACCTAAAGAGAGGGTTTACTAATGGTAGAATTTACGCTGCCCAAAAATTCAGTCATAAAAGAAGGTAAAACCTTCAAAGCCGCACCAGGGGTGACCAATATCCGCCGGTTTGAAGTGTATCGCTGGGATCCTGATAGTGGCGAGAATCCTCGTATCGATATTTACGAAATCGACATGGATACCTGTGGGCCCATGGTGCTGGATGCCATACTGAAAATCAAGAATGAAATCGACAGTACTTTGACCTTTCGGCGCTCATGCCGTGAAGGGGTTTGCGGTTCGTGCGCGATGACCGTCAATGGCAAGAATACGCTGGCCTGTACTAAAGCGATTAGCGATTATCCGGATACCGTCAAGATATTTCCTTTGCCGCATATGTCTGTTGTCAAAGATCTGGTGCCCGATATGACGCACTTCTTTGCTCAATATGCGTCCATCAAACCGTGGATAGAAACCCAAACGCCACCGCCGGCAGATTCCGAAAGACTGCAAAGCAAAGAGGACCGGGTCAAGTTGGACGGGCTTTATGAATGCGTGCTTTGCGCTTGTTGCTCGACCAGTTGTCCAAGTTACTGGTGGAACAGCGACCGTTATCTAGGTCCTGCTATTTTGTTGCAGGCTTATCGATGGATTGTCGATAGCCGCGATGAGAATACCGGTGAACGTCTGGACGAGTTGGAAGATCCTTTCAAGTTGTATCGTTGTCACACGATTATGAATTGTACCGATACCTGCCCCAAAGGGTTAAACCCGGCTAAAGCGATTGCGGAAACCAAAAAGCTGCTGACTCAAAGAAAACTGGGCTAATGGCTAATATCAGTCAACTGCGGTGGCAATGCCGCCGCGGCACACTGGAGCTGGATTTGATGTTAATGCGGTATCTGGAGGCATGTTACCAATGCGCGTCTCCAGATGAACAAGCCTGGTTTGTTGAATTGTTGACGTTACAAGATAATGTCTTAATGCCGTTATTGATGGGTGAGCAGCAAGCAGAAACTGAAAGCTTGAGATTCATCGTTGAAAAAATTCGTTCGGTGTCGCCAAGTCAACCTGCCATTCCCTGACATTTGCAGTTATTCATTCGGATTTAAATTCCCAACCCACTTCCCCAAATCAAACCGGGGAAGTGAATTTTAAGTGTTCTTACTCTAACGGCTCAAACTCTGATTTTGATTCGTCTGAATCCGCTTTTGCGGGTTCGGCTTCTACTGCTTTATCGGCTTCCTTTTCGACTTTTTCAATTTTCTTGGCTTTGAGCATGTTTTTAACATCAGGTCCCATAGCGACTGATAAATCAGACGTTGAGATAAAGTGCCCGGTCTCAATGTCAACCGCTCTTAAAGAAATATAGGCATTTTCTTTACCCGGTGCGAATACGCCGATAATGAGAGCGCTGGCGCCTACTTTGTTCAGATCGGCTTTGGTCGTGTCGGATAGATGCAAAATGCCGCTGTCATTTTTCACGAAGATCTCAGTAGGCAATTCCATTCCCATGATCTGATAACCTGACCGGTGTAACGCTGAAGAAATCTGTTCGGATATAATCCTGCCAAATGAGAGGGTCTGGCCTAAATCATCGGTATTGACCAATGAATTAATCACCACAAGGCTGCCGCGCGGTAAGGGTTGCCTCAGATTTTTGATTAAATCCTCAACCGCATCGTAGCTGACTTCAACTAAATCATCATCATCAACTTCATCGGAATAATACATTGGCCCGCATCCTGAAAGAGCGAGCGAGGCTAAAAACAATAAAGTGATTGTTTGGTATCTGAACATATAAACGTCTCCTGGAAATTAAGCGGCAAATTCAGCCTATATTATAGATGCCGCTATAAGGATTTAAGCTGAACTTTTTAGTATTTATGCTGAAAATATTCAGATTTGTGAGTTGATGCAGTAAGAATACTTAATGGTTGATAAGGTGACGGTTAAGCCGGACGGTTTGGAATACACAATAAGTGATTGTTTAAAATAATTATTTCAAAATTAATACCAGCTGAACTTTGAATTAAGAAAGTAAATGATTGAAAACAGGGTGAGTTGAAAAAAGGCGAGAAGCCAGAAATAAAATACAAAAAAAATGACCCTGATTTGCTTTTCTTCCTGCTTTTTACGCCGAGCTAATAGCAATCCACCCAAAAATGCGAGCAGCAGCATTGCTATCAAGCCAATGATGACAGGATTGTTCATGGGCTAATCTTTTTTAGGGGGAGGCGGCGCCAAAACCTCTCTTGAGCCATTGGTTTCGGCCGAACTGACAATGCCTGCCGTTTCCATGTCTTCTATCATGCGCGCTGCGCGGTTATAGCCCACTTTAAAGCGCCTTTGAACGCTGGATATCGAAGCTTTGCGGGATTCTGTGACAAACATGACGGCTTCGTCGTACAGCGGGTCTGTTTCGCTATCGTCAGAGGTGTTACCGCCGAAACCGTCACTGCTATCGGATCTTTCCTGAGTAATTTCATCAAGATAATTAGCCGGTCCTGTTTTTTTCAAGAATTCAACGACACGATGAACTTCATGGTCATCGACAAAAGCGCCGTGCGCTCTTATCGGGATGCTGGTGCCGGAAGGCAGGAAGAGCATGTCACCGTTGCCTAAAAGGGTTTCAGCTCCACCTTGATCCAGAATGGTTCTGGAATCGATACGGGAAGAGACCTGGAACGAAATACGGGTCGGTACGTTTGCTTTGATTAAACCGGTCAGGACATCGACCGATGGCCTTTGTGTCGCCAGAATCAAATGGATACCGGCAGCCCGGGCTTTTTGGGCGAGTCTGGCGATCAGTTCTTCAACTTTTTTGCCGACAATCATCATCATGTCTGCCAGCTCATCGATGACAATAACGATACTGGGTAAAGTAGTCAGCGTAGGAAATTCCTCCCCATCTTCTAAAGGTCTTTCCAGAACGAAGAAAGGATCGCGGATGGTTTCGCCTTTTTCGGCGGTGTCATTGATCAGTTGATTAAAACCGGCGAGATTGCGAACCCCCATTTTGGACATCAGTTTATAGCGCCGTTCCATCTCGCCCACTGCCCAGCGAAGCGAGTTACTGGCTTCTTTCATATCGGTGACGACCGGCGTCAGCAAATGAGGGATACCTTCATACACGGACAATTCCAGCATTTTTGGGTCGATCATGATCATTCGGACGTCTTGAGGCGTCGACTTATAGAGCAGGCTCAGGATCATTGTGTTGATTGCGACCGATTTCCCCGAGCCTGTGGTGCCGGCAACCAGAGCATGTGGCATTTTGCCGAGATCCGCTACCACCGGTATGCCGGAGATATCTTTACCCAGCGCTAAGGTCAGTGCGGATTTGGCTTTCTCAAAGCCACTGGAGGCTAATAATTCCTTTAGGTTGACTATTTCCCGTTCTTGATTGGGAATTTCCAGGCCTATGACAGATTTGCCGGGAATGATTTCGACAATCCGGACGCTGGAAACTGACAAGGCTCTGGCTAAGTCTTTGGATAAACTGCTGATGCGGCTGACTTTGACGCCCGCAGCCGGTTGTAATTCAAATCGGGTGATGACAGGGCCTGGATGAACCGAAACGACCTCAACGACTACGTTAAAGTCTTGCAGGATATCTTCAACCAGGCGGGACATGTCTTCCAGTTCGCTTTTGGTATAGCCTTTAACGCGTGTATCGCGCTCATCGAGCAAATCCACAGTAGGCAGTTGTCCTGAACTGACTGTTGAAAGGTCGACTCGCATGGCTGGTTTAGAGGCGGGTTTGGGTTTGTTTTCGATGATGTGTTCAGGTTGAAAAACGGATGGCGCGGTCTTTTTGCGTACTTTGGCTTCGGGTTTGCGTGGTTGCGCGGGTGACGCTTCTTCGTCATAGGTTTCGGGGGCAAACTCATCAGGTGTCAGTTTTAATAATTGCCGAGTCAAAAAACGGCAAAGCAATAATGAGTATTTACCTACATCGTCAATGACTTTTAACCAGGACACGCCGGTAAATAAAGTGATTCCTGCCAATAAAACCGCCAGGGACAATAGCGTTGCGCCGGAATCGCCGAATATCACGACCAATGAATCGCCGATTTCCTGGCCCAGAATGCCGCCGGTGTTTCTAGGTAATTCAATCGGTGCTCTTAGTAGATGAAGATAAAGTAACGCGGTTCCGGATAAAGTGGTCGCAATAAAGCCAAGCCATCTGAGGCTTAATACGAATTTACCGTTGTTCGATTGGCCCTGGGTATAGACCAAACAGCCATGCCAGCCAATCATGATAGGGAAAAGATAAGCCATGATGCCGAACAAACTCAGGCAGAAATCCGAGATCCACGCACCCACCATGCCACCTGCGTTGGCTATCGCTTGGCCCGTTCCGCTATGAGACCATCCTGAATCCTCATTGCTGAAAGTAATCAGGGAAATTAAAAAAAACACGGCTAATGTGGACAGGCCCAGCAATGCTATTTCTCGTAATCCACGAATTGTTTTTTCTTCTATCACAGCAGACATGAATCAGTTCCCTAAAATAATTCGATAAAACATGATTATAGAATAGTATTTGGATAAATAACATTAATCTAGATCAGAGCATCAGGTTAAAAGTATTTAGTCGGATTCACACGCGAACAGAGAGACTCGGAACCTGCTGTTTTCGCATTTTCATACGCTGCTTATTATTAAAGCCATATATTTATCAATAAGTTAAAATTTTATAAAGTTGCCCTGTTGCTCAGCGGAGGAAATGCTCAGTCCACAGTAGGAGTTTGCTCAGCTTTTAGCGCTTAATCAGCAAAAATTTGAGAATAAACATTCTCAAGTGATAATCTGTAGACAAAATTATTCACTATCCTCTTTGGAGAACATTCAATGACTGACATTAAACACTGCAGGCTTCTCATCCTGGGTTCCGGTCCGGCGGGCTATACGGCGGCAATCTATGCCGCGCGCGCCAATTTAAATCCGGTGATTGTTACGGGCATGCAGCAAGGAGGGCAGTTGACCACGACTACCGATGTGGATAACTGGCCGGGTGATGTTGAAGGGTTACAAGGTCCTGATTTAATGGAGAGAATGCTTAAGCACGCGGAGCGTTTTGAAACTGAAATCGTGTTTGATCATATTCATACCGCCGATTTGTCTTCAAGGCCGTTTAAGCTCACTGGCGATTCCGGTGTTTATACCTGCGATGCATTGATTATTGCCACGGGTGCGTCGGCAAAATATTTGGGCATGGAATCGGAGGAAGACTTCAAAGGTAAAGGTGTTTCAGCCTGTGCAACGTGTGACGGCTTTTTCTACAGGAATAAACCGGTTGCCGTGATTGGGGGAGGCAATACTGCGGTTGAAGAAGCGCTTTATCTGTCCAATATTGCGTCAAAAGTGACTGTGATTCATCGCCGGGATAAATTCCGCTCGGAAAAAATTCTGTCCGACAAGCTCATTGAAAAATCCCGGTCCGGAAATGTCGAGATCAAATGGTATTCCACCCTTGATGAGGTCTTGGGCGACGACATGGGCGTGACCGGCATCAGAATAAAAAGCACACAGGATAATTCCACTGAAGAGCTGGACGTGCACGGTGTTTTCATTGCCATTGGGCATACGCCGAATACGGATATTTTCAATGGTCAATTGGATATGGATCATGGCTATATCAAAGTAAAAAGCGGTATTCAGGGTAATGCAACATCTACCAGTGTGCCGGGCGTCTTTGCAGCGGGCGATGTCATGGATTCAATCTACAAACAGGCGATTACCTCGGCAGGTTCAGGTTGTATGGCTGCGCTGGATGCGGAAAAGTTTTTGGATGAGTTGGATAATTAAATGGAATTGGGCTGCCAATGTCACCTGTACTTGAAATAATGAAGATCAATGTGTGACGCGTGACCATGCAACTGGCTGTTCTTGATCCCTTAAACGACAACGAGCCGTTTCCGCCCGCTTACCTTGCTTTGCCTGATCCGAATGGTTTGCTGGCTGTCGGTGGTTGCCTGTCTCCTGTTCGGTTGGTCAATGCGTACAGACAAGGTATTTTTCCCTGGTACAACCCGGGCGAGCCCATCCTTTGGTGGTCGCCCGATCCTCGTCTGGTGCTCTTTCCGGAAAAGTTGAGCGTTTCGCGAAGCCTCGCCAAAAGGCTGCGAAAAGGTGATTATGTCGTGACCTATGATCAAGCGTTTGAACAAGTTATGGACGGATGCGCAGAGCCTCGGAGTCATGAGTCCGGTACCTGGATTACTGATGAAATCAAAGAGGCTTATATTGATTTGCACCATCTGGGAGTTGCTCATTCGGTTGAAGCCTGGTGTAACGGAGAATTGACAGGAGGGCTATACGGCGTTGCAATTGGACAGGTTTTTTTCGGCGAATCGATGTTTCATACGCGAACGGATGCGTCCAAAGTGGCTTTTGCGTTTATTATTGAAAAACTCAGGCAATGGAATTATCGGTTGATTGACTGTCAGGTCAAGACGCATCACCTGCTCAGTTTAGGTGCAGAGGAAATAGACCGGCAGCAATTCATTGGTCTTTTACACGAGTTTTGTGATCTCGGACCGGGGGCGGATGCCTGGCAAGCGCCATGACAACCATCAATCTTTATGTGTCGGGTGAATATCCCTGCGGTTACCTTGAAAATCATAGTGCGCGTTCTGCGTTTGTGCATCCTGCCGAGATTATTAACAACGAATTGTATTCAGATCTGATAGCTTTGGGTTTTCGCCGCAGCGGTGATAATGTTTACCGGCCCAGTTGCACGTCTTGTAATGCATGTATTCCAACACGGCTCAAGGTGTCTGATTTTCTGCCCAAGCGCAGCCAAAAGCGCTGTATTGCGCGTAACAAAAAGACCGAAGTTGCTATCAAGCCGGATCTATTCGATGCCGGTCAGTTTGCTTTGTACAAGCGGTATTTGGCGAGCAGGCATAACGAACACGGCAATGTGGAATTGGAAGCAGATGACTTTATGGGGTTTCTCAGCAGTCATTGGGGTAATACGCATTTTGTAGAATTCCGTAATGAGGGCGCATTATTTGCGGTAGCGGTTGTCGATCAGGTTGAAAATGGCTTATCCGCAGTCTACACGTTTTTTGATCCGGATTTTTCTGATTACAGCCCGGGTGTATATGCGGTCCTTTGGCAAATTGAACACGCCAGACAGCTAAAACTGGATTGGCTTTACCTGGGGTTTTGGATAAAACAGTGCCAAAAAATGGCTTATAAAAGCAATTACCAGCCCTTACAGTTGTTCGATGGCAAGCAATGGGTCGATTATCCGGGTGATGAGGATGAAAAAGTTTGAGCCGGTAACAAATGGTCCAGAATTATAGAAGCAAAGCTCGGTTTAAAGGCATTGCCTCTAGTTTGTGCAGTATTCAATTTTCTCGTTATATAATTGTTTAAAACCACTTTAAGTTACAGTTTTGAAAAGGAAAACATTCAGTGAAATCAAAAACCGCCATTTTGCTTTTGAATTTGGGAACCCCTGATAGTCCAAGCCGCTGGGATGTAGGAAGCTATTTGAGTCAGTTTTTAAATGACCCGCGAGTGATTGATATTCCCTGGTTAGCCAGAAAAATTCTGGTCAATTGTATTATTGTGCCGTTTCGCTCCGGCAGTTCTTCGAAGCTTTATAAGGCAATCTGGGACAAAGAATATGGCTCGCCGTTACTGAAACACACGGTTGATCTGCAAAATAAGCTGCAAAAAGCTGTGGGCGGCGACATAAAAGTTGAAATGGCTATGCGCTATAAAAATCCGAGTATGGATGTTGTGCTGGAACGCATGCGTAAGGAAGGCTTTCACAAAATCATCGTTTTTCCGTTATTTCCACAATATGCATCCAGCAGCACAGGCAGTGCTTTACAACGGTTTATGGAAATCGTCAGCCGGTGGTGGGTGATTCCCGAGATTAAAATTATTTCCCAGTATTTTGATAACGAAGACTTTATCAATTGCATTGTCAATCGAGGTAAAAAATACGATCTTAATCAATACGATCACATTATCTTCAGCTATCATGGTTTACCTGAAAGGCAAGTTGATAAGGTCTATAATGATGGATACTTATGCAAGGATCATGATTGCGAAGAGAGCTTAACAGAGTCTAATTATTACTGTTACAAAGCGGCTTGTTATCAAACGACAAAAGCCGTGGTTGAAAAGCTCGGCATACCCGAAGAAAAATTTACCCTGAGCTTTCAAAGCCGATTGGACAATAAATGGTTAACGCCTTTCAGTGATAAAGTCATCGAAGAACTGGCGTTGAAAGGTGCCAAAAAATTGCTGGTTTTTTCGCCCGCTTTCACTGCGGATTGTCTTGAAACTGTTTACGAAATTGGTACTGAATACCAGGAGATATTTCATAAACACGGCGGAGAAAAGATACAGCTGGTGGAAAGTTTAAACAGTGGCGATGACTGGGTTGAAACGATTAAAAAAATAGCGATTTCTACCTAGAGTATTGTTTTATAAGGCCAAATGGATTGTTTTAGGCTTAGGTCGAAGCAAGCAATTCATTTTTCTAAAAATCCAAATTATTTTTATATAAGGATGATCCGGCATGAAATTAAAATCTACTTCGTCATTATTGATAGGCGGTGCCCTTTTCTTGATGTCTTTTCACGTGCTGTCAGACCCTTCTCAACAAGTCTCTTTACTTGAAGAGTTTCATGCTTTAGCGCCTGGTGCCATAGCTAATTTGGGTTTCGAATTGCCGATTAATGATTTTGTAGATGAGGGAGTTGCAGTTGGAGTTGAGGGATCTGCTGTCAAAGGCAGTGTCAATCTTCTGGCAAATGATGAACTCTCTTTTAAATACAGATTATTGACGAAAGAGGATATTTCAGTTCCTGACGAAACATACAACGATTATGTTTATGTGACTTTAAGTGGTGGAGTTCAGGTATTGGATTATGTGGAGGCTGAAACTGAATATTCTGATTTTCCTGTAGGCACCTCAGAATTTGACAAGTACACGAACGAAAGGTCAGTTTCATGGTTATTGCCTAGTGATTTTACTGCAGGGCTTTATGCTTTGGGTTTAGGTATAGTTGATATAGTGGATGTTGATTTTAGTTCAGCCATTCTGCTATATGATGTGATGTTAAAACGCGGTGGTGATTCAATGTTCTTCGATTTCAGGAATGCTGATCCTGAAGCTAATTTCCAAAAGATAGGCGATGTCAGATTTATTCAAGACAACATGGGTTTTGAATCAACCTCGGGTTACGATTCACTGCTTATTACAACGACGCCTAGTTTTGTTCCTGTTCCCGGTGCAATGCTCTTGATGGGAACCGGATTGTTTGGTTTGCTGGCTTACGGCCAAAAAAAAGCAGCATAGGCATTCTCTAAGAATCACGCACATCTCCATTGATCAAGCATATGTAGCTATTAAAACCACTGAGGCTGTGGTATCATTCGCGGCTTTAAAATGCTTGGAAAAGGTAGATGTCAAAAGAAGATCAAATTGAAATGGAAGGTAAGGTTGTTGAAACCCTTCCGAACACCATGTTTAGAGTCGAGCTTGAAAACGGGCACATTGTAACGGCCCACATTTCCGGAAAAATGCGTAAGCATTACATCAGAATTTTAACAGGTGATAAGGTTAAAGTTGAAATGACGCCTTATGATCTGAGCAAAGGAAGAATAACATTCCGCATGCGCTAGTTCCCGTCTTTCATCGACGGGAAAGCGCAGCTTTCTCTCTTAACTTCTCTCTGATACAGCCAGTTCTTTGCTTTCTATTGAGAAGGCAAGTTCATTATTTTCCACAAAAATGCGGACGTGTCCGCCTTTCACCAGTTTGCCGAACAGCAAATCATTTGCTAACGGTTTCTTGATTTTTTCTTGGATAAGTCTGGCCATGGGTCTTGCTCCCATTTTGGGGTCGCATCCGTTTTCGGCAAGCCATAGCCTGGCGTCCGTATCAAGCATCAAAGTGACATTTTTTTCAGTCAAGATCGCTTCAAGTTCAAAAATAAACTTGTCAACGACATGACCCACGATAGAGATGTCCAGTGGTTTGAATTGAATGATGGCATCCAGCCGGTTTCTAAACTCTGGAGAGAACATTTTTTCTATCGCTTTCAAGCTGTCGGTCGCATGATCCTGATGAGTGAAGCCAATCGATGCCCTGCTGCCTTCGGATGCGCCTGCATTCGTAGTCATTACTAGGATGATATTTCGAAAATCAGCCCTGCGGCCATTGTTGTCAGTCAGCGTGCCGTGATCCATCACCTGTAATAACAGGTTGAATACATCAGGGTGCGCTTTCTCTAGCTCATCAAGTAACAATACGGCATGAGGGTGCTTGTTAACCTGTTCGGTCAATAAGCCGCCCTGATCAAAACCCACATAGCCGGGAGGCGCGCCAATCAATCTTGAAACGGTATGTCGTTCCATGTATTCGGACATATCAAACCGGATCAATTCAACACCAAGAACTTTTGCCAACTGACGGGTGACTTCTGTTTTTCCTACCCCGGTAGGTCCTGAAAACAGGAAAGAACCGATCGTCTTCTGGGTATCACGAAGACCTGCTCTGGATAGTTTTATTGCAGAGGCAAGCGCAGAGATGGCTTCATCCTGACCAAAGACCAGCATCTTGAGATTTTTTTCCAATGCTTCAAGTTTTTCAACGTCACTGGATGAGACTGATTTGGCAGGCACCCTGGCAATTTTGGACACGATGTCCTCAATTTCAAGGGTATCAATGATTTGTTTGCGTTCTGATGCCGGAAGCAACCGCTGTTTTGCGCCTGCTTCGTCAATCACGTCAATGGCTTTGTCGGGCAATTGGCGGTCAGTAATATAGCGGTCTGACAGTTCGGCTGCCAAGCGCAGGGCTTCGTGAGAATATTTGATGTCGTGATGTTCTTCAAAGCGCGATTTTAAGCCTTTCAAAATCAAAACAGTATCTTCGACGGTAGGTTCTACCACATCAATTTTCTGGAAGCGGCGTGCCAAGGCATGATCTTTTTCAAAAATGCCGCGGTATTCTTTGTAGGTAGTAGAGCCAATGCAACGAAGCTGACCCGATGCCAGCACCGGTTTAATCAGGTTGGAAGCATCCATGACGCCGCCTGAGGCCGATCCGGCTCCAATGATGGTGTGTATTTCATCAATGAAAAGAATGGCTTCAGGTTGTTTTTTCAGTTGATTGATCAGTCCTTTCAGGCGTTTTTCAAAATCGCCGCGGTACTTGGTGCCTGCTACTAAAGCGCCCAGATCAAGCGAATAAATCGTGCAGCCGTTCAGGACTTCGGGGACTTGTTCCTCGACGATACGTTTGGCAAGCCCTTCAGCTATTGCTGTTTTGCCTACGCCCGCCTCGCCGACCAGTAAGGGATTGTTTTTACGTCTTCTGCACAGAACCTGAATGGTACGCTCAACTTCAATTTCTCGCCCTATCAAAGGGTCAATATTGCCGCGTCTGGCTTCTTCATTAAGATTGGTGGCGTATTTGTCCAGAGGACTTTCTGACGATTCAGAAATGCTGCTGGGCATATCGGACTCACCATCGGCTTCATTTTCATTATCCGAGTCAAGTTTGGAAACGCCATGAGCAAGGTAGTTGACGACATCCAGCCGGGAAATGTTATGTTTGTTCAGCAGATAAACTGCATGAGAGTCCTGTTCACTAAACAGGGCTACAAACAAATTGGCACCTGTGACCTCTTTTTTATCAGTCGCCTGAACATGAAAAACGGCCCGTTGCAGAACCCGCTGAAAACCCAGTGTTGGCTGGGTTTCTCGTTGAATGCCTTCAGGAATTAAAGAAATTGTTTCGTCTATATACTGAATCAATTCTTTCTGAAGTTTAGGGATGTCGCAGCCGCAAGCTTTTAAAACCGGCCTTGCTGTTGAATTGTCGAGCAATCCCAGCAGCAAATGTTCAACCGTTATGAACTCATGGCGTTTGTCATGAGCATTTTTAAATGCGTTATTAAGCGTGACCTCTAGCTCTTTACTTAACATAATTTCTCCGCCCTACGCTTTTTCCATTGAACACATCAAAGGGTGCTGATGATCCCTCGAGTATTTATTGACCATGTGAACTTTTGTTTCCGCGACATCTTTGGAATAGGTTCCGCAGACGCCAACGCCCTGGGTATGAACTTGAAGCATGACCTGAGTCGCCTTTTCAAGTGACATGTTGAAAAACTCAATCAAAATCTCTACGACAAAATCCATAGGGGTGAAATCATCATTTAAGAGAATGACTTTATACAATGGGGGTTTTTTCAGTTGAGGCTTAGCCTCCTGAGTAGCCAACCCGACATCGCTATCGCGTGATGGAATTAAATCAGACATACATTTGAATACAGTCTAAAACAAAGTGAGTTCGACATAGAGTTTAACATAATGATTACAAGTGTAAATTTCAATCTTTAACCACATATTTTTAGTAAATGAAGTACAATGGCCGCCCCAAAATTCAGAGTATGAATGAATGGTTTGGAAACCCCATGTTACTGTTGCCGCAATCGTAGAAGAAGATAATCGCTTTCTTCTGGTTGAGGAGGAAACCTCAAAAGGGCTGGCATTTAATCAACCGGCTGGCCACTTGGAAAAAGGTGAAGATTTACTCACCGCTGTCAAACGTGAAGTCCATGAGGAGACCGGTTGGCTGTTTGAGCCGGAAAATCTGGTTGCAGTTCAATTGTGGAGCAGAAATTCTGATTATCCGACATTTTTGCGAGTGTGTTTTTCAGGTAAAGTTCATTCTTTTGATCCTTCTGTGATCCTGGATGACGGAATTGTTGCGACGCATTGGCTGACTAAGCCTGAACTTGAAAAGTTGGGCCGGTTGCGAAGTCCTTTGGTGATGATTTGTATCAATGAGTATCTCAAGGGTCAAAAATTCCCCTTATCTATAACACAAAACTTTCTAGATCTGGATTTATGAGCAAGAAAATTATCGTCGGCATGTCTGGAGGGGTCGATTCCTCAGTGACTGCGCTCATCCTGCTTGAACAAGGCTATGATGTGACCGGCTTGTTCATGAAGAACTGGGAAGAGGACGATGGCACCGAATACTGCACCGCGATGGAGGATTTGGCTGACGCTCAACAAGTCTGCGATAAGCTGGGTATTTCTCTTAAAACGGTCAATTTTGCCAGTGAATATTGGGACGAAGTATTCGAAGTGTTTTTATCCGAGTTTGAAGCCGGACGCACCCCTAATCCTGATATCCTGTGTAACAAGCATGTCAAGTTTAAAGCCTTTCTGGATTATGCGCTGGATGATTTGGGCGCCGATTACATTGCGACAGGTCATTATGCGAGAGTGTCCGAGCACAACGGCCGCTACTATCTGCTGAAAGGCCTGGATCCCAACAAAGAGCAGAGCTATTTTCTTTATACTTTGGGGCAGCCTCAACTGGCCAGAACGCTGTTTCCCATCGGTCATCTTCATAAACCCGAAATACGGGCCATGGCTATAAAAGCCGGCTTCGATAACGCAAAAAAGAAAGACAGTACCGGGATTTGTTTTATTGGCGAACGTAAATTCAAGGAATTTCTGCAGCGCTATTTGCCGACCCAGCCGGGTGACATGCGCACACCTGACGGCAAATTCATCGCCAAACACCAAGGGCTGATGTATTACACGCTGGGCCAGCGTCAGGGTTTGGGGATTGGCGGTGTAAAAGATGCGCCGGACGAACCCTGGTATGTCCTGGAAAAAGATCTCACGAATAATGTTTTGATTGTCGGTCAGGGTCACGATCATCCGTTAATGCTGCATAATACGCTGGTGGCAACCAAAATGGATTGGTGCAGCAACATACCTTTGGCTGGATCCTTAAAATGCCGAGCCAAAACCCGTTATCGTCAAGCCGACCAGGATTGCCTGGTAACACTGCTGAGTGACGATCGCTATCAGGTTCAATTTGACCAGCCTCAAAGGGCCATAACGCCGGGGCAGTCGGTGGTTTTTTATGAGGGCGAAACGTGTCTGGGTGGCGGCATTATAGAATCGAGAGCTAATACGGATCATGAGATAAGCGTTGATAAAGCCGATACATTCCCTTTGTCCTGAGTTTGTCAGCTGACGAATTCGGACACTCTAATACTTTTTAAAATCTTTTCCGGACGTAACTTATGACAAATTTTGCATTAACTGCCATCTCACCCATTGACGGACGTTATGCTGGCAAAGTCGAAGCATTTCGGCCCATATTCAGCGAATACGGTTTAATTCGCTACCGGGTTCAGGTTGAAGTGCGTTGGTTGCAAGCATTGGCTGAACATCCTCAGATTAAAGAAGTGCAGCAGTTTAGCAAAGCTACCTTAAGCTTTCTCGATACGCTGGTGGAACAGTTTTCCGAACAGGATGCACAGCGGATCAAGGATATTGAAAAAACCACGAATCATGATGTGAAAGCGGTTGAGTATTGGCTAAAAGAAAAAACCGCCCAGAATGCCGAGTTAACAGCGGTCAACGAATTCTTCCATTTTGCCTGCACGTCTGAAGACATCAATAATCTGTCTTACGCCTTGATGTTAAAAGAAGGACGGGGCGTGTTACTGGGTCAAATCAACGAATGCATTGACGCAATCAGAAAAATTGCCCATGCAACTGCGGCACAGCCCATGTTGTCCCGGACCCATGGCCAGTCGGCCACGCCTACGACGACGGGAAAGGAATTTGCCAATGTTGTCGCGCGTATGCAGCGGCAAACCAGGCAACTGGAACAGGTGGAGCTGTTGGGCAAGATCAATGGAGCGGTCGGCAATTACAATGCGCATGCCGTCGCTTATCCCGAAGTCGATTGGCCCGGGTTTTCCAAAGCATTTGTGGAGTCTCTGGGATTAGCCTGGAACCCTTATACTATCCAGATCGAGCCGCATGACTATATCGCCGAGTTTTTTCATGCGTTATCGCGTTTTAACACTGTTTTACTGGATTTCAATCGCGATATCTGGAGTTATATTTCACTGGGTTATTTCAAGCAAAAAACCGTTGCCGGGGAGGTCGGTTCGTCAACCATGCCTCATAAAGTCAATCCTATCGATTTTGAAAATTCTGAGGGTAACCTGGGTATTGCCAATGCCATCATGAATTTTTTAAGCGAAAAACTGCCTGTGTCCCGTTGGCAGCGAGATCTCACCGATTCAACCGTTCTGCGTAATATTGGCGTCGGTATTGCCCATACCAGTATTGCCTTGCAATCCACATTGAAAGGGCTGAGTAAGCTCGAAATCAATGCACAGGCGATTGAAGCCGACCTGGATGCCAATTGGGAAGTATTGGCAGAACCGATACAAACCGTCATGCGCCGTTACGGTATAGAAAAGCCTTATGAAAAACTCAAAGAGCTGACGCGCGGTCACCGAATTACTCCGGAGCAAATGCAGCATTTTATTGAAAGTCTGGATATGCCGGCCGCCGCCAAAGCCGAACTCATGCAGTTAACACCGCGCAGCTATACGGGTTATGCGGAAAAACTGGCGCGTGATATCTAAGTTGGAGTCCACTGATACCTCAATTTCTCTGAAAAAGGATATTCAGAGAAGCTGTCTTTCGCCACGCCGCTAAGCGCAGTGCTTAACCTCATCTGGGTTAGTTTTTTTTTCATTTCTTTTATTGCCGCGTTGATCCGGTTTTATTTGGGTGGCGATGACACTGTTTTCGCTGCCATCATGGCGTCATTGTTCAGTCAGTCCAAAGCGGCATTCGAAATTGCGTTAGGGCTTACCGGTGTGCTTACCTTGTGGTTAGGCATCATGAAGATAGGGGAGCAGAGCGGCTTTATACAATTAATCACCCAGGGGCTGACGCCGCTGTTTCGAAAGCTGATGCCCGAAATACCGGATAACCATCCGGCATTGGGCGCTATGATCATGAATCTTTCGGCTAATGCCCTGGGGCTTGATAATGCCGCGACGCCGTTGGGCATCAAAGCCATGCATGAATTGCAAACGTTAAACCCTAATCCCGATACGGCAAGCAATGCGCAAATCATTTTTTTGGTGATAAACACCTCTGCCGTAACCTTGTTTCCGGTCACCATTTTTACTTACCGCGCTCAACTCGGCGCGGCCAATCCAACCGATGTATTCATCCCTATTCTGATAGCGACCTATTTTTCAACCTTGATAGGTTTTTTAGCCGTTGCCGCGATTCAGAAAATTAATATATTCGATAAAGTCATTTTGGCTTATCTGGGTGGATTTACCGTGTTTGTGGGCTTGCTTTCAGCCTATTTTTTCCGGCTTGAACAGGCGCAAATGCTGGCTCAATCGTCATTGCTCAGCAACGTGACGGTATTTTCTTTAATCATTGCGTTTATTGCTGGCGCGGTTTACCGGCGAGTCGATGTCTACAGTGCTTTTATTGAAGGCGCCAAAGAAGGGTTTCATATTGCGGTAGGCATTATTCCTTATCTGGTGGCCATGCTGGTGGCTATTGGCGTATTTCGCGCCAGCGGGGCACTGGAATGGATAGCGGATGGCGTAAAGTTTGTTGTACGCTTATGGGCTTTGGATGATCGTTTCGTCGATGCGTTGCCTACCGGTTTAATGAAGCCTTTCAGTGGCAGCGGTTCCCGTGCCATGATGATTGACACCATGCAAACGCTGGGCGCCGACTCATTTGCCGGTCGCTTGTCCTGTATCATGCAAGGCAGTACCGAAACGACGTTTTATGTGCTGGCGGTTTATTTTGGCGCGGTCGGCATCAAACATATTCGTCATGCGGCGGCTTGTGGGATAATTGCCGACTTCGCAGGCTTAGTCGCCTCAATTTTTGTTGCTTATTGGTTTTTTGCATAATGTTAGTTCATCTCAAAACACTCGGTTGCCGCTTGAACGAAGCCGAGCTGGAATCCTGGGCGCAAGGCTTTCAAAAGACGGGTCATCAAGTAACCCGCCAAGCCGAAGCAGCCGATTTGATCGTCATCAATTCCTGTGCCGTCACCCAGGATGCCGCACGTAAATCGCGCAATCTGATCCGTCGCATCCACCGTGATAATCCCACCGCAAAACTGGTCGTTAGCGGCTGTTATGCCAGTTTGAACCGTGAAGAAGCGGAAGAACTGATGGGGGTGGATCTGGTAATCGGCAATCAGGACAAAGACCAGTTGGTTGAAAAAACGCTGGCTGAATTGAACATGGACAGTATGCCGGTGATGTCGGCAGAACCCGGAGAAATGTCGCTGTTTGCGCGCGGCAGGCAACGGGCGTTTATCAAGGTACAGGACGGTTGCCGGTACCGTTGCACATTTTGCATCGTTACCGTCGCCAGAGGCGAGGAGAGCAGTCGTCCGATCGCCGATGTGCTGGAAGAAATCAACAATCTGACCCGCCAAAATATTCAGGAAATTGTCTTGACCGGCGTCCACCTGGGTGGCTATGGCCACGATCGCGGTACCGATTTGGTTGAGCTGATCAATACGGTTCTGGCGGAAACTGACGTTCAGCGTCTTCGTTTGGGTTCACTGGAACCTTGGGAATTGTCTGAAGAATTTTTCGAACTGTTTAAAAATCCACGGGTCATGCCGCATTTGCATCTGCCCCTGCAAAGTGGTTCTGATACGGTCCTAAGAAGAATGGCCAGACGCTGTAAAACCGAGGAATTTGCCGCAATTGTAAAACGGTTAAGAGATCAAGTGCCTGATTTTAATATCACTACTGATATCATTGTAGGGTTTCCCGGCGAAACCGAGCAGGAGTGGGAAGAGAGCTTCGAATTTATCAGGCAAACCGGTTTCGGTCATATCCATATTTTTACATATTCAAAGCGCGAGGGTACCAAGGCCGCTACCTTACCCAATCCAGTGCCAACTGAGGTCAAGAAGCTGCGCAGTCAGCAATTGCATGGTCTGGCCAGTGAGCTGAAAGCGGCGTTTTATTCAGCCAATCAGGGTAAGACTGCACAAGTGCTTTGGGAAGGTTACAGTGAGGATTTGGGTGATGGCAGCAAAAGAGTGTTCGGCTATTCGCCCAACTACATGCGCGTTGCATGTCAAGTGGGAACTGAGCAACTTCTTGAAAACCGCATTATTGATACCGTTTTACAGGAAGCAAATGAAGACTTCATAGCAGGAAGGCTTCTCTTATAGTAACTACTCGCCCACTTGGAATAGCGGGTGTAAGTGGTTAATTGAAAAGGCTTCTGTAACAAGCATGTTGCAGAGAACTACAGGGAGGTATTGATGCATCCTTTGAAATCAAACGCCTACACCTTTTAAGCCATAGCCGGTAAATAGATCATGAAAAAAGTTCTGAAAAAACTGAGCGACTTAATTCTGGCATTCTGGATTTTGCTCTATGTGATATTTGAGGAGCTGGTTTGGGATCTGGTTGCAAAGCCTGTTTATCAGTATCTGCGCGGCCTCAAACTGCTGTCTGCGCTAGAAATCAAGGTAAAAAGCCTTGAGCCGCTGGCGCTGCTGATTTTATTTTTAATTTTGTTCGTTCTGGTTGAAGGTCTGAGTATTCTGGCTTTAAGTCTGATAGCACAAGGAAACCCTATCGCCGGTATCGCCTTGTACATTGCCAAGCTGCCAATCGCTGCTTTCACGTTCTGGTTATTTCGTGTTTCCAAAGAGATATTAATGGCGTTTGCCTGGTTTAAGTTCAGCTATGAGCGCCTTGATTACTTTATTGACTGCATCAAAGCCAGTCAATTTCACCAACGTATTGTCGCCACGGTAAACCGCTTTAAAGCGTGGTTAAAAGTCAGTCTCAGCGAGTTCAAGCAACGAGTTGGTGCTACGGTGCAATCACTGAAAAAATCGATAAGGGGTCTTCTTCAATAACAAGTCCAGTTTTCCTGATGAAAAGTCTGGCTTGAGATTTTTTCCGTTCGATGTTCAAGCCGTCCGGGAACTTTTTTTCTCAAAATGGGCCTACTGCAATAAATTATTAGCACTCATTTGTATCGAGTGCTAAAATTCTTGCAAACCAATTTAGAGGGGAAATCATGAGCAACGCATTAGCAATCACATTGCCAACGAACTTATCCGTTGGGTCTTTTGATTCTTATCTCAATGCTGTCAGTCAAATGCCGATATTGACGCCTGAATATGAGCGGGAATTGGCCTTGCGTTACAGAGATAACGGCGATCTTGAAGCCGCGCGTGAGCTCGTTTTATACAATCTAAGATTCGTCGTTCATGTCGCCCGAGGCTATAGTGGCTATGGTTTACCGCTGCCCGATATCATTCAGGAAGGTAATGTCGGTTTGATGAAAGCGGTCAAACGCTTTGATCCGGATGTGGGGGTCAGATTGGTATCCTTTGCCGTGCACTGGATTCGTGCGGAAATTCATGAATTCGTGATCAAAAATTGGCGCATCGTTAAAGTGGCGACCACCAAAGCGCAACGCAAGCTGTTTTTTAATCTGCGCAAATCAAAAGAACGTTTGGGTTGGCTCTCCAATGAAGAAGCCAAAGCAGTGGCTAAAGATTTGGGTGTTGATTTAAAGACCGTCTACGAAATGGAAAAGCGTTTGGATAGCAACGATGTCGCATTAGATATGCCGCATGACGATTCCAGCGACGAAAACTATTCGGCGCCCATCAGTTTTCTTGAACAACACAACGCAGATCCGTCGACTTTGCTGGAAAATGCCGAGTGGCAGGATCATGAGGAAGATAAATTGTCTCAGGCCATGGCTGACCTTGATGAACGCAGTCTGGATATACTTAACAGCCGCTGGTTAGCTGAAGAAAAAGCGACCTTGCATGAGTTGGCCGGGCGTTATAACGTGTCGGCTGAAAGAATCAGGCAACTGGAAAAAAATGCAATGAACAAACTCAAGGCTGCCTTTGTGTTGGCCGCTTAGAACAAAGCCAATCATACCCCCTAAAACCCCTGGCTCGACAGTGTCGAGCCAGGGGTTTCTTGTTTACAAGCTCCCCAGCTTTTTGACGGCATCATGCCGGAAACAATCGACCGTATGATCGTTGACCATGCCCACCGCCTGCATAAAGGCATAACAAATCGTGGTGCCTGTAAATTTAAACCCCTGCTTTTTCAAAGTCTTGCTCATTGCGTCTGAAACAGAAGTATAAGCTGGAACTTCAGCGGCAGTTTGCCAGTGATTGTGTAACGTTTTACCGTCGGTAAATTGCCAAATAAATCGATCAAAACGCCCGTATTTTGCCTGGACTTCTAAAAAAGCCCGGGCATTGGTGATTGCGGAATTTATTTTGAGCCGATTGCGAATGATTGCCGGGTTAGCCAGCAGAGCGGCAACTTTATCGGTGTCGTAAGCGGCAATCTGTTCTGCGTCAAAATCATCAAACGCGGTACGGTAGCCGTCGCGTTTTTTCAGAATGGTTGACCAGCTGAGACCGGCTTGTGCCCCCTCTAAAATTAAAAATTCAAATAAAATGCGATCATCGTGAACAGGGACTCCCCATTCATGGTCGTGATAATGCATTTCCAATTCGGAGGCTCTCGCCCAGCTGCATCTATTCATATACACTGCTTAGCTGGCAAGGCGTCGATTAAATGGCGTACGCGAGGATTGTGGCGCCAACCCAGACAAACCCAATGGTCGTGATTGCAAAACTCAGCGCTGTGTATACTTTCCAGACCGGTTTATCCCAAAAGTTAGTATCAAAGGCAGCAATTACAAATACCCCGGGATTAGTCATTCCGCCAATCACGACACACCAACACGCCAGGGCAGGTAGCGGTATTTTGATCGCATAAAATGCCAGACAAAACAATGACATTAAAACAAAGTCCACATGAGCCCTGATCAAGGTTTTGTAGTCTTTTAAAAAAACGCCATCAATACCCTGGATTGGGAACCATTTGGCAAACGTCATCAGCCAAGCCGAAGCTAAAACTGCAAAAATCATAATAACCGCCCCAATTAATAATATTTCCATTGTTCTCTCTCATAATGAATTGTTCACACATTATAAATTCGTAGGCGGTGTGTAGTCTGTTAATTTTTAAAGCGGTTCAGTACTCATCTATTCAAAATACACTGCAATGCCGTGTCTTTAGCTTTAGCATTACTGACTTGCGCTGTGCCTCCGGTGCTTTAGGCAGCGATGGTTTTGGTCGCTTTATATTCGTAATGAAGACGATTGGCGGCGGTATGTGGATTACATAAATTTTTGTTAGATGATGAATTTAACGAGCTGAATAATGAGAACGTCGGCAGTGAGTATGATGGGCAAAGGAGGTACGACGTGCCCATCAATGCCTACCGATGGGCACGCTATGAAACCCATCGCACATTTTCTTAACGGAGATTGTTCTTAATGCGAGGATAAACTTTGGTTCAGGCTGCTTGCTGTTGTATTTCGTCCGCGAAAACACTTTGGCTGATGTTGTCAACCAAGCCCGTAAATACTTGATTGTCCTCGCTGGCTTCCACTTCATCGGGATTGTCATTCAATAACAGGCCGATTTCCGCAAACAAGTCATTGAAGGTCTGTTGCGGCTTAGACATCGCTTGCAGGCTTTGTTGGGCGTCGGACAGCATGGTTTTGACCTTATCCAGAAAATCACTCGCTTGAGTCAGTAAATCGGTATTGACGGCTTGTTCCGGTGTCAGGGTTTGCTGATAAGCGGCTACAGCTTGTACCGATTTTTGCCGGTTAAGATCCATGGAAAATCCGGCAATTTGCTGATTGTCAAAGCCAAGTTTCATCGCATGTTTCATGGCGGCCTTATCGTTGCCGTTAAAAAAGGCATGACTGACTTTATGCATTTTTTCCATCAAATCTTTTAATGATTTTTGTTCCTCTTCATTTAGCTCTCCTTCAACACTGATAGTGAAGTCGCTGCTAAACGAATAACTTTCCTCGTACCCGCTGATGCTTGAACCGTCTTGAGACATATTAAAAGCACTGCGGCTGGCTGATTCTGCCTGATTAAAGTTGACCGTAACAATATCGCCTTCCTGAGTTTCTATTTGTATCTGAGCGGAACGGCTGGTTTGCATGGCAATGCCCTGAAATGACATATCAGTCGAAGTGCTTTTTGGGCCTGATTCCAGTTGGTTGCTTCCACTCAAGTTTGATTTGTAGGTTTTTTCAACATCGGCAGTTAGCTGGCCTAATGTCAGTTCGTCCCCTTTAGGCAGCTTTTCCCTGGCAATCGTCGGCCTCCGCTCAGTGTCAATTTGCCGTTCCCGATCATGATGAGACATGTGTGGGCGGCCGAATCCGGTCAAATCAAATTTTGGAAAGGATGGATTTAATGAAGAACTAAACATGACGACACCATTGAATTGAATGCAACGTTGATTATGTGATCGGCATCTCATTAAAAAACTTTAATGAAAAATTCAATTCATTTGCTTAGAGATCGGTCTTCAAGATTGACGCGTTTAAAATCCCGTCAGCTTTGCTGCTTGATACAACTTGTCTAAATGCCGATTAAACAATATGATCTTGCCGCTATCACGGTGTTATCGTTTTAATTTCAGAATAAATCCTGTATTCACTGAGGCGATTTTTCTGGGGCTGACAATCGGAATACGTCAAGTTTTTAGATAATTGGCGGCACATGAGTTTGCTTCAGGGTCAAACGCATGCCTTTTGAGTGCTTATAAATCAATAATTAGACTAACAGTACATTGACAGAAATTGCGTGAAATTTATTTCGCGGAATTTCTTTTAATCTTGGCGTTAACAGGGGGATCAATGACAAAACAAATCCAATACATCGCAGCAATCATTGCCGCGTTCATGTTTTTTATGACTGCACCGGCATCAGCAGGCACAGCCGCTGATAAATTCACGAGAGGTTTGGCCGGCATGACCTGTGGGGTACTCGAAATACCGGGTAACATTGTTAAAGAAGCCAAAGCGCAAGGTCCTATCGGTATTCCTGTCGGAATGGCAATTGGCTTGGGAATGACGGTTACGCGTGAATTGGTGGGCGTTTATGAGTTTATTACCGCACCTTTTCCTATCCCGGCTGGATTTAATCCTATTTTGAAACCGGAATATCCTTGGGATTATTTCAAATAAGCTGAACGTTGTTCGTTCTAGTAGCAGTCTATTTTGGCCGATAAAAGTAAATCCGTATTTTCTGGGCTTGGTTAAGGATAAGCGGATTTACGCTTTGTATGGCCTCTCGATAGACTCGTTAATATCAATGGCGTGGGTACAATCAATTCGTGCCCAAGCTTTTTTGAGTGATTTTAGCGGCCTATAAAACCGGCCTAAACATAGCCTTAAAGGCTGATTCAGGCCGGTCTTTTTCAGCGTTTAAACTGTTTGACGAGTTCATTAAGCCGGTCAGCCAATTTGACCAGGTCATTGCTCGCCGCATTGGTTAGCTCGGCATCTTTCTCGGTTTTTTCCGTCAGGCGTTTGATTGTGGCGACACTGCGGCTGACATTTTGCGCAACCTGGCTTTGGTTGTCGGCAATCCCAGACATGTGAGCATTTAGCTCCCGGATATGCGATACCCGTTCCGCAATCAATGTTAATTCCTTATCGGCGGATTGGACTTGTGAGCGGCGTTGTTCGGCGCTTTGTTTGGCATTATCCATTACCTCTACGGCATCTTTCGCTTCCCGTTGCAGTTGAGCGATGATTTTTTCGATTTCTTCGGTTGCTTTGTGCGAGCGGTTAGCCAAAGTCCTGACTTCGTCGGCTACCACGGCAAAACCTCGCCCTTGTTCACCGGCCCGCGCGGCCTCGATTGCGGCGTTGAGTGCCAGTAAGTTAGTTTGTTCGGCCAAACCTTTAATCACATCCAAAACTGAGCCTACACCTTTACTTTTCTCGTCCAGGCGTCTAATCACGTCGGATGCCAGTTCAATTTCAGTGACCAGTCCATAGATGCCATCGATTGCATTTTTAGTGGTGGCGGCTCCATTGGCAGCCTGACGATCGGCATTGATTGATGCTTGTGATGCGCCCTCCGCACCCGAACGAACATCGCGCACCGATGCTTCGAGTTGAGACAAGGCTTGCTGTACCGACTCGGTTTCATAATGCTGTTGTTTTGCCGCTAGGCTGGTTTGCTTGGCGACACCGGAAATCTTCGCAGTGGCCTGGCTTAAAAGAGTGCTTGTTTTAGAAACCTGGTTAAGACTGTTGGAAAAACTGGTCAGCATCGAGTTGAACGATGTGCTGAGTTGACCAATTTCGTCATCTGAATGGATCGCCAGTCGCCGCTGCAGGTCCGATTCTTGGCTGATCTGATTCATGGTATTGCGTATTTCGCCAAGCGGGTTAACAACAATTTTTCTCATCATCAGCGTGATCAGTATCATTCCGGCAACGAATAGACCGGCCGCTATCGTGCTGGCGATGACCAAATCCTGGTTGATTTTGGCATGCAGGTTAGTCAATGAATATGAAATCCGGACCGCACCGAGTACGGTGCCTTCCTGAACCGCATGGCACGTCAGGCAATTGGTGCCTTTGAAGTTGCTGCTGGCGATAACCGGTTCGAGAACAGTGATTGAATCGCTGCCGGTTTGTTCCGTGATTGCTTCTCCGGCCAGTGCTCTATGATCCAGGTCGCCGGCAGGTATTTGTTCAGGTGAGCCGGAGCCGAATAAGTCGATGATACTTTTTCCCCGGATCAAGCGTATTTCGGTGATGTCTTCGTGTGATTGGATTTTTTCGCGCAGAAACCGGCTTTGTGCCATGGACCCGGACAACATCATGGCATTGAGGCCATCGAAATAGCTGTTGGCAGTGTCGCGGGCTTTTTCGGTAGCCAGGCTTTGCACCATCTGCTTTTGCCGGTCAGTCATGAAGAGCAGGCTGACAGACATCAGGAGCAGGACAACACTGGCGATACTCAACAGAATTTTGGTTTGGATGGAACGGGTGTTTTCCATTTCGGCTCACTTTAAATGCGAAGGGTGTGTGCGAATGAGCTCATAGCCGACAGTGAGCGATACGTCACCTTCGCCAAAGCGGACATTAAGTTTGACTTAAGAATAATACATATTGGTATTAGTGCTTATTCTTTAGCGTCAATAGTAGTTTGCAGGAAGACCGAAGGAAACATCCGGCTTATCGGCTTACGCCCTCACTTCAAAGCGGGCGAGTAGTGACCCTGTGATTTTTAATGTAAGCGTCACAAAATCCCTCTGCCGCACTGTTGTAACCAGAGGGTAGGGGGATTGAAGGTGGTGCGGAGAGTTCTGCCGACAAGATATGTGTGCGTTGTGTAAGTTCTTGCTATGGACTTCTAAGTCGAGAACGGTAACTAATCGCTCGCTTTGAATTAAGGTTGTAGGTGCTTGATTTCAAAGGATGCATCAATACGTCCCTGTAGCTCTCTACAACATCCCTGCTGCTGAAGCCTTTTCAATCAACCACCTACACCCACACTTTTCTTTTCCAGTTGTCTCATCTCCACCGGTGAAACCCTCCCTTTCGAGGAAACCTTGTCATACACCTCATCGAAAGCTTGCCGACAATAAGGCAATCGCCCCCGTAATAGATCATAGTCGGTATGATCAAACATCATTCTGAAATCCTCGCGGCTCATCGAGGTTCTCGCATATAAGGCTTGATAACCCTGATGGTCGATGACGAATTTTTCAAGTAACGGCAGCGCTGTGGCGTTATCGAAGCCCTGTTTGCTGGGGGTGCCATAAGCACCGATATCCACGTAGAGCTCTTCGTGGGTTCCTTCCGCTGTTCTGAACGGATGGACAAAGCCAGGCTGTCCGCCATTATCCTTGATCGCCATCGGTGAAAGCCACAGCGGATATAGCTGGAAATGCTCGTCGAAATAGTCGATGGACTCTTTCAGATAACGGATCGGCATCAGCATATCCTGAACCACATGATGCTTTTCCCTGAGCCGCCGGGTGGTTTGAGTTTCTGTGTATTTCAGTAATTCGATGCGGGGAGGCAAGGCCCAGCCCAGCAATGCCCTGAACAGAGGATGATTTCCGAAAGAAATGATTTCTTCCATGGCCCAGAAATATCCGCGGGTATGACGATGAAAATAATCCCGCACCGGCAAATATTCAACACCTTCGTTTTTATGCGCCAGATAAGTTTCGACATGCTTGTAAAACCAGGGTTTATACCATCGGCCTATAGCATTCAAAGCGCCGTCCGTAGCGATAGTATCGGCAAACTTGCCGGTCATAATCACCGCCTTATCGCGGCTATATACCAAACCTTCCACAAAGTCATTGTTGTCGGTATCGCGGCAGGCTTGTTCGAAAACGCTGACCATATCATCAAGGTTATAAACCGGTTGATAGTGAATCCGGATATATTTTTTGACCGGAATGATTTTCAACTCGGCAGCCACCAGAAAGCCCAAAGTACCGTGACTCCATGGAATCTGATAAAAAAGTTCAGCATTTTCCGAGGGGCTGCATTTGACCAATTTTCCTTCCGCTGTGACGATTTCAAAGGATTCACAAATATGCTGAAATAACCCGTATTTATGGCTGCTGGTTTCCACACCAAACCCCATGATCAATCCGCCAACCGTCAAGCTATCGAGTTCCGGCACGACAGGCAATGTCCATCCTTTTGATATCAAGCTGCGGGAAATCTGGCCCATGGTCGCCAGAGGTTCCACCCTCAGAATGGCGCGTTGTTCGTCAATAGCAAGGATATCGTACATTCCAATATCGATTTTCCGGTGCGTAAGCTTGTATTTAGGCACCAACTCGCTCATGGTTTTCCAGCCCGACCTTGCGGTGCACAGTTTTTGTTCCGCTCCTTCATTTTTCCAGTCTTCGATTTGCCGAATAACGGCTTCTACTCTGGCATCATGTTTGGCGGGGGCACTGTTCAGTCGAAAAGAAATCCAGTTTAGAGTACTGATATAGGCGCTGTAAGCGGCCGAAATGGGCAGTAGGAAAATAGTGGCGAATATTCCTCGGTAGTGAGTCAGTATGTGTTCGAATAGCTGCTCGATTTTTGGCATGGGATGGGTCCTGATAGGGGGAACTTGAATTTCATAACTGTCTCAACTGACGGAGCTTTTAGCGCTTCTTCAGTGGCCCGCAAAAAGCCGCATAGCAGGCTATGCGCCGGGTTACCGGCCTTGAAGTAGAGCAAAACCCAGTGTCAGCAGCTAAGTTATTTCATTCCAGTTTCGTAATAAACACCCGTTAAAAAACAGGTGGATGTGAATGGGAGACTAAGTGTCCGGATGCGCAGTGAATAAACGATGCGTGTTAAAAAGGGCAGCATTTTAATAGAACGTTTGAATTTTGTTCAAGGTGAGATTCAAAAACCGGCCATTCTCAGTTTGAACTGTTAACGTGGCTTTGATGGGTAGCGTAAGCCTTACTATGAACTCCGCAGGACCGACCGTAAGGGCCGACGGCGCCAACATCCCCGCAAAGCTTACGGCCCATATTGATTATTAAGCGGGGATTTTATGATCACTTTTCCAAACAATGATTAAACGCATAGTTAAAGTGAAATAAGGTCATGGCTATTGGAAATATCAGAAAGTGTTCGATCATAAACAGGCTGCCAATAGAAAGCGCCATGATTGCTCCCGTTACCCAGAGGTTATAGTGTTGAATTTTATGCATGATGCGCAGTGTTTGCTCGTCAATCGCCTGCCTTTGGTTGATAAACACTAAAAATACAAGAGCGGACATTAGCGCCATATAGAACGGGAACAAATAAAACATCGGCACATCGTGTTGAAACTCGAAATGCCAGTCGGCAAACCAGACCAAAACAGTGGCGCTGGCAAAACCATCGTGCCAGTCAATTTGCGGGATTTTTTTAATCAGTAGAAGCAGGCCGGATAAAGCCATTAAGCTAGCGCCGATATAAATGGTTTCCGGCAGTATCAAATAGCCAACCAGAGGATTCTCATTGAGGGTGAGATAGCCCAGTGACAAACAAAGCAATATAAAAAGTGGCATGAGACGTTGACGTATGTTTGGTTTAAAAAAAGTCCGAGTCGATTACTGGGTTTAACTGCATGAAGGGCAGTTTAATGCCCAACATTATGCCAGCCTATTCGCTTACTTTGAAAAGTCCAGACTAAAAAAACAGGTTGACGATTCTGAATTTTAGAATGTTCTTATGCACAGATTGATTAAGGGATTGAAATTTAACGATTGCATAGGATTCGGGCTGTAATAAAAAGTCAATGTAAATAAATAACTTATTGAAATTAAAAGGTAAATTGTTATTGTATAAAAAGTCGACAAGTTAACTCATGGCCTTTATAAATAGGGTCCTGAAGGCCTTATTCTGAGGTTACACACAGAGTTATCCACAGGAATTGTGGAAAAAGCCCCAGGTGTTTGATTGTAAAAACGACATCCGCGTGTCAAGTGTTATTGTGAAAATAATGATGGGGTTTAATCGCCTTGTAGCACCCCCCAAAATACTGATCAAATTGATCAAAACCTCTGAAGCGTAAACAATTAGGCCGATGGTGCTACTTAATCCGGTCAATAGCTAACTGGGTCAGCCATTGCTTAATTTGCTCGCAGAGCCAGCCTGGATCATCCAGAGGTAAATCATGTCCTGCTGTCGGATGAACGATGAGATCGCAATGTAAGGCACTGGCAAGAGCGGTGTTGCAGCGGAAGTCTACCAGTTGGTCTGTTTGGGATGCGGCGATCAACACCGGTTGAAGGGTGCGTTGCGTCCATTTGAAAGAGGCCGCAGCTCTAAGTTGGCGCAGTGTATTGACTTGAGAAACGGGATGTTCTTGTTGCCATGCCTGCCATTGCTTCAATAGTTCAGCATCGTGTTGATGGCGGCGGGATGTCAAGTTCAGATAGAGTTGTTCTCGCCGGTTTATGTCCAGACGGCCCGGTCTGAAAAGTGCCGGATAGGCCTGCCAGCGTAAGCGTTGATAGAACGGTGATAAGGGGCTGGCGCTGGCATTGATCAGTATTCCACACGCAATGTCCTCCGGAAACCGGTTCATCCAATCCAGTGCGATCATGCCGCCCATGGAGAGTCCGATTATGTCCATAGGTCCGGTGATGGACAGTTGGCTGCGCAGTGATTGAGTCATGTCCTCAATGCGCGAAGGGCTGGTTTTTTGCCAGAACGGGCCATTGCCGGGAATATCGGGGGTCAGAATAGGGCGGTCCGGAAATGTTTTAGCCAGATGCCCGGTAAAATCACCCCAGTAGCGGCTCTCCCGTGCCAATCCTCTCAACAATAGAAAAGGTCTTTCTGTCATAGTTCTCGTGCTCCAAGTTACGGGGGGTATGTATTCCCGTCAGCTAAGCTAAAGCCGATGCCGTTCTAAAAGCATGGAAATTGCCCAATAAATTGAAAACTTGCAAGGCATTTTTTTTAAAGCGGGCATCCGACTGAAATAATCCGTTAAAACCGGACCGGCAATGATACTGATCAGCAGTAAATTACTTTCCCGTTTGAGTAAAAACTGATAGCTTTACAGGTCTATTGATTTTTTATTCACTTGATTTAGGAGCTTACGATGAGTTGGAGAGAGCGCAAACACGAAGAAGTTTATTCGGATCAAGAGGTACAAAAACGCTTGGAGGATGAGCTGCCTCATTGGAATCTGGAAAACGGCTGGATACGCCGAAAATATAAAACCAGCGGCTGGAAATCAACGTTGATGGTGGTTAATACAGTAGGACATCTGGCAGAAGCGGCGTTTCATCATCCGGATATGACCGTGTCTTATGCGTTTGTGATCGTCAAACTGATGAATCATGCAGCAAAAGGTATTACCAATAAAGATTTTGAATTGGCAAGAAAAATTGAAGAAGTGATTATGTGGCAACCGGGAAAAGAGGAGGGTTCCAGCCTCGAGGGAACGCCCGACGATCCGCGCTTTAAGTATTTGAAATACGATTAATCAACACGGTAATCACCCCGCATAACCCATTGAGTATTGATATCAAGAAATTCGACTATGGACTCCCACAAGCATAATCTCAGTCATTGGCGGCATGATCACGATTTTTTACATTTCAATGCCAAAGGAGAAAGACGTACACGTCTAGTTCTGGTCTTGACCGCCTTGACCATGCTGGTAGAAATTGCAGCCGGGCTCAGCTTTAATTCTATGGCTTTATTGGCAGACGGATGGCATATGGGAACGCATGTTGCGGCTTTCATGATCACCATTTTTGCCTACCGGTACAGCCGTATTCATGCGCATGATCAAACATTTGCCTTTAGTCCTGCCAAGGTTGGCGTATTAGGCGGATTTGCCAGTTCCATCGCGCTCGCTGTGGTGGCCGTCATTATGATGATCGAGTCCATTCAGCGATTTTTGGATCCTTTTGATATTCGTTTTGATGAAGCTATTCTGGTCGCATCGTTTGGCTTGTTAATCAACGTGATTTCCGCCTTTTTGTTGAGGGATGATCACGATCATCACGGGCATGATCATGAATCAGACCACCACCATCATCATGACCACAATTTAAAGGCCGCTTATCTGCATGTTTTAGCGGACGCTTTGACCTCGATTCTTGCGATCATTGCACTGGTTGCCGGGAAATATTACGGCTGGGTCGGTCTGGATCCTTTGATGGGTCTTGTCGGAGCGGTCGTCATTCTGGTTTGGGCGTATTCCTTGATTAAAGAGACAGGACCTGTTCTGGTCGATGAAAGTATTGATGACGCCTACAAAAGAAAAGTCATAGAAGCGATAGAAAGAAAAGCAGGCAATCGGGTGACCGATCTTCATATCTGGAGGATGAGTTCGGGGCATTATGCAATGATCATGGCCATTGTGACGCGCTATCCCAAATCGCCGAGTTACTACAAAAAATTATTGAGTAAATTCCACAAGCTGGATCACATGACGATTGAAATCAACCTCTGCAAAGGCGATCAATGTCTGCCTGATTAACAGTCCGTTAAGTTCGGCGTATTTTTGCAGGAGAGGACCATGCCCGTGATCTCAGCGAGTTCACTCGCGGTCATGGTCTGCTTCTTACTGCTATCGGCTTTGTCCTGGAGGAAATCATCTTACTGGATGAATGAAGCGGCCAGCCAAGCCCGCTTTGAGCAGGCATGCTGGCCTGTTTGCCCATTTAATCGATTTCAAGGACTTCAGCGGCTTCGTCAGCCATAAAGCCATGCACTGCTTTAGTCGGATGTATGCCATCCCAAAACAAATAGGTATCAGGTTTCTTGCAGGCAAAAGGCGGCACATTTGGCGTTACGCAGGCTTTATCAATGGTGGTGATGTCATAATCACCCGGAGTGGCGATAATTTTATTCAACAAAGAATAAAGATCCAGTGTCCGGATATCAACTCCGGGCAGGCCAGAGTTCAAACCGTCTTGTAACTCGGCCAGCGCGCCGTTGAATCCCCTTGCTAGAAGATTCGCTGAGTTTGCGATATCAAGGGCAGGGTATAAATAATTCAGGGTTTGTATAGCCGGTGTTTGTCCGATTGCGGGCACATTTACCAATAAAAAGTGTCTGGCGCCTTTTAAATGAAGCTCTTGAATAGTATTGTTAATTTGGGTAATCGCTTCGGTAATCACTGTCAGCGGGTCTGGATCAACCAAAGCATCACGGACATCATTACCACCCATTTCAATGACCACCAGCGCATTGGCCGATGTTTCAGGGAAGTCAGCAAAATACTCTTCCAATTGGTTTGCCAAGTTAAATCGGCATGGATAATCAGATGCCGCCCTGGCGCCGCCAACTGCATAATTGCTGGCTTTTAATCCGGGGTTTCTTAATGCCGGACGGACATTGCCTGATAATCCCTGGCCGCGCGCCAGTTGTTCTACCCAGGTGGCGCCATTGGTGACATGATGGCCGCCTCTGGCGTAAGTGCCATCGGGTATTACCAATTCGTCCAATGAATCATAAGGCGGTACATTGGCCGGGGTGCCGAGTTCGCAGTTTTCGTCAAATCCAAAAGCATAAGGGTCGGACAGCAACACGAAGCCATTTCCCGGGTCGCTCAAGCTGGTTCCGAAAACCACGATTCTTTCGAACGGTTTCTCCTGTGCAAATGAAGCAAATGATAGGGCCAGACATGTAACTAATAATGTCAGGGTTCTGGTGATGGACGACCAATTTATAGTTTTCATATAAACCTCTACTTTTTTATTGTTATTAATACGTACGGTGGTTTTTTTGATGCAGATATTAAGGGTAGGTTGGATTGGCTATCACCCACCAGAACCTAAAACGTCTATCACTTTTGTTTTGTTGCTCCGGTAAATAGTTACGCTGATTTGTGCTTATTTAAAATTGCGGGCAAAAAAAAGCCGGACTGCTGCTTGCAACCTTGACGAAGGTTACTGTCGGCAGTCCGGCTTTCCTCTGGTCAGGATCCGCGACTTTCTGTCCCTATTTTACAATAGGTTTGGCGTTGTTATTTTTTGATCAATAGACCATAAAAATAATAGATTTTCAATAGAATCGGTAGATCAAAAAAGCGCTATGTCATCTCATAAAAATTGAGTTCGCCATTCTGTGCTTTTTAAGCGCTGAATATGCTGTTCCAATAAGAAGGTTTATTTGGTTAAGGGTACATAATATCAAAGGTTTTCAGATACATTGTTTCTTAAAATTAAAGCCTATAACCGTGTCAGACAAAAATTGTTAATGAATTTATACGGATAATCTCGTAAAATTTGACAGATTTTTTATATTTTCAAACGGGATGTGCCGATTGGCTCATCCCGTTTTGCACATTTGAGGTGACTGATTTTGAGTAATCCTGCATTACTGGTATTGGAGGACGGGACTGTCTTTAAGGGGGCATCCATTGGTATTGATGGTTGCTCAACAGGAGAAGTAGTTTTTAATACATCGTTAACGGGTTATCAGGAAATTCTGAGCGATCCGTCATATGCAAGGCAAATAGTGACATTGACGTATCCGCATGTAGGCAATGTGGGCACCAATGCCGAAGACAACGAGTCTGCTCAAGTATTCGCCGGTGGCCTGGTGATCAGGGATTTACCTCTATTGGCCAGTAACTGGCGAAGTGAAAAAACATTACAACGTTATCTAATCGATAATAATGTCGTTGCGATTGCCGATATTGATACCCGCAAATTGACCCGCTTGCTGCGCGACAAAGGGGCTCAAAATGGCTGTATCATCGCCGGAGAGACCGTTGATGAAGCGGCGGCAAAGCAGGCAATCAGTCAGTTTCCAGGTCTAAAAGGCATGGATTTGGCCAAGGTCGTGAGTATCGATCATTCTTATGAATGGCGGGAAGATATTTGGGCGTTGGAATCCGGTTACAGCCAACGCAGCGATCTGACTTACCATGTGGTGGCTTACGATTTCGGTATCAAGCGCAATATCTTGCGCTTGCTGGTCAACCGGGGTTGCCGTGTCACGGTTGTGCCTGCTCAAACGCCAGCTGCAGAAGTATTGGCAATGAAGCCGGATGGTGTGTTTTTGTCAAACGGCCCTGGCGATCCGGAGCCGTGCACTTATGCAATAGAAGCCATCAAAATCATTCTTGACCGGAAAATACCGGTATTCGGTATTTGTTTGGGGCATCAGTTACTGGCATTGGCCAGCGGCGCACAAACCGAAAAAATGAAATTTGGTCACCACGGCGCCAATCATCCGGTGCAGGAATTAGCGACGGGTAAGGTGATGATCAGCAGTCAAAACCATGGCTTTGCGGTTGATGAGGCCAGTCTTCCTGAGCATTTAAAACCTACTTTCAGATCGCTTTTCGACGGCAGTTTACAAGGCATAGAACGCACTGATTGTCCTGCTTTTGGCTTTCAGGGGCATCCTGAAGCCAGTCCGGGTCCTCAAGATGTGGAATTTTTGTTCGATCGTTTCATCCAGATGATGAAACAAGCCGCTTCGCACTAAACCCCACGCAACAGACTTAAATAAAAACAATGCCAAAAAGAACTGACATTAAATCGATTTTATTACTAGGCGCGGGTCCGATTGTTATCGGACAGGCGTGCGAGTTTGATTATTCCGGCACACAAGCGTGTAAGGCGCTTAGAGAAGAAGGCTACCGGGTCATCTTGGTCAATTCCAATCCGGCAACCATCATGACCGATCCGGATATGGCAGATGTCACTTACATAGAGCCTATCGACTGGCAAACAGTCGAAAAAATCATAGAGAAAGAGCGTCCGGATGCCGTATTGCCGACCATGGGCGGTCAAACCGCATTAAATTGCGCGCTGGCGTTGGATAAGCACGGTGTTCTGGAAAAATACGGTGTTGAAATGATTGGTGCTACGAAAGAAGCGATCAACATGGCAGAAGACCGTGAGTTATTCAATCAGGCAATGGGCCGAATCGGGCTTGAAGTGGCTCGTTCTAAAACGGCACACAGTTTGGAAGAAGCTTTGGCTGCTCAGTTGGAAGTGGGCTATCCGACGGTTATCAGGCCTTCTTTTACCATGGGCGGAAGTGGCGGTGGAATTGCCTATAACAAGGAAGAGTTCCTGGAAATATGCGAGCGGGGCCTTTATCTTTCGCCTACCAACGAATTGCTGATCGAAGAATCGGTGTTGGGCTGGAAAGAGTTCGAGATGGAAGTGGTGCGCGATTCCAAAGATAACTGCATCATTGTCTGTTCCATTGAAAACTTCGATCCGATGGGTGTTCATACCGGCGATTCGATTACGGTTGCACCGGCCCAGACCTTAACCGATAAGGAATATCAGATTTTGCGTAATGTCTCGCTTGCTGTGCTGCGGGAGATAGGTGTCGACACCGGCGGTTCCAATGTTCAGGTCGCGATTAACCCTGAAGACGGCCGTATGGTGATCATTGAAATGAATCCACGGGTATCACGCTCATCGGCGCTGGCCTCAAAAGCAACCGGTTTTCCGATTGCCAAAGTCGCTGCCAAATTGGCGGTTGGCTATACGCTGGACGAATTGAAAAACGAAATCACCGGCGGCGCAACCCCAGCATCATTCGAGCCGTCCATTGATTATGTCGTTACCAAAGTACCTCGTTTTACGTTTGAAAAATTCCCCGATGCCGATGACCGTCTGACCACACAAATGAAGTCGGTGGGTGAGGTCATGGCCATTGGCCGGACTTTTCAGGAGTCTTTACAGAAAGCTATCCGCGGGCTTGAAGTCGACAAAACGGGCCTGGATGAAATCATCGATTTGAATGCAGACGATGCATTGGAAAAAATTCAACGCGAACTCAGGCATCCTGGCGCTCATCGTTTATGGTATGTGGCCGATGCGTTTAGAATCGGAATGACGCTGGAAGAGATTTTTTCAGCGTGTAAGATTGACCCCTGGTTTCTTGCGCAAGTTCAAGATCTGGTCATTACTGAAAAGTCTTTGGCGGCCAAAACGTTGGCCACCATGGATGAAGGAGAATTGTACAAGCTAAAAAGAAAAGGATTTTCGGACGCCAGAATTGCAAAACTGCTGGGCGCCAACGAGTCGGAAGTGCGCAGCGTGCGCCACAAAAAGAACATTCGTCCGGTTTATAAACGAATCGATTCATGTGCGGCTGAGTTTTCGTCCGATACAGCCTACCTGTATTCGACATACGAGGAAGAATGCGAAGCGCGTGTCACGGACAAAGAGAAAATAATTATTCTCGGTGGCGGGCCGAACCGGATCGGTCAGGGCATTGAATTTGATTATTGCTGTGTTCATGCTGCGCTGGCATTGCGTGAAGACGGTTACGAAACGATCATGATCAATTGTAATCCTGAAACCGTGTCTACCGATTTTGATACCTCAGATCGCTTGTATTTTGAGTCATTGACCTTGGAAGATGTGCTGGAAATCATCCATCTGGAAAAACCCAAAGGCGTGATTGTCCAATTTGGCGGGCAGACGCCATTAAAGCTCGCACGCGCACTGGAAGCTGCCGGCGCGCCCATTATAGGCACGTCTCCTGATTCTATCGATCTGGCCGAAGACAGAGAACGTTTCCAAAAGTTACTCGAGCGATTGGGTTTGCGTCAGCCTCCCAATGCAACCGCGCGTTCGGTAGAACAGGCCATTAATTCAGCCCGTGAATTGGGCTATCCCTTGGTGGTTCGGCCTTCTTATGTTTTGGGCGGGCGAGCCATGGAAATCGTATTTAACGAAGAAGGTTTGCAGCGTTACATGAAAGAGGCCGTCAGTGTGTCCAATGACTCGCCTGTTTTGCTGGACCGTTTTCTTGATGATGCGGTGGAAATGGATGTCGATGCGATTTATGACGGGGAGCGTATTTTGATCGGCGGATTGATGGAGCATATCGAGCAAGCCGGTGTTCATTCCGGTGATTCTGCGTGTTCGCTTCCACCTTACGATCTGGCGCCGGAGTTGCAGGATCAGTTGCGCGAACAGGTTGAGAAAATGGCGGAAGCCCTCGGTGTGATTGGTCTGATGAATACTCAGTTTGCTATTCAGGGCACCGATGTTTACGTGCTGGAGGTTAATCCTAGAGCCTCCAGAACCGCGCCTTTCGTATCCAAGGCAACGGGTTATCCGCTGGCAAAAATTGCAGCGCGCTGCATGGCCGGCAAGAGTCTGACAGAGCAGGGTGTTACTGAAGAGCGAATTCCCAGTTATTTTTCTGTCAAAGAAGCCGTCTTCCCTTTCGTTAAATTTCCCGGAGTTGACCCCTTGCTGGGGCCTGAAATGAAATCCACCGGCGAAGTCATGGGCGTCGGAAAAACCTTTGGTGAAGCTTTTGCCAAATCGCAAAGAGCGGCCGGCGTGGATCTGAATCTAAGCGGCAAGGTGTTAATCAGTATTCGCGATGCAGACAAGCCCAAGCTACCGGAAATAGCCCGGTTGTTAGTGGCAAAAAATTATCAGATTGTTGCGACCCGGGGAACGGCCAGAGTCATCAAGGAGGCTGGAATACCTTGCGAAGAGGTTTTTAAAGTCAACGAGGGGCGGCCTAATACGGTTGATATGATAAAAAATGATCAGATTCAATTGATTGTTAACACCACCGAAGGCAAAAAAGCCATTAATGATTCGTTTACCATGCGGCGAGAAGCCTTGCAGCATCGTGTGGCTTATTACACGACAATGGCCGGTGCGAAAGCGGCGTGTTATGCCTTGGGTGAATTGAGTGCGGGGAGTGTTTCCAGCCTTAAGGATTTACATAAGACCTTTGAATAAAGAGCGTCTTCCCGTTTTTTCTGAAGATGATCGATAAGTTAGTAACAGGCATCTGATAACCTCATTTTTTACTGCATGAGTTTGTGAAAGGCGGTGTGTTTTTCAGCTTATTTTTTGTCTGTTAATGAAATGATAATTCCGGTTAAAGCAAAAACATAAAACCGGAACGAATTTGACTGGAGTTGTTTATAAATGAATAAAGTACCACTGACTATTGTCGGAGCAGAAAAACTGCGTGCTGAATTAGAGGAATTGAAATCGGTTGTAAGACCCAGAATCATTGCTGCAATTTCAGATGCCAGGGCGCATGGTGACTTAAAGGAAAATGCCGAATACCATGCGGCCAGAGAACAGCAAAGCTTTGCTGAAGGCCGGATTGCAGAAATTGAATCGAAGCTTTCAAATGCGCAAATCATTGATGTGACCAAGCTGGATGCGAATGGCAAAGTCGTTTTTGGTGCAACTGTTGAGATCGAGGATGCAGATACCGGTAAATCCGTGGTGTATCAGATTGTAGGTGAAGATGAGGCCGATATTAAAGCCGGGCGCATTTCAATCGGCTCACCCATTGCAAGAGCCATGATAGGTAAAGAAGCCGGTGATACGGTCATTGTCAAAGCGCCAGGCGGGGATGTTGAGTACGAAGTCATCTCCATTCAGTATATCTAGTCAGAAGTGACAGGCGAGGGAATGTGATTCCCTCGCAAAGGCTTATTTTTTTGGATTTAAACGATAAATGACCAGAATCTGCCCGATGCTTTGAATAAAGTCGGCGCCGGTTCTATTGCAGATAGATTCTTGAATACGAACACGTTCTTCGCGTTCGGCGCGAACCTTGACTTTGATGAGTTCATGACTGTCTAAAGCAAGTTCTATTTCAGCCAAGACAGCTTCTGTTAATCCGGATTGACCTATCATAATGACAGGTTTCAAGCTGTGGGCTTGAGCCTTTAGCTTCTTTTTGTCGGCTGCGATCACTCTTAATTCCTTCGTAAAAAAGGCGAAATAATACACGAATTCAACAATGGCACGAAGCAAAAGCAGCAATCAGTGGTTACAGGAACATTTTCATGATGAATATGTCAAAATGGCTCAGCAGCAAGGATGGCGTTCTCGAGCGGTGTTCAAGCTTATTGAAATTCAGGAAAAGGATCAGCTGATCAAGCCTGGGATGAATGTCATTGACTTGGGCGCAGCCCCGGGCGGTTGGTCTCAATATGCCAGGCAGATTCTTGGCAAGAAAAACAAAATCGTGGCTTTGGATATTTTGCCGATGACACCACTGGAAGATGTTTCGTTTATTCAGGGTGATTTTCGCGAAGAGGCTGTTCTCAATCAGTTGTTCGAAGTGCTGGAAGGCGCTCCTGTTAGCGTAGTCCTTTCCGATATGGCGCCGAATATGAGCGGTAATAAAGGCGTTGATTTACCTCGCGCCATTTATTTATGCGAATTGGCATTAGATACAGCCCGTTCTGTGTTAATGCCCGGAGGCGGTTTTTTAGTCAAAGTTTTTCAGGGCGAGGGCTTTGATGAGTTCTTTCGTGATGTAAGCAGTTCTTTCTCAAAGGTAGTGGTCAGAAAGCCAAAAGCCTCAAGGTCTCGCAGTAATGAAGTTTATATTTTGGCCAAAGGGTTTAAAAAATGAAATACACAACCATATCACTCTCTAGGGTCAAAAAATAAGATTGTCAACCAATAACGAGGGCCGGGAATGACTATTCCTGCTATAATGCCAACGATTTATACAAAAGAGGACCGTTCCGGTCAGGGGCGAAAAGTTTGAACGATATGCTTAAAAATGTAATTTTGTGGGTTGTCATCGCTGTTGTGCTGATGTCAGTTTTCAATAACTTCGCGCCACAAGGAGCCAAAGGCGACGCCTCGCTGTCTTATACACAGTTTATACAAGCTGTAAAATCAGGGCAGGTCCAGCACGTTATCATTGATGACCGTGTCATCAAAGGCAAAATGCAAAGCGGTGAACAATTTAGATCTTACGCCCCCAACGATCCCCACATGGTTGATGATCTTTTGGAAAACGGCGTTGAGGTTAAAGCCGTTCCGCCTGAGCAGCCCTCTTTCTTGATGCAATTATTGGTGTCGTTCGGCCCTATTTTGCTGCTGATTGGCGTTTGGGTATTTTTCATGCGGCAGATGCAGGGAGGCGGAGCCGGAGGTAAAGGTGCCCTGTCTTTTGGCAAAAGCAAAGCCAAAATGCTCGAAGAAAATCAGATTAAAGTCACCTTTGCCGACGTTGCCGGGTGCGATGAGGCCAAGGAAGAAGTAAAGGAGATGGTCGACTTCCTCAAAGATCCGGCCAAATATCAGAAACTGGGCGGCAAAATTCCGCGCGGCGCGCTGATGGTCGGACCGCCGGGTACCGGAAAGACCTTGCTGGCGAGAGCCATTGCCGGTGAAGCAAAAGTGCCTTTCTTCAGTATTTCCGGTTCTGATTTTGTTGAAATGTTTGTCGGTGTCGGTGCTTCGCGTGTTCGTGATATGTTTGAACAAGCTAAGAAACATGCGCCGTGCATCATCTTTATCGATGAAATCGATGCCGTTGGAAGACAGCGTGGTGCTGGTCTCGGCGGAGGACACGATGAACGTGAGCAAACTCTGAATCAGCTGCTGGTTGAAATGGACGGCTTCGAAGGTAACGAAGGCATCATTGTCATTGCCGCAACCAACCGTCCGGATGTTTTGGACAAAGCCTTGCTCCGTCCAGGTCGATTTGACCGCCAGGTGACTGTAGGTCTGCCGGATGTGAAAGGCAGAGAGCAGATATTGAATGTGCACATGAAAAAAGTGCCTGCCTCAGACGATGTCAAAGTCAGGTATATTGCTCAGGGTACGCCCGGTTTTTCTGGCGCCGACTTAGCCAATCTGGTCAATGAGGCTGCATTATTTGCCGCCAGGACCAATAAAAATACGGTCAGCATGGGCGACCTCGAAAGCGCAAAAGACAAGTTGATCATGGGTGCAGAGCGCCGCTCCATGGTGATGAGTGAAAAAGAAAAGCGCATGACGGCTTATCATGAAGCGGGTCATGCGATTGTCGGCAAGACAGTTCCCGAACATGATCCTGTCTATAAAGTCAGCATCATGCCGAGAGGCCGCGCTTTGGGTGTGACCATGTTCCTGCCGGAGGCCGATCAATACAGCGCCAGCAAATGTAAGCTGGACAGTATGATTTCCAGTCTTTTTGGCGGCCGTATAGCCGAGGATATGATATTCGGCTGGGAACAAGTCAGCACAGGCGCATCCAACGATATCGAAAGAGCCACCGAACTGGCAAGAAACATGGTGACCAAGTGGGGATTATCTCAGCGCTTGGGGCCTTTGGCTTACAGTGAAGAAGAAGGCGAGGTTTTTCTGGGTCGGTCCGTGACGCGCCATAAATCGGTTTCCGAGGAAACATCGCATACGATCGATGAAGAAATCAGGTCCATCATCGACAAGAATTACGCGAGAGCCGAAGAAATTCTGAAAGAGAATATCGACATTCTTCATGCAATGGCCGAAGCGTTAATCAAGTATGAAACTATCGACAAGTATCAGATAGACGACTTAATGAATCGTAAACCTGTGGGCCCGCCCAAAGGCTGGGGCGACTGGAATCCTCCGCAAAACGAAGGCAAAGAAAGCCCAAGTTCCACCGGTGATAAACCCGTTGATTCAGTGGGTGATCCCGCCGAAGGAAGTCACTAAATAAAGGTAGTTTTTTCAGCGACTTGAATAGCGGCCATTGAAAAGGCTAAGTCAAACAAAGGAGCAGTGAATATTTTCACCGCTCCTTTTTTGTTTTATAAGCCTCTCGCTACTACAATTTCCCTAATGCAAACCATTGGCCAAAATTACCCGGCAAAGCTCAGTTGTGTCATTCAGAATTAAAGTTTGCCCGGTTGTGATGATTTTTAAAGATAATTTATTTCAGAATAGGCTTGAACGATGAAGGAAAAAAAATATTTTGGAACAGACGGTATTAGGGGCAAAGTGGGTGTGCCGCCAATCACTGCAGATTTCATGCTCAAGTTGGGTTGGGCGGCCGGGCGCGTATTTGCGAATGAGGGTCATGGCTTTGTGTTGGTCGGCAAAGACACCCGTATTTCCGGCTACATGTTTGAATCGGCGCTGGAAGCAGGATTGACTGCTGCCGGAGTCGATACGCGCTTATTGGGGCCGATGCCCACGCCGGGTATCGCTTATTTGACTCGGACTTTAAGGGCTCAGGCGGGCATTGTCATCAGTGCTTCGCACAACCCTTACTACGATAACGGCATCAAGTTCTTTTCTGTTCAAGGCACCAAGCTACCCGATGAAATAGAGAAAAAAATAGAAGGCTATATTGATTCTCCAATGACCACAGTGGAGTCATCGGAGCTTGGCAAAGCCAAAAGAGTGGCCGATGCTGCCGGTCGCTATATCGAGTTTTGTAAAGGCACCATACCCACTTCCATGGATTTTAACGGCATGAGAATTGTCGTGGATTGCGCGAACGGAGCCACTTACCATATCGCCCCGCATGTGTTCAGCGAAGTAGGTGCGGAAGTTGTTTCAATCGGTGTCGAGCCGGATGGCTTGAATATCAACGAAGAATGTGGCGCAACCAAGCCGGATAAACTCGTAGCCGCCGTTCAGGCTTATCGCGCTGATTTAGGCATTGCTTTGGATGGCGATGGTGATCGGTTGATCATGGTTGATCATAAAGGCGAGATCGTTGACGGTGACGAATTAATTTATATCATTGCCAAGTCCAGACTCAAAAGCGGTCATTTAACTGGGCCCGTGATTGGGACGTTAATGACTAATCTGGGAATGGAGCACGCATTGAAAGACCTCAGTGTGCCCTTGTTCCGTGCGAATGTCGGAGACCGTTATGTCTTGGAAATGATGACGAATAAACAAGGCATCCTCGGTGGGGAAAATTCGGGGCATATTATCTGCCTGGACCGGACAACGACGGGCGATGGGATTGTTGCGGCGCTCCAGGTGCTGGCTGAAATTCACGTTACCGGAAAATCACTGCACGAGCTGAAATCAGGCATGCAGAAATACCCTCAAGTATTGATCAATGTCAAAACCGCTCAGAAAATTAATCCCGATACGCATGAAGGCTTGCAGAAATCGGTCAAGGATGCTGAGAAGAAATTGGGCGATACCGGCCGTGTCTTGCTGAGGCCATCAGGGACTGAACCCTTGATAAGAGTGATGGTGGAAGGCAGCAACGAGCCATTGGTGAATGAATTGGCACAGTATCTGGCTGATCAAGTTAGGAACGCAATCGGTGCTTGAATTAGTGAAGTTATGCATATATGATACCCAGCTTATTTTCGCCGGAGAGGAAAATGCGTCGTAAACTAGTAGTTGGAAATTGGAAAATGAACGGTTCCAAAGAAATGACCGCGTCATTATGTAAATCCATTATTTCAGGGTTGACTCAAACAGGAGCAGATATTGCGATTTGTGTGCCCTATGTTTATTTATCTGACGCTGCTAACGCACTTAAGGGAACTCATCTTCAGCTGGGTTCACAAAACGTGGCGGATCAGACATCAGGCGCTTATACCGGCGAAATATCTGCAGCCATGCTGAAAGAATTTGATTGCACCTATGCCATCGTAGGTCATTCTGAACGCAGGTCCTACTACGGCGATTCCAACGAATCAGTTGCAGCACGTTTTTGTCAGGCTCAGAAACAGGACATTCTGCCGATTTTATGTGTAGGCGAAACGCTTGAACAACGTGAAAATGATCAGACGTTCAGCGTAATAGACGAACAACTGGATGCAGTTCTAGCTGCAGCCGGAATTGAAGCATTTAAAAGTGCTGTGATTGCTTATGAACCCGTTTGGGCGATCGGTACCGGCAAAACGGCATCCGATGAGCAAGCACAAGAAGTTCACAAATACATCCGTGAGCGCTTTGCCAAACAAAACCCTGAAATAGCCAGCCAGCTGCAAATATTGTACGGTGGCAGCGTCAAAGCTGATAACGCCAAAGGTTTGTTTGGTATGCCTGATATTGACGGTGGCTTGATTGGCGGCGCTTCTTTGGATGCTGAAGGTTTCTTAAAGATTTATCAAGCGGCTAATTAATCGTTATGTATCAAGCTATTATCGTTATTCATGTTTTGCTGGGTCTGGGTGTTATAGGCTTGGTTTTAATGCAACGAGGAAAAGGTGCGGATGCAGGTGCTGCTTTTGGTAGCGGCGCATCAGGAACTATTTTCGGAGCTCAGGGAGCTGCTTCTTTCTTATCAAGAACGACAGCTATATTGGCATCATTATTTTTTATAACCAGTTTGGGCCTTGCAGTTTTAAGCGGCAAGACAACCGAAGTAAAAGATCTGCTGGATATGCCCGAAGCTGAATTATCCGAAGTACCTAATCTAGCGCCTAAATCAGCGACTGATTCGCCAGTTCCTGCTCCGGCTGAACAAAATCAGTTAGATGTACCGGCAGCCCAATAAGCGGGTAACCCGATAAACTGAATTCAAGCCGATGTGGTGAAATTGGTAGACACGCCATCTTGAGGGGGTGGTGACGCAAGTCGTGCCGGTTCAAGTCCGGCCATCGGCACCAAATAAGGGTTTTTTGAAGCCCAAAGAAGAACAGAAACCCGCAAGTTGAAAGGCTTAGCGGGTTTTTTGTTGTCCATAATTGTTCGGTAGTCTACAGGTGGGTTTTCTAAAGAGAGATCGGCAAGAGATAGATTGATGTCAACTGAGTTAGCTCGGTAGTATAATTGCCGCTGCTAAAAAATGATCACGCCTGTTAACCGGCAGAACTTGAAGCTATTAAGGATCGATTCAACAAACCGGGGCTCTTATGATTCGCCTTACTGTGCTTTAAAATGTAAATCCAGCTAATAGCTTCAAATGATCTAGTCCTATCCCGTTTAAGTCAACCAGGGGAAGCCCAATGCCAGAATTATTCAATATCCGCAAAAATTATGTTCACAGCTTTTGGTGCATAGTTTCTATTGCATGTGGCCTTGTTATAAGCGGTTGCGCAACCGAATCTCATCGCGCTTTAGTACCAGAATCCGTTCCTTCTTCAACGACTGTTTATCAAGGAATAAAACATTCTCTGGTTGTCGGAAAGTTTGATAATCGATCGGCCTATATGCGAGGTATCTTCTCAGACGGTATTGATCAGCTAGGCAGTCAAGCCAAGACCATATTGAAAACGCATTTGCAGCAATCAGGCCGATTCGATGTGGTCGATAGGGAAAATATGGAGGAAATTGCCCAGGAGGCTAAAATTCGCGGTGCTCAGCAGCAACTTCAAGGCGCACAAGTCGTTTTGACCGGCAATGTTACCGAGTTCGGGCGGCGCACAACAGGCGATACCCAGCTTTTCGGAATTCTGGGTTATGGAAAGAATCAGGTGGCTTATGCAAAAGTTGCGTTAAACGTGGTCGATGTCAAAACTTCACGAATCATCTATTCAGTTCAGGGCGCCGGTGAATATGAACTCAGTAACCGCGAAGTTATCGGCTTCGGATCAAGCGCCGGTTATGATTCGACACTGAATGGCAAAGTCCTTAATCTGGCGATTATGGAGGCTGTCAACAATTTAGTTAATGGTTTGGAGCGTGGCGAATGGAATCCAATGCCAGGAAATTAATGACCAGTGCTTTAATCAAAAGGATAGTGGCATTATCTTGTTTGATGGTCTCCGGGTGTGGAACCCCGCCCCTGTATCATTGGGGAGACTATGAAGACATCATTTATGAAATGTACAGTGAACCGGGTTCGGCGGACCCGGCGACTCAAGTTGCACAATTAAGAGAAGACATGGGTATCGCCAGTAATTCAGGCAAGCGGGTACCCCCTGGCGTTCATGCGCATCTCGGCTATATGTATTATTTGCAGGGAGATACTCAATCAGCTTTTCTTGAATTTGCAGTAGAAAAACAACTGTTCCCCGAATCAGCGGTTTTTATTGATAACTTGATGAGCAGAGTCAAACAATGAACCTCGCATCCTTTATTTACAGATTGCTACCGGTTTTGCTACTTGCTTTTTTAACCGCTTGTCCTTCGAAATTGCCCTTCGATTATTCTGCTTTTTATAACCACCGTCCCCGATCCATCCTGGTGTTACCGCCTTTGAATCTAACAACCGATGTCAATGCGCCCTACAGCTATTTATCGACGATCAGCAATCCATTGGCTGAATGTGGTTATTATGTATTTCCGGTTGCCGTGATAGATGCCTATATGAAGGAGAACGGTCTGCCTTCATCGGAAGAAATGCATGCCGTTTCGCTGGAAAAAATTAAAGATATTATCGGTGCCGACGCGGTTCTCTATGTGACCATTGAAGAATGGGGTCAAAAGTATATCGTTTTGCAATCTATTACGACTATTAAAACCAGCGCACGGCTTGTCGATACGGCATCCGGGGAAGTAATCTGGCACGGGACCCAATCGATAAGCCAGGGATCCGGAGGCGGTCATCCATTGGTGATGCTCATTAATGCTGTTGTGGTTCAGATTGTAGATTCGATGACTGACTTCACGCATGATCTTTCCAGAGTTGCAAACCAAGACATGATCAATAATCCCAACGAGGGTTTTCTGGCTGGACCTTATCTTGTTTCCAAAGAAAGCGAACATTGCATCAATCGCTGAGAATTTCGCCAAAATGATTTACCAAAGGTAAAACGGGTAGTGATAAATCAATCATCTCTCTGCATCCGGCACTTGCCCGCGATTGAACCAAATTCGGTCGCGGGCAAGTGCCGCTCCTACACGGCTGACCATCGATTAACAGTTTTTACCCTAGCCTTTCCCACAAGGAGAATACAGGGTATTTCCATCTGATATATACTTCGACGACTTTTTATCTCAACGAGATGAGCCGCGCCGACATGATGATAAACGTTAAACAATGGTTTCATTTTGTAACAATTGACCCTGTCAACTTAAGCATCAAAGGGAAGCTGCTTTCCATTATTGCCTGTTTCGGCACCATTTTGCTGGTCGCCTGGGTAACCCGATTTTTCAGTTCGAGTTCGGTTTCTCCCATTATTGTTGCTTCCATGGGCGCGTCTGCGGTCATTTTATTTATTATTCCCAACAGTCCGCTTGCCCAGCCTTGGCCTTTGGTGGGAGGGCAGCTGGTATCTGCTCTTGCCGGTATGTTTAGCGCCCAAATTATTCCCGATACGGTTTTAGCATCGGCGTGTGCAGTGGCCGGCAGTGTGCTGGTCATGTTATTACTCAGGTGTTTGCATCCGCCGGGTGCGGCAACAGCGTTGACGCCCGTGATGGCAGGCGATCCCATCACTTCTCTTGGGTATGGTTTTGTGCTGATGCCGGTTGGTTTAAACGTTGTCATTATGCTGATATTGGCGATTGCTTTTAACCGTTGGTTGTTGGGGCATAATTATCCTGTTCATTCTCAACACCTGGCCAGTAAGAAGATTCGTTTGAATCCGGTTGTTGAGCAGCAGCGCACCGGATTTTCAGAGCAAGATATGGAGCAAGCGCTAGAGAATATGAATGCGTTTATGGACGTCACAGCGACCGACTTAAGCAAATTGTTCACAGACGTTCAGATGCAACGCTTTAAACGCTACCAAGGCAACATAACCTGCAAGGATATTATGGTTAGAAACATCGTCTCGGTTGAATACGGAACAGAAGTGGAAGACGCCTGGCAAATTATGCAGGGTCAACAACTCAAAGCCATACCGGTTATCGACAGAGCCAAGCGTGTAATCGGCATCATCACCCGGAATGATTTTTTTAAATTCATCAACGTGGCTGTTAATGAAACATTTCATGAAAAATTTCTAACATTCATCCGCCGCACCCCGGATGTATCGACCAGCAAGCCGGAATCGGTCGGTCATATTATGACCAGCACTGTCAGCGTTCTTCCTGAAAGCACGCATATTGCCGAACTGGTGCCGTTGATGGCCAATCAGGGCTATCGGCAGATACCCATTGTCAATAACGAAAAAAGGCTGGTGGGCATGGTGTATCAGGCTAATTTGATTGCAGCGCTTTATAATGAGCGTCACAATAATGCTCGAATTTGATAAAGACCTGTTGTATCTATTCAGCGTAGGTTGGGTTAGGCGATAGCCGTAACCCAACGGTTTATCTGGTGCTGATGGCTTCGATTGTTGGGTTACGCTCTATCGAGCTAACCCAACCTACGTAAGCCCCACAAGTATCCTTCAGCGTTTTCACTGAATAGTTACGATCTGTTAATCTGAAATTTGCCAATCAGTTTAAAAACAGGCTGTCATTATGGTTGGGTCGTAGGATTATTCAAAGGGTCATCGTAAAAGGCTGAAACCCCATTAAATAAGGCTATGTTCGCGTTAATAGTAGGCGTCGCCCCGGCAGGGATTGCCGGGGTCCAGAAGCCATGGATGGCGTTGGGCTTTCACATCCTTGTGACCTGGATTCGCTTACGCGGTCTAACGGCTCCGGCAATCCATGCCGGAATGACGGTGTTGATTTACTTTCAACTACTCATTCGAACATAACCTTAATTAATACTCCTGCAAACCTGAAGAACGTTAAAAAAAAACTGGGAAACTTCAGCTGTTAATTTAAACTCAATTTGAAACAAGAGGTAAGGCCATGACCGACTATAAAAAATACGAATGTGGAATTTGCGAACATATCTATGACGAAGCTGAGGGTGATCCTGATTCCGGCATTGCTCCAGGCACTTTATGGAAAGATGTGCCGGAAGATTGGTGTTGTCCTGTCTGTGGTGCTTCAAAAGTTGATTTTTTTCAGTTGGGTTAACGTTCACAGGAGAGCATCATGGCCGTTTTAATTATTGGCTCGGGTATAGCGGGCGTTAATTTTGCAGAAAAATACCGCTCGTTAAACGCTGACGAAGCCATTACGCTGATCACCCGTGAAAATGACGGCTATTACTCCAGACCCATGCTCTCCCGCGGATTCACCAAAGCCGATATTGAACAGACGATTGTTCTGAAAAGCTTCGAAAAAATACGTGAAAGCGGTATTGCTGTGCTAAGCGATGCTGATGTTTATGACATAAATGCCACCAATAAAACCGTGTCCTTTAGTCGACAGGGACAAAACCAGATACTGGCTTACGATAAACTGATCATTGCAACCGGCTCGGCTGCGTTTATTCCTCCGCCGTTTTTACCGTATAAAGACCTGTTTTTTAGCTTGAACAGCCTGACTGATTTAAAACAACTGCGCAGCTTCCGGCAAAACGTGCAGCAACAAACCGGAAAGCCCCACTGGGCGATTATCGGCGGCGGTTTGATCGGTTGCGAAGTGGCTTCCGATTTGGCCGTGGCCGGCGATAAAGTCACTCTGTTTCATGCGATGGACAGGTTAATGGAACGTCAGCTGGATGTTGAGGATTCGGCAAGATTGCTGGATGTACTTCAAACTGTGGGTATCGAAGTTCGTTTTAATCAGGCAATAAAAAGTCTTGGCAAACAGGACAATCAGGTTTGCGTCAACACCGATAGTGGCTTTAAGTTTGACGGGTTGATTGTGTCCTGCGGATTTAAACCACGTACCCAGTTAGCTGAAATGGCCGGCTTGAATATTGGCCGGGGCATTAAGGTCAATGAATACCTGCAAAGCAGTGATGATGCTATTTATGGGCTGGGCGATGTTGCCGAATTACCTGATGGCAAACTGTATGCGTTTATTTTACCGATTCGATCCCAGGCTTTATGGCTGGCCGGTTTTCTGAACGGGCAAGTTCAGGAGCCCTGGGCTGTGCCCGTTTTTACACCCAAAGCAAAAGTGCATGGTTTTGAGGCGCTTCACCCGCCTGCGTTTTAATGGCAACCGAAAGGACTTTTCAGCATTGCAATAAAAAAAATGAAGTTCCCCTTTTTTATGGCTATGTTCGCGTTAATAGTAGGCGTCGCCCCTGCCGGAATGACGGTGTTGATTTACTTTCAACCACTAATGCGAACATAACGCGTAACCAAACCATCTGCCCTGAGCAATGGCAATACTCAATTGCCTTGATTTGTTTGACGATTTTTCAAATTTAGTATGCGCTCAACTGGGCAAATCGATTAAACTGTGTAACTATTTAGCCCAAGTAGCTTTAACGTTAGACAGTAAAGACTACTGGGCTTTTGTTTATACCTCAGTGGAATCGCTTAATGTCACAACTCACGCCAGAAGGCTGGCAAATAATCAATAATCTTGCTCAACGCTATAACTTCAGCTTCGATGCCGTGTTCAGTTTGTTGCAATCGGTCATCAACGGTAACGGTTCAATGGCGCAGTTCAGCCATCCGGAATTCGGCGGATCAGGGCAATGGATGCGCGGTGGAATGATCATGTTGGGTGACATGTTCAACAATAACCTAAAAAACTCAGTCGGTTCGTTGTGTCAGGAATTGGCCGATCTGGTCGCCAGCCAGCCGAACTTGCTGCAAACCGGCAGTTTTCAGTCACAAACCCAAGGTAATCAGCAGCAAAATAACTACTCCGGCGGCGTTCAGACGCATCAAAATAGCACGGGAAGTGCCGGATCAGTCAGTTTGTTCGTTCCGCCTCCACCCGGCAGTTCCGGTAACTGGTGGCCGGCCGGTCTTCAATTTCCCAATAGCACCGGATCGCAGAACAATGTGCGCTATGCGTATTTTGCGACTATTCACCGGTTGGCAATTGAAGCCAACGGACATGTGACACTTTACGACACGCTGGATCATCAGATCGGTGGCTTTTCACAGCAACAGTCGGTAGGCGGTTCAATTACATTTACCAGTCAATATGGTTTGGTTGATGTGAACAATTTGCCGGTGATTTCTATCGACAATAACCCTGTGCAGCCTCAATCTGCGCCGGTTTATGCTAATGAAGCGGTTAATACGCAACCGGTAAACCTGGAAGGGGATATTTTTGCAACACTGGAAAAACTGGCCGATCTGAAGAGTAAAGGCATAGTGACAGAAAATGAATACAATGCCAAAAAAGCCGAGTTATTGGCCCGCTTATAAAAAATAGGTATTGATAGTCGTGTAGGAGCGGGCCATGCCCGCGACCTGAGGTGGTTGAATCCCGGCATGGCCCGCTCCTACAAAATAAGCTTATCTAATCTACCTCTGCTATCCTCACTAAAACGGTAAAGAATGATGAAAACTTCTTTTTTTCCAAGGTTACTCATCGGAATTCTGGTTATGCTTGCTTTGACCGTGTTGCACTTAATACCGCTGCCTATAGTGGAAGTGTTTTTTTTGATTGTAATCATGATTCGTCCGCGCTGGTTTAAAAACCTGATCGACCGTTTGTATGATTCATAAATCCGGGATGTTGGGTCATTACAAAACCAAAACAGTCATAACCAAGGCTGACTATGCACGTTATCAACCCAGTTTGTGAGTTAACAGTCTTTAAGCTGATACGATAAATCAGAAATTGGCTGTGGATCCAAGGATTACCCCAATATATAAAACTGAAGTTTCCCAGTTTTTATACGGTTGTCCATGCTTGTTGGAGAGCTTTGTTTGCATTAATAGTTACCGTCATTCCGGCAGGGATTGCCGGAAACCAGAAGCCATGGATGGCG
>JAGXSU010000026.1 GCA_018333785.1 Methylomicrobium sp. | reverse complement strand
CATAGCTATCTACACAAGTCACATTAGAAAATCCTGAGCTGTTTCTTGCAAAGTCGCAAGCTCCTCAGGGGAGTAACAATTCAACACCTCCTGCATAGAAAGAAACACCCATAATCCGGCCAATAACGCGGGATTAGTAAATGACTTGCCCCACGCCATTTGCCTGCCACTCAACTTGATTAAAAAGGTGCGCAAAGCGTCTGCTTTTTCGCTTTTAGCGGCCGCAATTTCCCAGACCACCACGCAAGCCATACAGACAACGAGTAACCGTTTGGCAATGGCGAGTCCGGTTTCCTGCTGCCAGGATTCCAAGTCGTGTCCGGCTTTCTTAAGGAGTTTGAAAAAACATTCGATTTGCCAACGCCAGTAGTACCAAAGCGCAATCTCGCTGGCTTCAACCGCCATCACATTGGTCATTAGCAACCATTCAGCGAGTATGTCGCCCTCATTCGATAAAATACGACTGACGACCAGTCGTGCGTCGATGGGCTCGCCTGACACCGATGGTTTTTTCTGCTTCTTCTGGCTCGGCTTTGCCGCGCGCGTTATTCGTATCGGTGTTTCTGCAACCCATTGCCATTGCCGTTTACCATGATAATCGACTTGCCGTATTTTCTCGAAACACAACGCGTCAGCAACTTGAGCACAAGGCATTGATTGCCCTTGGAATTCAACCGAGGGTGTCTTTTTAGCGCGTGTTAACCACAAGTAATTGTTGGCCTCCCATTGGCGCATATGCCCGACAGAGTCGGCCTCTCGGTCAATAATATGCACCAGCGGTTTGACAAATTTATGCTGTTCCAATTGACCTATGCAGTGCGTCACTTCATCCAAATGGTTTTCAACCGTTTCAGAGAATTCATGCTCGTGATAGGTTGAGTAACTGCCGTTGGCTGTCACCAGTCTTTGTGCAACCGGCGCAAGGGGTTGTCCGGTTTGATCACTGAGAATAAGGCTACTTTGTAAGTCGTAACCCACATCGGTTTCATGCGTTATCTGGTATTTATCCAACTTACTGTCATGTTTTCGATAGTTTAAGCGTGACCAATCATGTACACATAACGCATAGTGACTGCATTGCGTTGCAATACCTTTGTGAGCAGCGATTAGTAAGGGTTCGTGCAACTTTGTTAAAGTCACCCGGTCATTTTTATAAAATCGCCACGCGGCCTGGGTACTGGCAAAACTCGTACTTTTGTTAGGTAGTGCTCGTAACCCCGCACTCAATGTATCCGTGGCGTTCAAATGCTCAGCCACTAGCTGTTGGTGACGCTTTGCCAAGCGAGGATCGATGTCTAATAACTTTTTTTATATCCATGGCATATGTTACTTTTTTTTGCGGCTTTAGGTTGTGTAGATAGCTATGCCAGCAAACGGACAATGGTCGGGGAATTTTGATTGCTGAGATTAATCAGGCTCTCAATTTCCCGGCGGTTTTTTTCGAGATTCGTATCGATCCAGGCGCCCATCGTGACATTCAGCTTATTTTTTAAAGCAAATTCGGGCACTTGTTCCATGCCGTCAAGAGAGCTGTATGTTCTTATCGCATAGACTTTGTTGGCGAGTAAGCTGACATCTTCCTCGATTTGTTCCGAGGATGGGTAGCGATTGTTCATCGGATCAGAGTCCCTGCGCATCGGGCTGAATGTCACCCCCATCATCGTTTTGTTCCATGATGGTATTTTTAAAGGGTTATTGACATAGCTCCAGATACTCAGATTGATCAGTAGCAGTATCGAGATGATAAATAAGGTCAGTGTTTTGGCTTTCATTCAGTCGCTTTGGGCTCTTGGGTAGTTGAGATTACAGATCAGTGGGTCAATATGAATGATTTTCAGAGTAGGACTTGGATGATTCGAAAATTCCTTATGGGTAAAAACAGATAGCATCAAGCCGGTTAATTATAGCTATTGCACTTCAACTGTTGCATATTTATTACAAGAGAAGTTTGAACACGTTTTAACCTTCATCTGCCCTGATTTATCTCGGGTAGTGACCTGTGTTCGATGATTCGTTTGATTATTCAGCGCTCTTGATGTCATTAAGTAAATCGGACCGTTGTTTTTCCAGTATCAATAATTCTATATCCCGCCGTAAAAACTCTTCGCTGTGCAGGGTCGCTTCGTAGCGTTTTCTTTGTTCGTCTATTTGCAGGTCCAGTTCTATGTCTTTTAATCGGCTTTGATGCCTCAGTTTTTCAGCATGTAATTTTTCTTCAAGCTTGAGTTCTTCGACGAGTTTCAACTCCTGTAGCGAAATAGCAGCTTCAGCTTCCAATTGTTTTAGTCGTTTTTCCTGATTGATCTTTTCAAGTTCCAAATGTTCTTTTGTTTCATTCCATTGAGCCTGTTCTTGCTTGAACTCCTGTATTTGCAGTTCTCTTTCTTTTTCCTTTAATAACTTTTGATGCGCCAGCTTTTCGTCAAGCAGTTTTTTTTCGAGTTCCAGCTGATTTTTTTGTTCGACTTCTTTAAGGTGAGCCCGATGTCGTATTTCCTGGAGATGCAAACGCTCCTCCAGTTGGAATTGATCCAGTTGCTGTTGCTGTTTCTCTTCCAGTTGACGTTTGGTATTGTCGGCAATCAAGGCTTGCTCTATACGCTTTAAGTCATCTTCCTTATTGCGCTGTTCTATCATTTTAAGGCGTTTTTCCAGCAGGGATTGCTCGGCAAGCTGCTCGTGTTCGAAGCGTTCTTTATTAAGGCGCTCTTGAAATTCAAAGTTTTTTTTAAGTACTTTCAGGTAGAGGCTTTCTCTTGCAAAGTGATCAACGCCCTGGTTCTCGCCTTCAATTTCGCGAAAATGAGGCTTGATGAAACATTGGGTAGTGCATTGTAGATGCTGTGTTATCAGCGTCTCATTGATGCGGCTTTGAATGGCTTTTTCAGTCAATTCCAAGCCGTCTTCAACCCAGTCGTTTTCAGTCAATCGGCGCAGTTCCTGATCGACAATCAGCCGGATCAGACTTTCGCAATTGCTCTGGGCGTATTGATTAATGGTTTCTACGTGCTCACTGTTTTTTATGACATATTTCAATGTCGCCTGCAGTCTAAGAGACAATGCCGTTTCGAAACGGCAATAGCCATCATATAACGTGGTTTCTACAAGAACTTGCCAGTCCTGAATCGGTATGGGATACAGGCGGTGGTAAAAACGGGGCTTAAAAGCCTCGGGCCGCTCAAAAATAGTTTGCCAGGGGCCAAAATGAGCGATAACAATCTGACGTCCTGCATCAAATCCGGGGTCCCACTCTTCGCCCTGAGTGTCTGCTTGGGGATTGATTTCAGCAAGCCAGATGTCTAAAGGCGAATTAATCATTTTGATGATCTCCGGCTTCAGTTGTTTCTGTGTCTGATTTTGAGCGCATTTTTATCTGTTGAAGCCGGTCACTCATTTTCTCGGCAATCAGCGGATAAAGTGTCGGGGCAAATTCAACGGTTCTGTCATCAATTTTACGCATGAAGCCCCGGCTGAGCAGCAAACCTACCGCAAACATGCGAGGCCAGTCCACGTATTTTCTGGCACGTTCAATTTCAGTTTTTTCGATAACCATTTCCAACGCATCGTTTTCATTTATACGAAATTCGGTAAATTGCCGAAGGCATTCAAAAACCAGTTCTTCTTCCTGTTCCGTCAGAGGGCCGGGTGCAGTAAATTCCAGGCGATAAGAAAGCAGTACGGTAAAGAAGTCGACCATGGCTGCACAGATAAGCGCGAACAGGGAAAAACCGGACCACATGGCAAATGATGGCTTGATACCTTGAATATACTCGGAATAAGGCATAAGTCTCGGCGCTGCGGGCAAGCTGTCATGAAATTTTGCTACCTGTTGATTAAACTGTATCTGAATGGCTTGCAAACCGAGTAGCAGGTTTTGATAGCCTTCCTGGGCTTCCTGCGGATCTTTGTCGAGTAATTCCAGATTGATGGATGTCTGGTTGATCAAGGTGTCCAGTTTTAACAGTTCTGATTCAAAGGTCTTAAACTGCTCCTTTTTCTCCTCAAGCTGTTGTTTGTAGTGCTTATAAAAAGGTCCTTCACCTACCTGGCGCTTGTAACTTTCAACAATCTCAGGATGGGTTCCGAAATAAGCTTGCGCAACTTCTTTAGTGAGGTTGTCCAGTGCAAGTCTTTGTTCGACAAGAACTTCTCCTTTGATAGCCATGATTTTCTGTAGGTATTGTCCAACATCCGTTCTGACCTGGTTAAGACGGTCAATCCGAATACTGTCGCGTTCGGAGATTTGATAAAACTTGAAATAGGAAAAGGATACTGAGGCCGTTACCGCAATCAGCAGCGACAGCAAAACGCTTAGGTAACGTGTCCGGTTGGCGGTCCAGTGAATGCCTGCGATTTCGACTGAGCAGATCACCATGATGGATTGAATTGCGATGGTAATGATCAGTGCAATCCATGGCGTAATAAAAAAAGACATGCCGTAGTAGGTCGTAAATCCTGACGCCACACTGAGCATGAGTACGATAGGAATGGACCAGATACGCAACAAACTGACAAAAAGCGTCTGAATAATATTAATGAGACGGCCCAACCCGCCATTTTTCATCTTTATGAGAATTCGATTATCCATCGTTCGATTTATTATTGTTATTGTGAACGTAAACAGCGTTTTAACTGGAGAAAAACGTCGCGCCGTAATTGTGCCGGACATAGTATCACATTGAAATTGAATACTAATTATTGAATTTTTCTAAGAATATCAATCAAAATTTGTCTGTCGCTTGAAGACAGAGAAGAAGGGTTAAGCAAGCCGATTTTATTATCAATCGGAAGTTAATGGCGAGGTGGGGATGCTGTCAAAAATGACAAGCTAACTGACACTTATGACATCGAAATGCCATAAGTGTCAGTGGAAATCGTCCGGTAAATTTAGATGTGCTGGAGTTTTCGAAAAGAACTGATTCCAACCAGAGCCAAGCTCATCAAAGCAAAAGCAGGCGGCAGAGGGACTGGCGTGGTTGCAGTCACTACGTTAAATTCGGCATCCCAGCTGACCGGACCTTTAAAATTCAGCTGGAACTGGCTGAGTCCTTGAAAAACTGAGGCATCATCAAAATCACTGAAGTTGACATAAAGATCGCCCGCTCCGTTAATCGCTATTTGATTGGATGAAGATGAGCCGTTGGCAATCATTTCTACAAAGACGCCTGACTGAATATCGATTGCCAAGACTTGCAGCATGATGGCGTTTCCATGCAGCGTAAAGTCGGTCAGGTTGAAGTTCCAGATTACCGATGCATTTCCGGCTGATTGAGAGGTGTTGGAAATCGATAAGGCGTTATCGGTTTCGATAGCCGTTTCATGAAAATTGCTGCCTGTGGCCTGTGCGATCAGGGTTCGGGTTGCTCCGGTCAAACCGGTACCAACAATAGCACGTGGACCGTCTGTAGTTTCGCTATTGTCACCACCCACGTCAGAGACATACTGGTAATCCGAGAAATTGTCGATTACCAGTGAATTAGCCTGGCTGAATGAAGAAAATGCCAAGCCAAAGGCCAATGACAGTAAGGTCGCGATTTTGCAGGTTTTTAGTGAGTTCATAAAGTTGGATCTCGGGTATATAAGCTGATGATGGGCGGCAATTAAAAGTGGATCTGGGTTCGCTTAAGCGTCCCAAATACCAGTAAACCTATCGCCAATAAAGCATACAGAGAGGGTTCAGGCACTGCGGCAGTTGATGCTGAACCGGTTCTGTTTACAGCAGAAAATGCGAAGTCGAAATCCAGTGCTTTTTCGCCTTTAATGGTTAAGGCAAAATTTTGTACAGAAGCCAGTTCCGAAGGACTGCTAAAGCTGCTGAAATCAACATAAAAACTGCCTGCGCTATTGAAAATCAGTGGGTCTGAAAATGAATTATTGTTAATGATCAATGCTAATTCAGCATTCAGATCAATTTTAAGAATTTCAATCAGAAAGGCATCGGCATTAGCAGTAAAGTCAATGGTGCCGAAGTTATCGTAAAGAATTGACGCAGTGCCGTTTGATTTTTCAGAGTTTGAAAAAGATAGCAATCCATTTTCAGCGCTAATGTGGGTATTGATGGACCGCTTTGCTCCCGTGTTGTCTGATGTGGGTCTTCCATTCGCGGTTGAGCTGAAGGTTCTTTGAGCTCCGGTCAGGCTGGATGACGGTCCATTCAAGCCAATTGAATTGGTGGTGGCGCCTAAAGTAGTTAAATCGTCTTTGACCTGTTGACGATCCGTAAAATTATCGATGATGAGTGCGGCCTCGGCAGTGCTTGTCTGCATTACCGTCAAGGCGATGACTGATGCCAGTATTTTGAGGCAGTGATCGTATTTCATTCGTTATCCTTCTTTTAGTGTGTAGGTGTTAATCCCCTTAAAGCATTTTTTATGCCGTTTATTCAGGATCTTAAAAGAAGGTTTTTCAATGAAGTTGGCGCCGGATTATTTTTAGCGCTCTTTGTCTGGTATCCAGACAGATAAGTCTGCTTCGCTTAGTGGGAAGAATAAGCTAATGATAATTGATCCATGATTAATTGTTTATTCGAAACGGCGCCACGATAAAGGCGATTACAAAGCCTGTTAGCGAAACGATACACAGCCATTTTGCGAAGCTGAAAAGTTTTCTGAGGCTGGAATTGGCTTTTTTGACGACCTCAAAATCAGTGAGATAAATTGTTTCGCAGGCGCCGTTGCCGGTATCGGAACGTGAAGTACTGGTTCCGCGTTTAAAGCCGTTTCCTTTATTTTCGTATTCAGATAAAAAACCTTTCAGTCGGACATGGTCGCCGGGTTCGGCGGCGAGTAAGGCTTTTTTGATTAGGGTCTGATCACTTAACAGATGGTTGTTTGACAACGCTTCATTTTTAAACAGAGTGCCTGTTGCCGAATCCTGCCATGATGCCCAGCATGTCCAGCTGTCATTTTTAAATTTCATTTGCTCGTAAACACCGTTAGCGACGTTATCACCCCAGATAACGCATAAATCACGAACATTGATAAAATCTTTCCAGCGTTTATGGTGCCAAATATTGCCAAAGCTGTCGGCATTGCTGTAACTGACCACGACGCCATTCAACTCATAGGCGAATCTCGGTTTGATCAAATAAGCCTGATTATTGACGTCCAGCGCAAACGGCAGGGTTTCTTCGTCCAGTTCGGATTGAACCGGTTCGGGCAATTCGTTTGCAGCGTAAAAGCCAGGTTCAGGCAGTCGGTCTTTATAGAATCCGCTGACGGCAGCCGTCATGAGACTTATCCAGAAAAGCCACTTGAATAATCGTTCCAGCATCAAACTGACCGGCATGTTCAACCTCGTTTAAAAATTAGGTAACTGCTCGCCTGCTCTCTATAAGATGGGAGGGGTGAGCTGACGATGTATAACAAGCATCATCTGATTTAAGCGTAGTCTTCTTGTTCATATTCGCAAATAGTCCGCGCTTGAGATCTAGTGCCGTTATCCAGGGAAATGGGTTGGTTAGCGAGTTTCACTTTATCGCTTGTAAAAGGGGACGAACCAAAGATTTTAAAACCTCGTTGCAAGGTGTTGGGGTTCTGTGTATTCTGCCGCGCATGCAAATACAACTCGTGTCAATAGGTCAAAAAATGCCCGCCTGGGTTCAGCAGGGCTTTGATGAATACGCAAAGCGGATGCCCAGGGAATGTGATTTGGTGTTAAAAGAAATTGCGGCCGGGAAACGAACTAAAAACAGCGATGTCACACGCATCGTTAAAGAGGAAGGCGAAAGAATGCTGTCTGCGATTCCAAAAGATACGCATGTGGTCACGTTGGATGTGACTGGAAAGCAATGGTCTACGCCTGAGTTATCCCAGGCAATGCAGCGCTGGTTAGGGCAGGGCCGAAACGTAGCCTTGCTGGTCGGCGGGCCTGAAGGCTTATCGGATGAAGCGAGAGGCTTGGCCTGTGAATCCTGGAGTTTGTCACGGCTGACGTTTCCTCATCCTCTGGTGCGGGTCATGATTGCCGAACAGATTTACAGGGCCTGGACCCTTCTTAATAACCACCCCTATCACCGCGAATGACGGCTCAAATTATTCTGGCTTCAGCTTCGCCAAGACGGCGGGAATTATTGGATCAGATTGGTGTCCTTTATGAGGTATGTCCCGTGGATATTGACGAGACGCCCAAAATGGCTGAGCCGCCTCTTATCTATGTCCAACGCGTTGCGGCGGAAAAGTCGGCTGCATGTGCGGCGATTATCGGTGACTCTAAAACCATACTGGCTGCCGATACGGCGGTGATTCTGAACGGCAACATTCTGGGTAAGCCGCTTGATAGGGATCAGGTCTTGTCAATGTTAAGGCAATTGTCCGGAACAACGCATCATGTTTTCTCCGCAATTTCGGTTAGAGGCAGCCAACATGAAGAAGCCGTCAGTATTACCGAAGTCACTTTTCGAGAAATCAGTGATGCAGAAATAGCAGCGTACTGGGAAACAGGCGAGCCTGACGATAAAGCCGGTGCTTATGCCATTCAGGGATTAGGCAGTATTTTTGTCAAGTCAATCAACGGCAGTTTTTCCGGCGTAATGGGTTTGCCTCTCTATGAAACAGCCGAGTTACTGGCGAAACAAGGAATTGAAATTTTAAAATGAGTGAAGAAATTCTGATTAATGTGACCCCGCCTGAAACACGCGTGGCAGTCATTGAAAACGGTGTCCTGCAGGAACTGGTCATTGAAAGGACCAAGCAGCGCGGTTTGGTAGGCAATATCTATAAAGGAGAGGTTTGCCGGGTTTTGCCCGGCATGCAAGCGGCTTTTATTGATATTGGTTTACCGAGAGCGGCATTTCTCCATCTTTCCGATTTATGCACCAAGGACCTGGAAAAAAAAGGATCCGCCAATATCGAACACTATCTGCATGAGGGTCAGCATATCGTTGTCCAGGTGACAAAAGACCCCATTGGCAGCAAAGGCGCAAGGCTTACCACGGAAATATCCATCCCTTCGCGCTATCAGGTCTATATGCCTTATACGCATAACAGCGGCGTTTCCCAGCGGATTGAGTGCGAGAAAGAAAGGGCAAGGCTTAGGGCGTGTCTTGAGACCTTTCGGGAGAAAAACCAATGCGGCGGGTTTATAGCCAGAACGGCTGCCGAATGTGTAGACGAGCCTATCCTGATGTCGGATATGACCTTTCTGTTGAAATTATGGGAATCGATATCGGCAAAAATTGAGCAGGCAACTCCCCGGCAGTTTATTCATAAAGATTTACCGCTCAGTGTCAGAACGCTTCGGGATCTTTATAAAGAAGGTATTGAACGAGTCCGGGTTGATTCCAGAGAGACTTATCATAAGCTCATCGAGTTTGCAGAAATCTTTGTGCCTGATATCGTTGGCGTCATAGAGCATTACACTGGAGAGTGTCCGGTTTTTGATATCTACAATGTTGAAGATGAGATACAGCGGGCGCTGGACCGAAAAGTAAAATTAAAATCCGGCGGGCATCTGGTCTTCGATCAAACCGAAGCAATGACCACGGTCGATGTCAATACCGGCAGCTATGTCGGCGGACGCAATCTGGAAGAAACAATCTTCAAGACCAACCTCGAGGCGGCTCAGGCTATCTGCCGACAGTTGAGACTCCGCAATCTGGGCGGGATCATCATTATCGATTTTATCGATATGCAGAGTAAAGAACACAAAGAACAGGTCTTGCAGGCTCTGGAACGGCATTTGGAAAAAGATCACGCCAAAACCAAAATTACGGAAGTATCCGCTTTGGGGTTGGTCGAAATGACCCGGAAAAGAACCCGCGAAAGCCTGGAGCATATTTTATGCGAGCCTTGCTCGGCTTGCGGTGGCCGGGGTGTTCTTAAGACCGCGGAATCGGTTTGTCTGGAAATCTTCCGGGAGATTATCCGTGAAGTCAGGCAATATAACGTTCAGAAATTAATGGTTCTGGCTTCTAACGAAGTGGTCGAGATGCTGCTGGATGAAGAAGCCGATATGCTCGCCGAACTGGAAATGTTTCTAGGTGTGCGCATCAAGTTCAGAGCGGAAACGCAATACAACCAGGAACAATATGATGTGGTGCTGCTTTAGTGACGGGGCTTTGTACGGCCGGCTTACTCTCATAGACTGATCGCATGCCTTGTGTCGGCGGGCGGATATTCAAAAATAAGCAGCGGCATTTTACACAATCTCGCTTGCCTGCTTTCCGGTTCAACCTTTAGGATAAGACTCATCCTTTTTAATGATCATGACAAAGCAATGGAGATTCCTCGTGCCTTTGACTGTATAAACGGCACCCAGTGGATTTAAATCAGTGATTCATCATCTTACGCGTGCGACACGGCACCTTATTTTCTGGTCTTTACTGACGGCAGCATTAGGTTTGACGGGAATTCGAATCTTGATGACCGGTGTCGAGCGTTATAAAGCGGTATTGGAAAAGGAAGTCAGCGCGTTGATTGATACGCCGGTCAGAATCGGCAAGCTCAGCGCAGGAATGCATCACTTTACCGCCATAGTGAAGCTGCAAGAGATTGATATACCCAGTTATAACAACTCGCCAAAAGCCGCAATAAAGCTGGATGAAATAAGGCTGAGTGTCAATCTTTGGGATCTGGCTCTGACCCGGCAATTATGGTCATCTTCCTGGGTGACGCTGGTAGGTGCCGAACTGACTGCAAAGCGCAAGGCCGACGGCAGTTTTGCGATAGCAGGGCTCAAAGCCGGGGCCGGCGATGAAAAGCCCCTTTGGTTACTGCAAGGCAGTAAACTCGAATTATTGCACAGCCGGATTACCTGGCAGAATGAGCAACTTAAAGCCAAGCCCGTGCTTTTTGATCAGGTGGATCTGGTCATTAAAAACGATACGGATGATGACCGACATACCTTGCACATGTTATTGGAACTTCCCGAAAAGTTAGGACGTTCATTGCGGCTGTCAATGGTCTTAGAGGGGAATTTATTTGAACCCGGCCAGATGAGCGGACAGGTTTTTCTGGAAGGTCATGATGTGCAGCTGGCGCAATTTTTGACCGGGGAGATGCCTGCTGAGTTATTGGTTAACGCGGGTCTTGCCGACTTTAGAGTTTGGATGAACTGGCATCAGTCGCAATTAAAGCAAATTCAGGGCGAAGGGGTCGTCAAAAAACTGGCCGTCAAGACTCAAACCTCCAAGACACCGCTGGCTCTGGAAAAATTAGAGACCCGGTTTCGTTGGCGCCAGCAAAGTCCTGAACGGTGGCAGCTTGATGTCAATGATTTACTCATTGAGACCCGAGAGTCGATTTGGCCTCCCGGCCAATTTAGCCTGGCCGTGCAAAATGATTCGCAGGGAGCTGCCGGACGTGTTTCATTGGCAGTAAAAAAAATGGATCTGGAACCTCTTTCAATGCTGCTCAAGTTGATACCTCAAGCCGAAGCAGGGGATGCGGAACTACCGAGTATGAACGGGCAGTTGCTGGATTTTAAGCTGGCCGCCGATATCAGCACTCAGGCTTTTACCGTTGATGGTAAATTCAGAAATCTGGGGCTTGCCGAAAAGAGCCCGTTGCCCGGATTGCAGGGCTTGTCCGGTTATGTAAAAGGTAATTCCAATAAAGGCCAATTGACACTGGATGCGGAAAATCTCGATTTTTCTGCCTCGGAATTATTTCGTAACCATTTGGCTTTTCAACGCTTCAAAGGCCGGATTTTTTGGCGTCAAACAAATGACAATTGGAAAATAAGCACCGCGGATCTTGCTCTGGATTCTCAACCCATCAAGACCTTGAGTCGCGTGAAACTGACGATTCCCAAAAACGGTGATTCACCTTTTCTGGATTTACATGGCGACTTTTCTATTGCCGATGCCCGTGCCGCCAGTCACTATTATCCGGTGGGTATCATGAATCCGGGAGCCTTGGCCTGGTTGGATCATGCGTTTGTTGCAGGACAGGTGCCTCGTGGCGGGCTATTGATTCACGGAAAACTGGAAGATTACCCCTTTAACAAAGGGCAAGGTGTTTTTCAGGTGCTTTTCGATGTTGCAGACGGTGAATTGGAATACAGTGCTGATTGGCCTCATCTGACGAAACTCGATGCTCAGGTCGAGTTTCTGGGTGAGGGTTTGACGGTCGACATTCATTCGGCCCAGTCATTGGCTTGCAAAGTCAATGAAGCCCTTGTCACCATCCCCTCGTTAGAAACCAGCCCGCATGTGCTTATCAAAGGCAAAGCCCAAGGTGAAATGGCCGGTATCATGGCCTATTTAAAAGCGACACCGCTTAAGTCAACCGCCAATTCGCTACTGGCTGCGATTACGCCAAAAGGAAGCAGTCAGGTCAACCTTGATCTCAAAATTCCTCTGGACGATGTGGCTCCGTTGTCTGTCAACGGTGATGCAAGCCTGGAGAATGCCTCGCTCAGAGTCCATGCTTTTGATCTTCCGGTCACACAGATTAAAGGGGCGCTTCGCTTCGATCAGGTGGGTGTTTATGGTAAGGGCATTACGGCCTCGACATTGGGCAGTCCCATTAAACTGGATATTGACACTAAACCCGAACAGACCGATATATTCGTCAATGGCCATGCCGGTATTGAAGCGCTCAGAAAACAATTTGAGATGCCTTTCTGGGCTATAGCCGAAGGCAGCTCAGACTATCGCCTGCAACTTCGTTTGCCGTCGGCTCAAAATAAACCACCCGAATTAATCATCACTACCGATCTAATCGGTATGAACATTGATTTGCCTGAAAATATGGCTAAATCCAAGCAACAGAAAAAAAATCTGGTACTTAATTTTGATCTGGGTGATGAGCAATTTCTTCCTATCGGTTTAACCTACGACAATACCCTTAAAGCCGCACTCAAAATTGATGTTCAGCAAAAACAGCTGTATGCCGGCCATTTTTTAATCGGACAAGGGGTTGCAGTGGCTCCTGAAGAGAAACGGGTCCGTTTTGAAGTCAATAGTGAACGACTGAATGTCAAAGGCTGGTTGAATAGCGGGCCGGTAAAAGGCGGTGTCAGCCCCGATTTTATTGATGAATTCGAAGTGCATACGCAGCATTTGATAAGTAATCAGAACGATCTGGGTGCGGTCTATCTGAAGTTAAAGAGAACCGAATCGCATTGGTTAGGTTCCGTTACTGCGGCTGTGGCTAAAGGCGAATTTAAAATGCCGTTGGATTTGTCGGGTAATGACAAAATAACGCTGGATATGGATTTTATCGATCTTCACGGCATCAATCAGTTTCAATTGGACGGAGGGCAAGCGCAGGCTAATCCTGTTTTGCCTTTATTTGACATCAACAGTAAAAAAATCCTCTGGAACACGGTTGATCTGGGGCAACTCACGCTGACATCCAAGCGAACCGAAGAAGGTATTTATTTTAATAAGGTTGAACTGACGAGTCAGCGGCATGAATTAAGTTTGACAGGTAGCTGGAAAGTTAAGGATAACCAGGCACAAACACAAGTGAAGGGATTTTTAAAAAGCGAAAAGTTTGGCCCGTTGCTGAGAAAGTTGGGCCTTTATAAAGATATGCGAGGCGGTAAGGTGTTTGATGATTTCGCCTTGAATTGGGTGGGCGGGCCGCACCAATTTAACCTGGCCGGCATAAACGGTTATGTCGATGTTAAATGGCGTGACGGACGTTTATTGAGCATTGAGCCGGGATTGGGACGGGTCCTGGGGATACTGGCCTTTTCCCAATGGGCCAAGCGCTTACAGCTAGATTTTCGCGATGTGTATAAAGAAGGTTTGATGTTCAACAGCATCAAAGGTCGAATCAATCTGAACCGGGGTATCGCTGATACCCACAATCTGGTGATTGATGCCGTGCCCGCAAAAATTACGATCACGGGGAAAACCAGTTTGATCGACAAAACACTGGATCAATTGGTCAGCGTGGTACCTAAAAGTTCTGATGCCGTGCCTATTGCTGGTACAATCCTCGGCCGGGTTACCGGTCTGATTGCCGGAGCGATGACGAATGATTTCCAGGATGGCTTTTTTTTCCGCTCGGAGTATCAGTTAAAAGGCACCTGGCAGAATCCGGAGATTATCCCTACCCATGAAAACGATGGTTTATTTCAAAAAACCTGGAAGGGCATTACCGGATTTCCATGGGTTACCGATGAAGAGGAGCCGTGATTTTTTAAAAAGTAATTGTTCAGCGGATCATTAAAAAAAAGTTGATGAAACCTACGCAAATTGATCCCACAGAATCTAATTCTACTTTGTCAGATTAGAAGAAAGACCGTCATACCCGCCGGGAGGCGGGTATCCAGTGCCATGGATGGCGAGCTTCGAACGATCCGAGAAGCCTGGATTCCAGCAATCCATGCCGGAATGACGACCTTCGGTCATGTGAAACCTGAAATCTTACAAAGTAGAACTAACGATCATGAAGATGCTTTCATCCTCTCCGAAAATGAAAGTACTCGGTTTAGCAATGCCATTAACTTAAGCGCATCTTGTAGGAGCGGGCCATGCCAGCGATTGAACCACCTTAAGTCGCGGGCATGGCCCGGTCCTACTAAACTGCATTGCCCTCTTATGATCTGGCACTTTGATTGTAAAATAACAAAAAGGGAATAAAAATGAGCAAATGCGCAGCCATACAAATGGCTTCAGGCCCCAGTGTTTCTTCAAATTTAACAGAAGCAGGCCGACTTATAGGTGAAGCCGTCAATGCCGGAGCAAAACTGGTCGTTTTGCCTGAGAATTTCGCTCTTATGGGCGAGCATGAATTGGATAAGCTGAAAGTCAAAGAAAAAGATGGGACAGGGCCTATCCAGGATTTTCTTGCAGAAACGGCGCTGAAGCATGGCATTTGGGTGGTAGGCGGAACCATTCCCCTGGCCGGTGACCAGGAAAATAAAGTCAGGGCCTCCAGCCTGGTTTATAACGACAAGGGCGAACGCGCCGGGCGTTATGACAAAATACACTTGTTTGACGTGGCGGTCCCCGATACCGAGGAAGTCTACCGGGAATCCAATTCGATTGAACAGGGCGATTCGCCGGTCGTTATCGATACCCCGTTCGGTAAATTGGGATTATCGGTTTGTTACGATCTGAGATTTCCCGAGTTTTACCGCAAATTGGTGGCTTTAGGTGCGGAAATTCTTCTGGTTCCCTCCGCATTTACGGCTCAGACCGGGGCGGCACATTGGGAGACGCTTCTGCGTGCCCGCGCGATAGAAAATTTGGCTTATGTTATTGCTCCCAATCAGGGAGGATTTCATATTAACGGCAGAAAAACCTATGGACACAGTATGATCATTGATCCCTGGGGGCTGATTCTGGATTGTTACAAAACCGGAGGCGGCTTTGTCTGTGCCGAAATTGATCATGAACGCCTTGCAAAAGTCAGGTCAAGTTTTCCCGTGTTACATCACCGGCGCTTTGACTGATTAAGGCTAAAAGAATTTGTTAACAACCGAACTGATATGATGAATCGCTCAATTCAAAAAATTGTGTATTGTGTTTTCGCCGGGTTTCATGCCGCTGTATTGATCTCTTGTGCAGAGACTGAATCTAAATACAGAAACACCGAAATTCTCGAGCGACCACCCGAGTTGGCAGTAATCAACCCTGAACATCCTGTCGAGACGATAGATCCTGTTGCAACTTCCGCCTCGATAAAAAAAGGGCTGGGCGACAAAGTCAGACTGGAAACCAGCGGCATTGCCTCAACGTTGGTGATCAATGAAGCTTTTGATCAGTCCTGGTTTATTTTAGGTCTGGTTTTAAGTCAGCAGGAGATCGAGATTACCGATAAAAACCGGGATGAAGGCTATATGTACGTCAGTTATGATCCGGATAATCCCAACCAAAAAGGTTTATTGTCAGGATTTTTGTCGGCCGACAATTATGAGGAGCGGATTTATTCGTTGCAGTTAAGAGAGGCGGGGCAAATCACTGAAATTACCGCGAAAATTGTAGAGGACAAAGATAGCGAAAAAACGTTTGGCAAACCGGACGAGCAAACCGATAGGGATGACGAACTAAAAGACGGGCCGGACCGTTTACTGGAAACCTTGTTCAAAGTGTTGCGTGATGGCGTCTATGAAGAAGTTGACGAAAAAGACGGAACGCTCAGCGTGCCGAGCCTTTTCAATTGACGGATCACTATCGGGCGATAGACTGATCTTCATCATGGAGAAGGGTTTCTGGTTTTGTGTTAAAAGTTGATGTCGCCCTTTTACGGATTGCCCGGGTCCTGAGGCCACAGCTGGCGTTGAACTTTAATGCCATTGTGACCTGGATTTCGGTAATTCCTGCCGGAATGAAGGCATTGATGTACCTTGAATGGCTAACGAGAACAGCGTCCTTCTAAAACTCAGGACGAAAGTGCCACTTTTTTATCGGGCAAATAAGCATGACTCAAAACGTGTATCCCATCACCGTTATCAGATTAAAACAAACAACCCCTAATCAAACCAACTAAAGCATATGGACAGACTTACTCAAGCCAGACAATCGATACTCGCGCCTGCAGGTTTGCAAGACAGCGATATCGAAAAAATCATGAATAGCTTGCTCAGTGCGCAGGTGGATGCCGCCGATATTTATTTTCAGTCCAGCCATTTTGAATCCTGGGTTATGGAAAGCGGGATTATCAAGGAAGGCAGTCATAGTATCGAAAAAGGCGCAGGTGTCAGAGCGGTTGCCGGTGAAAAAACCGGATTTGCCTACAGTGACCGGATTGAATTGCCGGTGCTGATGGAAGCAGCCAATAATGTCAAAGCGATCGTCCGGCAAGGCCAGGAAGCGCGCTCGGCCCTGTTCAAGCCCAGTCATTCCCAGCCTTATTACGGCACATCCAACCCGCTTAAATCGCTGGCGGATCAACAGAAAGTCGATTTGCTGCGCAAAGTGGACAGCGAAACCCGAAAGCTCGATAACCGGATTGAAGAAGTCATCATCAGCCTGATCGGTGCGCATGACAGTATTCTGGTGGCCAGTCAGGACGGACAGCTGACTGCCGATATTCGCCCTTTGGTCAGAATGAATGTGACCGTGATCGTGGTGCAGAATGGACGCCGCGAACAGGGCAGTATGGGCGGTGGCGGTCGGTGTGATTACACGATGTTTTTTGATGAAGACAAAGCGCTGGACTATGGAAAGGAAGCGGTCAGATTGGCCCTGGTTAACCTTGAAGCGGTCGAAGCGCCCGCCGGAAACATGACCGTGGTCTTAGGCTCCGGCTGGCCCGGTATCTTGCTGCATGAAGCGATAGGGCACGGGCTTGAAGGTGATTTTAATAGAAAAGGCACCTCCGCGTTCAGCGGTCGGGTCGGGGAGCGGGTGGGTTCCAGTTTATGCACCGTCGTGGATGACGGTACCCTGCCTGGGCGCAGGGGATCATTATCGATAGATGACGAAGGTACGCCTACCGAAAATACCGTTTTGATAGAAAACGGCATTCTCAAAGGTTACATGCAGGATAAGCTCAACGCGCGGTTGATGGGCGTCAGTCCAACCGGAAACGGGCGCCGTGAGTCTTACGCCCATTTGCCGATGCCTCGCATGACCAACACCTACATGTTGCCCGGCGCTCATGATGCCGAAGAAATTATTCGCTCGGTTGAAAAAGGTTTGTTTGCAAAGAATTTTGGTGGCGGTCAGGTCGATATCACTTCAGGAAAATTTGTCTTTTCGGCCAGCGAAGCCTATTTGATTGAAAACGGCAAACTGACCCGACCCGTCAAAGGTGCGACGCTGATTGGTAACGGTCCTGATGTGTTGACCCGCGTGTCGATGGTCGGTAATGACTTGCAACTCGACAGCGGTGTGGGCACCTGCGGAAAAGATGGTCAAAGCGTGCCGGTTGGCGTGGGTCAGCCTACGCTCAAAATCGATGGGTTGACGGTAGGCGGGACCAGTATTTGATGACGATTGTCACTCACCTAAATAATCAATAGGGAATCACTTTGCAAAATCAAGACGAAATCAATCGATTAACCGCGCTGGTTCAGTTGTTGTTGGACGAAGCGAAAGAACAGGGTGCCAGTGCTGCCGAAGCCGGCTTAAGCATTGAAAATGGTTTATCCGTAACGGCGCGTATGGGCGACGTGGAAACCATTGAACACCATTGCGATCAAGGTCTGGGTGTTACGGTTTACATCGGGCAACGCAAGGGTTCGGCCAGCACCAACGATTTGTCCGAAGCCTCGATCAAGGAAACAGTCACCGCCGCGTTAAGTTTTGCGCGCTATGCCAGTGAAGATGCTTATGCCGGATTGCCTGAGGCAAGCTGGTTGGCGACCGAGTTCCCCGATCTTGACCTTTATCACCCCTGGACACTCAATGCCGATCAAGCCATTAATATGGCGATTGCCTGCGAAGACGCAGCCCGCAGTTACCATGCCGATATCACTAATTCGGAGGGTGCCTCTGTCAACACGCATCAAGGCATTCGCGTCTTGGGTAATAGTTTGGGCTTTTTGCATGGTTATGCATCAACCCGGCATTCCATGAGTTGTTCGGTACTGGGCCAGCGGGGCGACAGCATGCAGCGCGATTACTGGTACAGTGTTGCCCGAGATGCAGCCAAGCTTGAATCGGGTCCCGAGATTGGCAGAAAAGCCGCCGAACGGACGATTCGTCGTCTGGAAGGTCGTAAGTTGAGCACACGGCAATGCCCTGTTTTATATGCTGCCGAAGTGGCTTCGGGTTTGCTGGGCTCTCTGATTGGTGCGATCAGCGGCGGCAACTTGTACCGCAAATCGTCCTTCCTGCTGGATATGCTGGATCAGCCTATATTTCCTGAATTTATCCATATTCACGAGCAGCCTTATTTGCCCGGTGCGTTGGGTAGCGCCAGTTTTGACGCAGAAGGGGTGGTGACGCGTACCCGCGATATCGTCGCGGACGGCATCCTGAAAAGCTATGTGCTGGGGACTTATTCGGCGCGTAAATTAGGCATGCAAAGCACCGGCAATGCGGGTGGCGTGCATAACCTGACTTTGGATTCCGGCGCTGACGACTTTAACGGCATGCTGGCGCGCTTAGGCACCGGTTTACTGGTTACGGAACTGATGGGGCAGGGCGTCAACATGGTAACCGGCGATTATTCCCGCGGCGCTTCCGGATTTTGGGTGGAAAACGGTCTTATTCAATATCCGGTGGAAGAAATCACCATCGCGGGCAATCTTAAACAGATGTTCAAAAATATCGTTGCTGTGGGTAATGACGTGGATTATCGCGGCAACATCAGAACCGGTTCCTTATTGATTGAGCGGATGTCGATTGCCGGAGAATAATGGCAATTCCCGGAGCCGTTAGACCGCGTATGCGAATTCAGAAGCCATGGATGGCAAAGGCTTTAGCACATCCTTGTGTCCTGGATCCCGGCAATCCCTGCCGGGATGACGCCACTGCCTAACGCAAGAGTAGTTTATTGATTCTTTTCGCAACCCCTATCGATAATTACTGCGGCCCAAGCATTATGGCAGTCCGTTTTTGAACTTATTGGGCAACTTCAGTAGAGGCAATAAGAGGTTTTATGTCAGCTCAAATTCAATTAAACGATCACCCGCTTTCGGAGCAAGACTACCTGGAAGGGGAAAAGCTCAGCGAAATCAAACATGAGTACATTGATGGTGACGTCTATGCCATGGCCGGTGCGAGCAAGAATCACGAAAGGATTACAATGAATCTCACCAGAGAATTTGGTAATCATTTAAAAAACAAACCCTGCGAACCCTTCGCTTCTGATGTAAAAATCAAAGCGGGCAGCCGGTTCTTTTATCCTGATGTCATGGTGGTTTGCGACGATGCAACGCCCAATGAGTATTACACTGAATCGCCGGTGATCATTGTTGAAGTGGTTTCAAAATCGACCCGGCGCATTGACGAAACGATCAAACGCACGACTTACCCGACGATACCCAGTCTCAAGGAATTTGTATTGATCGAGCAGGATTTTGTCGATGTGGAAGTCTGCAGAAAATCGCAAGGCTGGATATCCAACCACTTTTTCATGGGGGACGAGGTTCCCTTTGAATCTTTGGGTCTCACGCTGGCGGTAGAAGAAATTTACGCCCGAGTCGATAATGAAGATGTGCGCACGTTTCTTGAAGAACGCGCGTTACGCGAGCAGGAAGCCGCGCAACCCGGTGCTGAAGAAGGTTAACCGGCCGAGCCTTTATTCAAGAGAAGCTAAACTAAGTTGATGCTCCCTGCAGGTTGCGGTTGGCGATAGCCAACCCAACATTCGTTGAATAATTACCCGGCGTGTAAAATTTCCTGTATCAACTGTGGCCCCTTATAGATTAAGCCGCTGTAGATCTGAACCAGACTGGCGCCTGCTTGATATTTTTCCTCTGCATCCATCGCACTGAGTATCCCTCCTGCAGCAATAACAGGAATCTTCCCGTTCAACTCGCTGGCCAGGATTTTAACTACATGGGTTGATTGAGCTTTGACCGGTGCGCCGCTCAATCCCCCGGCTTCATTTGCAAGTGGATGGCCGGTAATCCTCTCCCGCGCAATCGTGGTATTGGTGGCAATGACGCCGTCTATTTCAAAAGCCATTAATAGTCCGGCAATATGCCCAATTTCATCATCGCTTAAATCCGGCGCAATTTTTAATACCAGCGGCGTATATTTTCCAAACGCCTGGTTAAGCTTTAGCTGCTCTTCTTTTAAAGCAGAAATCAGATTTTTTATTTCATCACCTTGTTGCAATTGTCTGAGGTTTTTGGTGTTGGGCGAGGAAATGTTGATCGTAATATAGCTGGCAGCTTCATAGGCTTTGCGAAGGCCGATTAAATAATCATCGGCCGCTTGCTCCATCGGCGTGTCAAAGTTTTTGCCGATATTGATGCCGATAATACCGGAGTATGCGCAGTTTTTAACCTGCTGCAACAGATGATCTATGCCTTTGTTGTTAAAGCCCATCCGGTTGATGATGGCTTCGTGCTCTTTTAACCGGAATAATCGCGGCTTGGGGTTGCCGGGTTGAGGTCTTGGCGTGACCGTGCCAATTTCGATAAAACCAAAGCCCAGAGCAGCCAGGCCGTCAATGGCGTCACCATTTTTATCCAGTCCTGCCGCAAGCCCGACCGGATTTTTAAATTCAAGCCCCATGATCTTGGCCGGGCGTTGAACAATAGGCTTGCTGATAAGCTTGTCGAGTCCGGTGGTATGGCCCAGTTTTATCAGTGAAAGCGTCAGTTCATGAGCGGTTTCAGGATCCAGCGAAAACAATAAAGGGCGAAGCAGAGAGTAGGTGTTCATAAGTCAGCAGATCGGAAAAATGAAAGTGCGTTGGGTCATGATGGGTTTAATGTTCAGCGCTCATGCGATAAGGCTCAGGTGATACCGAAGGCGTGCGCTCCAGGATCAGGTCAACCATCAATTGTGCCGAGGCAGGGCCCATAACCAGACCGTAACGGAAGTGGCCGGCATTAATGCTTAAGTTGGTGATTTCAGGATGCCGGTCTATATAAGGTATGCCATGATCAGTTCCGGGTCTTAGCCCTGCCCAGTGGTGAATGACCGGGCAGTTTTTAAGTTTAGGGAAGAGCCTGATCGCAAATTCACGCAGTTGGGCATTAACTTCAGGTGACGTGGCTTTGTTGTAATCATCATGCTCGACGGTGCTGCCCGCAAGAATTTTGCCATCCAGTCGCGGAATTAGGTATTGATCGCCGTCCAACACTATATAAGGCAAGCATTGCGGTGGCGCGTCAAAAACCAGCATTTGCCCTTTTACCGGAAAAATTTTGGGAGGCGTGACATTCAGTCCGCCAAAAAAATGTGCAAACACATCGCCCGTCCAGGCGCCTGTCGCAATGATTAAGTGATTAACGGCCTGTTTGCCGGAAGTGGTTTCAATCGAAGCGATGTTTTGCCCGTTTATAGCAACCGATTTTAACGCTGCCTGCTCGATCAAGCGTACGCCGTTGTTGACCAGGTCAGCTTTTAGCGACTTGACCAGTCTTGGATTGCGGGCGTTGGCAATGTCCGGAAGCCAGAGCGGATTGACCGGCTGAGTCACAAAAGGCGCCAGCAAAGCATCGTTTGCCGGGCTAAAAGCCAGATTGTTTGCCCTGCACCAGTTATCCGCTTCGGTAATGTCGGGATTTTTGGTGATCAAAAGCCCGCAGGGATTCCATTCCGGATCGATGGGGGTTTCTGCCTTAAGCTCTGCCGCCAGGCTGGGATAGAGTCTCAGGCTTTGCAGCACCAGGCGGTTGATGGGGTCAGGTTGATGCCAGGGATATAGCGGCAGCAAAATACCGCCACCGGCCCATGAGGATTCCTGTCCTATCTGATTTTTTTCAATGAGGGTTACCGATGCCCCGGCTTTGTTGAATTCGCGGGCTGTCAGTAAACCGATAATGCCGCCGCCGATAATCGTAATGTCTGAGGTTTGCGTCATGTCAACGTAAAAAATATCCGAACTGTGCGCAATGCGCGGGCTGTGATGGCCTGCGATTATACCTTGTTGTGCTCCAAAGCGTAGCCCGTATGTGACGGGTTTGGATGGGTCCAATGCCCGCTCCTACTTGTTTGTTGTGGCGGAAATGAGATTTTGATGAGTTAATTTTCAGGCAATCGGCGCCCTGAAATAGTGCCGAAATTTAATTCGAATTACTTGTTGCTTTTTTTTAACAAAGCAGGACTCACGTTAGGATTGTATTGTATTTGCATGATTTTAAAGAAAAAAAGGAGTATAAAAAAATAATCATTAAACCCGTAAGGAACTTGTAAGGATGGCTTTTAGCTGCTATGATTGCCCTCGTGAAAAAAGTGTTGTTGTTTTAAGGCAAAAACCAAATAACAAAAATAATCTCTTGAGGGGGAATCGATGAAATTGAAAAAAACTCAAATCGCGCTGGGCCTGGCTACAGCGACATTATCCATGGCGGGCGCCCTAGTTTCTCCGCAAGCGGTTGCAGATGCAAAAGTGGAAGCACTGGAAGCCCAAGTTAATCAAATGTCCGAAATGCTGCAACAAATGCAAAGCGAATTGAGCCGCGTCCGTGACGCCGCCAGCCGTTCTGCAGCAGATACCGCGAAAGTTCAGGAATTGGATGAATGGGCCGCTTCTGTTAAAGCGAATCCGGCTTCAGCTCAAGAGAAAGATCATGTGTTTGCGGTTCGTGGTGGTTGGGAGCGTTTTAATAATGTCCGTGGCTCAGGTGCTGGAGTTGATATTCTGACGAGTGGTACTGATGAAGACGCTTTCTATATCGGCGGTGCCATCGATTTCAACATGAATAATGACTTGTTCGGTTTGATGGATGATACTTCGTTCGGCATCGAATTAGGTATTGAATATTCCGAAATAGGAGATAGAAAAAACAACGGACTTGATAATGTAATAACAGCTCAAAATCCTGCTATTGGTGGTAATGGAGTAGATGTATTGCAAGACGTAACGGTCAACATGCTGAGAATCAGTGCCGCACCGAAAATCAAATTCTTGCATGGCAGCAAATTCAGACCCTGGTTGATTCCTGCCGGTCTGGATATCAACATCATCAGCCCGCCATCTGATGCGGTTACCGTGTTAAACACCGGCATGCAGTTTGGTGGTGGTGTGGATTATGATTTGTTCAGAGGTATCGTTTTGGGTGCCGATGTCCGTTATCACGAATCGTTTGATGATGTCGACGGTGTTGATACAGACGGCTTTACTTTGGGCGGTTCTGTAGGTTTCAAGTTCTAAGTTTAAACACTTAAAGAAACCCCAAAAAGGAGGGCGTCAAACCCCTCCTTTTTTTGTGGGCAAAATCAGGTATTGATCTTGGCTCTTCGCACTACCGTGAACGTCTCGGTGGCAGATGGGTAGGGAAGATAAGCGGCAGCATATCCACCTTTAACTGCTTTGGCGGATGCGGCTGTCGCCTTATCCTCCCTACAACTGATGAGCAATCCGCCTGCATTTCCTGAACTGGGCAGGCTCTGCCGGGACGCCCACTATTAACGCGAACAGTGCATTTATAATCAGGTACATTTAAGAAGGCTATGTTCGCGTTAGTAGTTGAAAGTAAATCAACACCGTCATTCCGGCATGGATTGCCGGAATCTAGGTCACAAGGATGTGAAGTCCAGCGCCATCCATGGATTCTGGACCCCGGCAATCCCCCGGCATTCCCTGACCGGGGCAGGCTCTGCCGGGGTGACGCCCACTATTAACGCGAACATAGCCTTTAAGAAGACGCTTGAATCCTGATAAAGATCGATTTGAAAGAAACTAAACCAAACTGATTCATGAAGACTTTATATCCGGCCATCGAGCCGTTCCATACCTTTTTCCTGGAAACCCAATCCCAGCACGCTGTTTATGTGGAGCAATGCGGTAACCCACAAGGGCTACCGGTTATTTTTCTGCACGGCGGGCCTTGTTCCGGTTGCAAGCCGGATCACCGGCGGTTTTTTGATCCTGAGCTTTATCATATCGTTTTGTTCGATCAGCGCGGCTGCGGCCGCTCCTTGCCTTTTGGCGAACTGGAAGCCAACAACACTGCGGATTTGATCGATGACATGGAGTGTATCCGAAGGCGCCTGGGCATCCCACAATGGGTTTTGTTTGCAGGTTCCTGGGGCGGCACATTGGGCTTGCTGTATGCGCAAGCCCATCCTGATGCGGTCAGCGCAATGATCATTCGCGGCGTCTTTCTTGCCCGCCAACGAGATTTGGAGTGGTTCGCCAAAGACGGCGCAGGCCGGATTTATCCTGAGCAATGGCAGCGTCTGGTTTCCAGTTTGCCGAATGCATCGGGTGATGATTTAATTCAGCAGTTGAACGATGCGCTTTGGGGGGATGATGAAGTCACCCGCTTGCGCGCCGCCAAAGAGTGGATGGCCTGGGGCGGGCAGGTGGCTTTGGGGAATGATTTTAGGCCTTCGGTCCAACACACTGTCGATACGGTGCAGTTGATCAAGCAGGCCCGGATGGAAATTCATTACGCGGTTAACCGGTACTTTATTGAAGAAAATCAAATACTTGATAACTGCGAGGCATTAAGTGACATCCCAACGGTCATTATTCATGGCCGCTATGATCTGGTTTGTCCGGTCGAGGCGGCTTTACAATTACAAGAAGCATTGCCTCAGGCTGAACTCATGATCTTGCCCAACGGTGGTCACATTGCTCAGGGCGAGGCAATGATAAATGCATTAATCGATTCGACTGATACTATGGCTCGGCGATTAGCTTAGGATTTCGTTATAAACAACCTCCCCCTTTGAAAAAGGCTATGTTCGCGTTAGTACTTGAAAGTAAATCAACACCGTCATTCCGGCATGGATTGCCGAAATCCAGGTCACAAGGATGTGAAAGCCCAACGCCATCCATGGCTCCTGGACCCCGGCAATCCCTGCCGGGGCGACGCCTACTATTAACGCGGACATAGCCTTGAAAAAGGGGGAGCGAGGGGGATTTATTTAAAAAAACTCTCCTAACCCCTCGGCAACTGCTCCTGCGTTGCTCTGCCTTCTGCATCCAGGCTACTTTAAACTAACCCGATTTAACCGGCTTAATGACAAAAATAAAACGATTGGTAATAGGCATGACCGGCGCAACTGGCGCGGTTTATGGCGTCAGAATGCTGCAGGTTCTTAAAGAACAGGCGGATTGGGAAACGCATTTGGTGATTTCTTCGGCCGGTTTGATCAACTTGAAGCACGAGTTGGACATGTCACGGAAGATGCTTTATGAACTGGCGGATGTAACGCATGACGTGAACGATGTGGCGGCTACGATTGCCAGCGGCGGTTTTAAAACCGAAGGCATGATCATTGCACCTTGTTCGATGAAAACCCTGGCTGCGGTTGCGCATGGTTTTGGCGATAATTTGATTTCCCGTGCGGCCGATGTCGTATTAAAAGAGCGTCGCCGTTTGGTCATCATGCCCAGAGAAACGCCGCTTAATTTGGCGCATATTCGAAATATGGGCAGTGTAACCGAAATGGGCGGCATCATTTATCCGCCCATGCCGGCTTTTTATAACAAAGCCAACTCGATTGAAGCCATGGTCAACGATGGCGTAGGGCGCGTTTTGGCGATGTTCGGCGTCGAGGCGGAAGGACTTTATAAACCTTGGGAAGGGTTGTAAGTCCCCGCGAAGAGCCTGACCCAATCCATCGAACGATAAATTTTCCTCGCTAAGGCATAAGAACGACAGCCTTGGTACAATAGCGCATCTGTTTCAAACATCATTTAAAACCCGGGAGTAGTTCATGATCCGTTTTCCAGCTGAATGGGAACCGCAATCCGCTGTCATTATCGCGTGGCCGCATCAAAGCGGTGATTTCACTAATTTGTCTGCAGTTGAAGCGGCGTATCGTTTTATTGCGACCACCATCAGCCGTTTCCAGCCACTGATCATCATTTGCAAGGATGCCGGGCATCAAGAGCATATTTTGGCTGAGTTGCCCGCTCATCAGGCTATTCATTTTATTCAGGCGGATTACAACGATATCTGGGTCAGGGATACCGTATTTTTGAGTTTGGAATGGCAGCATTCCAAAGCCACGCTACAGTTGGTTAATTTCATTTTTAACGGCTGGGGTAATAAATATCCGCATGACGCCGATGATGCCTTGAACCTGGCGTTATTTGCCCATCCTTTTTTCAAAGGCCATCCTACGGCTACGGTGAGTTTTGTGCTGGAAGGCGGTAGTGTGGAGTCGGACGGGCAAGGCACCGTGATGACGACTAAAAATTGTTTGTTCAATCCCAATCGAAATCCCAATTTGTCTCAAGCAGCAATCGCCAGCCAGGTACAAAACTATTTGGGGGCAAAGCGCATTTTATGGGTTGAGCAGGATAATCTGGCCGGGGACGACACCGATGCTCACATCGATACGCTGGCGCGCTTTTGTGATGCCGGGACTATCGCTTACAGCAGTTGCGACGATCGCGAAGATGCGCATTATCAAAGCCTGAAAAACATGGAAGCGCAGTTAAAGTCGTTTAAAACCGAAGCCGGAGATCCCTATAAGCTGGTTGCCTTGCCGTTGCCCAAACCCATTACTGATGAAGAGGGGCTGCGTCTGCCGGCCAATTATGCCAATTTTTTGATCATCAATGGCGCTGTTCTGGTGCCCGTTTACGACGATGCGATGGATGCTGTTGCACTGGAGCGTCTGGCGGGCTGTTTTCCTGGGCGGGAAATTATTGCTATGCCTTGCCGTCCGCTGGTACATCAATACGGCAGCCTTCATTGCGCCAGCATGCAGGTGCCGGCATTTGTAAAGCTGCATCTGTAATTATTTAGCGTAGGTTGCGGTTGGCTATCACTAACCGCAACGGACAGGGTTCATCTTTTTCGTTTTGTTGCCGCGCTGAATAGCGACTCATTTCTTTTTTAGAACATAAAAATTTAACATGACCTTGCTGCTTAAATACCTTTCGTTGTGCTTTTTTATCAATAATCCCGCCGAATTAGTGCCGTCAAAATCGTTCATGTGGAAAGTGGTATGGTTCTATCTGATTTCCGGTTGTATTGTCGAGGGATTGATTTCCGATCCAGCCGACGGCACGCTGGAGGTTTTAATGCGGGCCGTTATGGCGTTTTCGTCCATCGCTCTCTTTTTGGTGATGACAAAAAAATGGCTTTATTTTAATCAGTTGTTTACCGCTATTTTTGTGGGTGAAAACGTGATTATGACCTTGGCGATTGCTGCTGAAGCACTGGATTTTGTGATGGTGATGAACCATTATGAATACCGCGAAGAAATCTCCATCGCCTTCGGTGTGTTGCTGGTCGGATGGTATATTTCCATCGTAGGCTATATTTTCCGGCAGTTTTTTTGGTACAAAATCCCTGTGAGTCTGCTGATTGCATTTAGCTATTTTGTTTTGACTTACGGCATGCCAATGCTGTTTATGGATATCTAAACGTTTGAGACCGTCTGTGCCGGAGATTTATTGCTTAAGGTACACATCCACTTTGGCAATAGCGTCCAGGCTTTGCTGCAGGGCGGCGCAGTGTTTTTTGATCAGTTCTATTTCTTCAGGCTGAGCGCTCATTAAATGAGGCAGCGCAACTTCAAGCTCAATCAGTCCCTCCAGATAATGAATGGTAAACGAATCTATGTCCTCGTAGAATTCGCCAAGAGCTGCCCGCAAATGCTTTTGCACTTCAGCGCGTGACAGCAAATCGGCAGGCGCTTCAATAAATTCGTCGTCTTCAGGGTCGACATGGACCAGGACATCGATCACATCATCAAAAGCATCGATCAGATTTCGCCGTACCGCATCGCCTATGATATGGCCTTCGGATACGCTGATGCGGGAATCCACCACGATATGGGTATCAATATATGCATCTTCCCCCATTTGCCGGGTTCTCAGCAGATGAATGCCGCGAACGCCCGGGGTTAATTTGATGACGCGGCGAATGTCGTTGACATAATTTTCAGGTAAAGACGTGTCTACCAGTTCCTTGATACTTTGTGTGATCAGGTTGATACCGATTTTGGCTATCATCAACGCGACAATCACAGCAGCAACCGCATCGGCATATGGATAGCCCAAAACAACGCCGGATACGCCGATGATGACGACGACCGAGGAAATGGCGTCGCTACGATGGTGCCAGGCATTGGCGAGCAATAACTTGGAGCGGGTTTTATGGGCGGCGCGTTTGGTGTAGTGATACATCCATTCTTTGGATAATACCGAAAAAGCGGCAATGCCTATGGTTTCAAGATGCGGTATCAGTAATTTTTCAGGATTGAGTACTCTGTCCAGGGCATCCCAGGCAATACCCGCAGATATTGCCGCCAAACTCAAGCCAAGGGCGACGGTCGCCATGGTTTCATAACGCCGATGGCCGTAAGGATGATCATGGTCGGCTTCTCTGGCCCCGAAGCGGATGGCGAGTATCACCAGAATATCGCTGGCCAAATCAGACAGTGAATGAACACCGTCAGCGATAAGTGCGGCTGATTGCCACAAAAGGCCAAAAGCGATTTTAACGATTGACAGGAAGACATTGATAATCGCGCCTACGATGGTGACGCGCGCTTTCAACTGATCCATTTTGACAGCATCGGCGGGTCTACTCATTTTTTCCTACTTCCAGCACTATGATGTACACACCTTGATTTTCCTGGGTATTGATGATCGTATGACCGTTAATTCGGCACCAGGCAGGAATGTCCTGCATGACGCCGGGGTCGGTGCACGATACTTCCAATTGGTCGCCGGATTTTAGCTGTTTCACCCTGTCCTGAGTCCGGATGACCGGTAAAGGGCAGAGCAGGCGTTTGGCGTCAAGGCTGTGGAGGCTCATATAAACCATTCCTTCGGCAGTTGTTCGGCAGTCAGAGGCTTGGTTTTGATGCGGCTTTCCTTGCCGTCTTTGGTGCGGATGGCCATTTCAACCTGTTCCTCGTCTTTGCCTTTGCTGTAACGCGCAATTATCGCTGCGGCCAACTCGAGATCGGCGGCGTCCGGACTTCCGTCAATCAAGGCCAAAGGGCCGGTGTGACTGGAGCAGTGTAGACTGATAAAGTCATTTTTGTAGCCTTCCATAAACCGCCCTTCGCCTTCTTCTCTGGCAATGATCAGTTTGAAATGCGGTTTGGGGCGGATATGGCGCCCGACTTTCAATAACATCACATCATCGAGCTCGTAATCGCGCGCACCGCGAGCTTGCCATAAGTCCACGAGTTTTTGTGAATAGCTTTTATCGGTAAGAAAACAGCAGCCGCCTGCGGGTTGTGCGTAGTCTATAAAACCGAATTGTTCGGCCATGGCAATTTGGGGTCTTCGGGTGCGACCGCCAAAATCATGTAATTTACTTCTATCCACCCAGCCTTCGCGTTCCGGTTTTGTTTCGGGCAGATTCCTTGCGGACAAGGGTCTGAGCAGCAAGTCGTCGGCGCCGGATCTTTCAGCAACCAGCGGCATGGCAAAGCGGCGTTGAGACATGGGTCTTTGTCCTACCACTTCGCCGGTAATGATGAAGTCGAATCCGTTTTCCTCGATCCATTGTTTGGCTTTGTTGACCATAAAGATTTTGCAATCCAGGCAAGGATTCAAGTTTGCGCCGTAGCCATGTTTTGGATTTAACAGCACATCTTTATATTCCTCGATAACATCGACAATGTGCAGTTTGATGCCTAATTGTTCGGCCGCCCACAACGCATTATTGCGTTTGGGTTTGGCTTTTTCGTTATCTTTTTTCCTGATGGCATGCGTGTGACCTTCCACACAAAATCCGGTAAAGAAATTGATGCCCTCGACATGAATGCCCTGATCAAGGATGGTCTTTGCCGCCAGCATCGAATCCAGGCCGCCTGAAATCAATGCTACCGCTTTTTTGGGTTCGGACATAACGCTCTGAAATGATTCGAAAAATGAACATTATACGCTTGAGGGGCCTTTTCACTGCAACATCTGATGTTATCACCTAGACTTTAGGGCGTTAAGCCACATTAAATTATGGGTCGCCGACCGGGCACCAATAATGCCAAGATCACAGTTGAAGCGGGGAATTCATGGATATTAAAGATTATTTAAAAGTGCTAGTTAGTAACGACGGTTCCGATTTGTATCTAACCAATGGCGCACCGCCAGCGGCGAAATTTCAGGGTGTGCTGAGGCCGATTGAGAACGTGAAAATGAATGCAGAGCGGCTCAAGGAAATTGCCTACGCTTTGATGGATCAGGAGCAGCAAAAACAGTTTGAGCTGGTTCCTGAAATGAATCTGGCTATATCCGAGCCTAATATAGGCCGGTTCCGAATCAATATTTTCAAACAGCGCAATAGTCTGGCGCTGGTGATCCGAAATATCAAAGTCGATATTCCGAATGCCGATCAATTGGGCCTGCCGGAAATCTTGAAAAAAGTCATCATGGAAAAGCGCGGATTGATTCTGTTTGTGGGCGGAACCGGATCAGGAAAATCGACTTCGCTGGCGGCATTGATCGATCATAGAAATGCTAATTCATCCGGTCATATCATTACCATTGAAGATCCGATTGAATACATTCACCCGCATAAAAAAAGTCTGGTTAATCAACGCGAAGTGGGCGTCGATACCCTCAGTTACGAGGACGCATTAAAAAATACACTGCGGCAGGCGCCCGATGTCATTCTGATCGGCGAAATCAGAAGCCAGGAAACCATGGAGCATGCGCTTGCATTCGCTGAAACCGGACACTTGTGTTTGTCGACGCTGCATGCAAACAATGCCAATCAGGCTTTGGACAGAATCATCAATTTTTTTCCGGAAGAAAGGCGCAATCAATTGTTGCTGGATTTGTCCATGAACTTGAAAGCTTTTGTCTCGCAAAGGCTGGTACCCACCATTGAAGGCAAGCGCACTGCGGCGATAGAAATTTTGCTGGGCACTCAGTTGGTGAAGGATTTGATTCATAAAGGCGAGATTCACAGCATCAAGGAAGCGATGGAAAAATCCGAAGCGATAGGCATGCAGACCTTTGATAGCCACTTGTTGAGGCTGTTTAAAACGGGTGTCATTTCATTGGAGGAAGCGCTGCAAAATTCCGATTCGCCGAATAACCTCAAATTGAAAATCAATCTCAGTGAAGGTTTGGGCACTTCTTCCAAGCCGGTGCAAGCCGGGGGCGATTCCAAACGGCTGGATGGTTTGAGTTTGCAGGCCAAAGAGGAAGATGAAGAAGCCAAGGGTAAGGAATAATCTAAACACCTTGTAATTAAAACGCTGGGTTGTCTATCGCCAACCCAACCTACAATGGAGCATCACCTTTGTTTTGTTGCTCTGCTGAAGGGTCGTGCGGTGGTAACAACAGCAACGGCTGTGTACAATGCTGTTTTTGATTGATACGGGGCTTTAAGACGTCAATGGGCATTAAATCGGATAAATGGATCCGCCGTATGGCTGAACAATACGGCATGATAGAACCGTTTGAAGCGGGACAGGTCAGAGATGCCAGTGGCGGCAAGGTGATTTCTTATGGGACATCCAGCTACGGTTACGATGTGCGTTGTTCTGACGAATTCAAGATATTTACCAATATCAATTCTGCAATTGTTGATCCCAAAAACTTCAGCGAAGCCAGTTTTGTTGATGTCAAAGCGGATGTTTGTATCATTCCGCCCAATTCGTTCGCACTGGCCAGAACCGTTGAATTTTTTCGAATTCCCCGTGATGTTCTGACCATTTGCCTGGGTAAATCAACTTACGCTCGCTGCGGCATTATCGTGAATGTAACGCCCTTGGAGCCCGAATGGGAAGGCCATGTGACGCTGGAGTTTTCCAACACGACGCCATTGCCTGCAAAAATTTATGCAAATGAAGGGGTTGCGCAAATGCTGTTTTTTAGCGGCGATGAAGTGTGTGAAACCTCTTACAAGGACAGAGGCGGAAAATATCAAGGCCAGCAAGGCGTGACGCTGCCAAAAGCCTAATTGCAGTTCCGGCTGCGTGGTTTTAGCGGTTTGGTTGGTTGCTCCGCTGATTATTGCAGTTTTTGACTGGGAGCCAGTAAAGATGGCGGCATTTGTATGAAAAAACCTTTGTTATTGAGGTTTTCAATTACTTTTTCCGGGTTTTCCCGCGCCAGTTTGCGCCCAGGCGTCAGTTCCAGTTCCATGACGAATTGCATGGGGCTGACGCTTTGAAACAAGGCCTCCGGTAAAGTGGAGAAATCATCTTTTTGGGTGAGATAAAGATAAAGCTGGTCTTTTTTTAAGCTTTTGTAGATGAAGCACTGCATTTAATTGTCCTTTTAGTCTATTGCTGCATTTTAAGCCAATTTGGACATGAAACATTAATCCTATCTTTTTTCTCTCCGATTTTTAAGAACACGTTATGACCGATTCGAATAACTCCACGCAATTCTTTAAGACAGCCTGCAATTTTGAGGGCTCACTGATTATCGTTGCGGCTGTGCTGGGGTGGTTAGCCGGGATAAACCCTTTCGAACAACTTTTTTTCTCGGAACAGGCGGTCATGGTCGGTCTGTTGGGAACTGTGCCTTTATTTCTGTTTTTTGTGGGCATGGAGCGCGTCAAGCTTGAGTCCATCCAGAAAATCCGTCAGCTTTTATCGGACACCTTGGGTACTAGCCTCTACCCGTGCCAGTGGACCGACTTGTTTTTCTTGTCAGCCATTGCCGGTTTTTCAGAAGAATTATTATTCAGAGGTCTTATTCAGCCCTGGATGGAAAATGCCTGGGGCGGTTTGATAGGTTTACTGGGCAGTAATATCATTTTCGGCCTTGTGCATGCCGTTACGCCTTTGTACGCCGTATTGGCAATGCTGGTCGGTATTTATCTGGGTTTGGCGCTGGATTACGGGGATGAGCGAAATCTGTTGGGACCGATGATTATTCATGGTCTTTACGATTTTTTGGCGTTTCTAATGATCATGCGTGCCTATAAACCAAAAACATAATCGTCTTCGGATCTTATTCACAAAGCCCGTCGTCAGGAAATAGCATGTTCATATCAGAATCAGATAATCCAATCAAAGCAGATCTCAAAGTCCACTGGATTCTGGTGTGGTCTACAGTAATAAGTTTGATCGTAATGCTTGCGGTCTGTCAACTTTACGCGGAGGCCTGGCGGCAAGTCATGCCGGAAGATCAGCGGATAGTGATTAGAACACTGTTTTACGTGCTGGTCATTATCGGGTTTCCGTTGACCAACCTGATGCGCCATATCCTGTTAAGGCTTAACCAAACCATGCCCGGTGAAAAACCGGCTAAACAGCGTTATTTGTTGACGGTGATGATGTCGCTGCTATTTGCGGAAACCATTGCGATTCTTGGCGTTGTTATGTATCTGATCGGTGATGACGATAATACCTTAACTATTTTCGCCGTGTTGGCGGGGTTGGCGGTGTTTTTATACCGGCCTAAAGTTGGTGAGTATCAGTCTATTGTTGACGCGCTTCAAGACAATAAGGACAGTCAGTAGCCCTTGAACCGTTTTGCTTCATATGAAATGTGGCCGGTGTTGGGTTGTCAAACAGCGGCAACCCAACATACCATCCGGCTGTTAGTTATAATTTCTGCCGTAGAAAATTTCAGCCATTTCTTTCTGGAGCCGGTCTTGGATCTCCAGTTTTTGGTGTTGAGAAAACTCGCTTTCTTTTTCAAATAGATAGTTTTCCAATTCGGTTTCTTTGAGCATCATCTTGGTGTGGAATAGATTTTCCTGATACACGTTGACATCGATCATCTGATAGTTATTCCGCGTTTCTTCGGAAATGTAATTCTGGATCGAGGTAATGCTATGATCAATATAGTGTTTTTTTCCGGAGACGTCACGGGTAAAGCCGCGCACCTTGTAGTCCATGATCACGATATCCGATTCGAAACTATGGATCAGATAATTCAACGCTTTAAGCGGTGAAATTCTGCCACAGGTCGAGACATCGATGTCTGCTCGAAAGGTGCTGATGCCATTATTGGGATGGCTTTCAGGGTAAGTATGCACGGTGATGTGGCTTTTATCTAAATGCGCCAATACCGTCTCAGGTAAAGGACCTGGTGATTCTGCGTTCATCTCCTCAGAATCGTCGTGATCCATGCCTTCAGAGATCAGCATCGTCACGCTGGCTCCCTGTGGATCGTAGTCCTGGTGGGCGATATTCAAAATTTGCGCGCCAATGATTTCAGCAACGTCTTTTAAAATCTGGGTTAAGCGGTCTGCGTTGTAAGCTTCGTCGATATAATCGATGTAAGCCTTTTGTTTATCGGCCGAAGCGTAACAAACATCGTAAATATTAAAGCTGAGCGACTTAGTTAAATTGTTAAAGCCCTGTAATTTTAATTTTTTCAATTATTTAAACCTCTATTACTTCAAAATCATGGGTTATATCAACCACTTTGCCCAGCATGATGGATGCAGAACAATACTTTTCCGCTGATAATTTGACAGCGCGTTCAACTGCGGATTCTTTGAGATCCTTGCCGGAAACCACAAAATGTAAATGAATTTTACTGAATACACTGGGAATGGCATCGACGCGTTCAGCCGAAACTTCGCAGACACAGCCGACAATATCATTCCGGCCTTTTTGTAAAATTTGCACCACATCGAAAGATGAGCAGCCACCTACACCTAAAAGCAGTAATTCCATAGGGCGGACACCCATGTTGCGACCGCCATGATCAGCCGGTCCATCGATTACAATGGCATGGCCGCTACCGGTTTCGCCGACAAACATGACGCCGTCAACCCATTTGACTTTTGCTTCCATCAGGTCTCCTCCACCGAAAAAATGCGCATAGATTAACATACTAATTCTTAATTGAAAGATAACCGTAGTTGATTTTTTTTGAAAAATGGGGCACTGTTAACGGATACTTTTTTCGCAACAGTGTTATGGGATGATGAGTTGTTATGACGTATATATCGAACGAACCCGCTTATAAAGAGGCCTTGGCGCCTTTTTTACATTTATGCCACACGAAATCCTATCCATCAAAAGCCACGATCATTCGACCCGGTGACGTGGGCGACAGGCTTTATTTCATCATAGAAGGTTCGGTAAGCATCGGCGTCGAAGACGACGATGGCAGGGAATTGATTCTTGCCTATCTGAATAAACACGATTTTATTGGTGAGATAGGTGTTTTTAAACAAACTGAGGCTCGCGAGGTCTCTGTAACCACACGGACGCAATGCCGTCTTGCCGAAATTGGCTACGAGCGTTTGCGGCAGGCTTTAAAAAAAGAGCTGCTGGAATTTGCCCCTGCAATTTTGTATATGTTGGGAGAGCAACTGGCTTCGCGTTTATTGATTACCAGCCGTAAATTTCGAGATCTGGCTTTTATGGATGTGGAAGGCCGTATAGCCCGGACTTTGCTTGATTTATGCAAAGAACCCGATGCAATGACTCATCCGGACGGCATGCAGTTGCACATCACCCGCCAGGAAATTGGTCGTATCGTAGGCTGTTCTCGCGAAATGGCCGGACGGGTGCTTAAAGAATTAGAAGATAAAGGATTGATTTCCGCCCATGGCAAAACGATAGTGGTATTTGGAACGCGATAGATAAGCGCTGTGAGCAATAATTAAAACAATCAGTACAGTACAACAGTGAGTTCTTTGGCCCCTTGTTTTTGCGGCTCAGGCTTGGTTTATCAAGCTTGTTGTGGTGTTTATCATGCGGGTGAAGCGCAGCCTAACTGCGCCGAAGCCTTGATGAGGGCCAGATATAGCGCTTTTGTAATAAGGAATGAAAACTATTTGTTATCCACATGGGCGGTCATAACTCGGCCTAACGTGTTGGATCTTAGCGGCGACCGGACTGTTTGGCAGAAGCTTGAAATTATAAGTACTCAGCTGGGGCAAGAGGGTGACAGCGAAGGCTGGGTGGAATTTAAAGCGCATTACCAACGTGATAGTGCGTCCCACCTTATGCACGAGCGCAGCTATTTTCAGCATACTTCAGGCCGCTGGCACTATGTCGATGGCGATGTTCGGTTTTTAAAGCAGGCCCCTTCTGAAAAAACCGGTAAAAACGCGCCATGTACCTGCGGTAGCGGCAAAAAGTTTAAACGGTGCTGCGGCCGTTAACCCTCCATAACAACAAACTCCTCTTCATATCAAGCCATTCCTTCAGTAACGACATCATAAATTTCCCTGGAACTTTGTTCACAAAACATAAGCAAACAGTAATACAATAGCCGGTTTTAGTGGGTTTGTAATCGTACAAGCCGACGTGACTGCTTTGAATCCGGGGGGATAGTGAATGGCAGAGGTTTCCGGGAATAAAATTGACGCTGCGGTAAATACTTGGATTGCCATCTGCTCTGAGGTTGCGGTTCCTCTTCAGGATCATTTGTACGTCATGATTTGTGCTCGGGCAGAGAATTTCGCTGAACTTTTTTATGACATGATTTTGCGGGATAACCAGGCGGCAAAGTTTTTGACACAGATAGAGGTTCAGCAACGCTTGCATGCTTCGATGGTGGAGTGGTTAAAAGGGGTTTTTAAAGTTTCGCAACAGGATGAAATCAGAGGTAAGGTTGAGCGTCAATTGCATGTCGGTATGGTTCATGCCAGGTTGCAGATACCCGTTTCTGTGGTGGCTAAAAGTGCGGGCAGAATGAAACAGGTCATTGCCAGGGATCTTCAAGAATCGGATCTTCAGAGAAACGAGCTGGCCAAGGTAATATGCCTTGTCTATGAACTGTTCGACCACGCGATTGATATTATGAATGAGGCCTATATCGAAAATTTCGAATCCCAAACAAGAAATGATGAATCTTATCGCCGATTTGCCGTGGGCCAGAACATTGTGGCTGAGCGGGAACGTCTGAGGGCTTGTCTGCTGGGCTGGGAGCGCGGTTTTTTGTTACACGCAAATCAACCGGAAAATTGCTGCGAAATGCATAAGATTGGCGCTTCTGAATTTGGCTTGTGGTTTCGGCATAAAGCCATGACGCTGTTTAAGGATTCTACGGAAATTCAGGAAATCACCCAGTTGATTTCAAAAATTGACGATGACTTATTGTTGAAAGTGCAGGATAGATCCGGCGACGCATCAAAACTGGTTAATGAAATAGATGAAACGGTTGCCGGCATCATGTTTATGTTCAGTTCCATGTTCGACCGTTTTTTGGAAGTGGAGAATGGGCGCGACGATTTGACCCATCTGCTTAATCGCCGGTTTTTACCTTCCGTGTTGAGCCGTGAGATTTCGATGAGCCTTAAAACGGGCAATCGTTTCGCTATCATGCTGATTGATCTGGACCATTTTAAACGGGTCAACGATACCTGGGGTCATAGCGTAGGCGATACTGTTCTTAAAAAGGCGGCTGATATTATCCGCAATTCGCTGAGGATTGGTGATTTTGTGTTTCGCTACGGTGGCGAGGAGATAATGGTCGTATTGGTAGAGGTCAATCAAGAAATCGCCATGAACGTGGCAGAGAACTTACGAACTAAATTTGAGGCGTTTGATTTTAGTGTTAACGGCAACAAGATAACCAACCTGACAGTAAGCGTGGGTATAGCGTTGCACGAGGGGCATCCCGATTATGAACGGCTGATCAATGCGGCGGACGACGCCATGTACCATGCCAAGAAAAACGGGCGCAATCAGTGTGTGCTTGCAAAGACGGATTAATCAGCGGCTCTTTTTATGATGCTCATCGCAGATCGAAATTCGGCACCGGGGCGCCCGTCAAAGGACGCCGTAAATACATCCCTATAGGCTCTATGCCAGCATCCATGCTGGCAAAGCCTTTGCCGAACAACCCGTTGCCTCCTTAGGCACTGCCGAGATCCAGGTGTCATGGATGGCAAGCGCCGAACACATCCTTGTGGCCTGGATTCCGGCAATCCCTGCCGGAAAGACGTTGTTGCTGAAGCATCTTTATAATCAGGTAAGTTTATTGCAATAAATCGGCAGGCAGTATTGTAGGAGCGGGCCATGCCCTCGATTGAACTGCTTTGGTCGCAGGCATGGCTTTCGCGTTTACAAATAGCGCTTGATTAGTTTCTGTTCGGTTTTTACTTCGAAATATTTAATCAGCAATAACAGAAATAAACCGGCAAGCGTCCACAGATAGCAGGTTTCAGCCAAATCTTTGCGCGGAATTTTTTCTGTGTAACGAATGGGCTTGTTCTCCAGTTCCCCTATCGCTTTAATGGCTTCTTGCAGAGCCTGCGGATTTTCAGCTTCAAAAGACCGGTAAGGAATCCCCATGGATTGAAAATACTGGTGCAGAAAATATTCCGGCGTTGTGGACTCGTTGATATTGGCGGGTTTGGTATCCAGACGCGCGCTGTCCTTGTTGCGCAGGTATACCCAGTACAACATGACCCGGTTTTGATGAAACAGTTGGGTCAGCGTGGTTTGGGTGTCGATGTCGATTTTTGCTGCGCCGTCAGACACCAGCAGGATGACACGGGAACCGGTCACCGGGATGTCGGAAAAATAGCTCAAGCCCATGTAAAGCCCAGGCGCGATGTTGGTAACGCCTCGTCCTCTGGTTTTAGTCGCCCTGATTGCCGCCAGAATGGCTTCTTTATCCTGAGTGAGCGGCAATACGTGAATGGGAGCCGTGCTGAACGAGACCATGCCGAAAAAGTCGTCTTGACGCTGCAAGACAAATTCGCTGAGCAGTTGCCTTGCCATCGCGACTTTACTTTCGCTGGCTCCGCCACCGAAATAGCGACCTGCGAAGTTCTCATTCATGCTGGCGCTGCGGTCCAGCAAAATAACGATTTGAGCGCCTTTGCCCATGCGCTCGACCGTTTGTTCTTTCTGATAGGGCTTGGTCAGGCTGACTATCAAAAGCAGCATGACGAGGGCTGTCAGCAGTTTTACGCCGTTAGAAAATAGGAACGATAAGCCATCAAAAGGCAGAATGCTCAGGCTTGAATAACGCAGCGATTTGGCCTGACGGGCAAAAAACGGCACTAACGACAGCGGTAAAAGCAGCAATGCCCAAGGGTATGTCAAGGCTATATCCACCGCCCGCTCCTCTCCAGTTTGCGGTAAAGCAGGCATAGTTCCTCGATTTTCTCTACAGCAATCAGGGTTTTGGTATCCGGATGACCTGAAAAAAACAGCCGTTCAGAAGCCTGGAAAAAAATTCCGGTACGGTCCTCAAGCGATTTAAATTGAGGGAAGCGGCTGAAAAATTCGGGCAGTTGCGCTGCAAATACCGTTTCACCGGCTAATTGATTCAGCGCCCGGTGAAAGCATTGCATGGCCTTTTGGCTGGTTTCTTGTGACGGGGGTAATTTTTTTAATTTTTTCAGATCCCGGCAAGCTTGGCCGAAGGCACCGGAATAGCGCTCTAAAAATGGAATCTTGCCGTAAAACCAGCCGATGTAAAGCAAGATGAGTGCGGCACTGGCCCACAACACAGTGAGTCTTAGTGTATGCTGGTCGGGGCTGATAGGAACCGCTGACAATTCCGGTTCGGGTTGAATCTGGGCTTCGGGTTTTGATTTAGGCAGCAGCGGGCTATAACCGAACGTCCAGGCAGGAATGTTTGCAGTTTCTGATGTGCCGCTATGTGAAAACCGGATGGGCAAGGTCGGAATGGTCAGTTCGGTGGCCGCATCGACACTTTTAAACACCTGATAGGTCATCGCCAGAGCATAATCAAAACCTGATTGCGCATCCGAAAGCTCGACAGAATCCAGTCTCAACCAGTCATTTAACGGGCCGGGGTTGGGCAGAAATCCGGTTTCCAGTTGATAAAACAAGGGCGTTTTGATATGGGCTTTCAACCTGATTTTGTCCCCCAGAGAATACCCATAGGCGCGGGGCGTTTCCAGTTCCACGACAACGGTGGATGATTCAGAGCGGGCAATGCCGCCGGTCATCAGTAAAACGAAGAAAACCAGCCAGCTCAGCAAATTATTGTTCATAAAAATAGCGTGTCATCTGGTCTGCCTCAAAGGCATCATTAAGGTAAAAAGGCTGCCGACCGTTTCGGATGAACAGATGCTTGAGCTGTTCGCGTTGGGCATTGAAAGCCTGGATGATTTTCTTTTTAAGGCCTGGGCGCATCAGTAGCGTTTTTTCGCGCCCTGTTTCCGGATCCGATAAGGTGAATAAGCCCCATTCCGGCAATTGCTCATATTCATCGGGATGCCACATAACCACAGGAATAACGTCGTGTTTCAGTAAGGAGTCGAAAAGCGTTGCAATATCCTGTAGCGGGTAATGAAAATCGGAAACCAGAAAAATCAGGGAGCGGTGGCGAGGACAGTATTCCTGAACAGTCAGCAGACCTTTTGCATTGGTCGATGCCGGATGATAATGCCTTAGGCTTTCAGCCAGTTCCGCCGTTCCGCCTTTGTACCAGCGAGGCGGCATATAAAATTCAGGGATAATGTCTGCTCCGCAGCCCATAAATCCGAAATGATCACCGCTACGGGCCGCTGAATAAGCAGCCTGTTCGGTGAATTTGGCCAGTGTTGCCATTTTGTTCTGAAAGCCCATGGACGCAGATAAATCGGCAATGACTGTGACATTAATCACGCTGCGTTGCCTGAAGGTTCTGACCACGTATTGCTGAAACGGATCAAGCAGGCTGGCATGGACATCGATATTATGCGCTTCCGGCCTCGAAATCAGCGGGGCATGGCCCTGAAAGTCATGTTCTCCGCCGCTGTGCCGACCGAGGTGGCGTCCCGGATGAGCGCTGCTGGTCCGCCAGGGAATCTGATAATGGAATTCTTCAATCATGCTGGACAATCAGGGTGCGGCAATCTGTTGCAGAATTTTTTTGCTGAGCTGTTCGGCAATGTGCGTTCTGCGCAGTTCATACGTAGGATTAAAGAAAATCCGATGCGCCATCGCTTCATGAAAAATATCTCTGATATCCTCAGGCAACACATGATTGCGGTTGTTTAACCAAGCCGTAACCCGTGCTGCTCGCATTAACATCGCTGCGCCTCTAGCGCTGGCACCGGCCAGAATCAGCCTGTCCATATCGACATTGTCTATCGAAATGCCAAAGGCCTTTGGGTCACGCGTTGCCTGCCATAATTCCAGGGCATAGTTTTGCAGCGTTCCGCTGGCTTGAATCTGATGTTGTATCGTTTGTCCTATTCCGTTGAGTTCGCGGTAGGGCAGGATGCCCGCATCGATGGTTTCAATCAGATGGTCGACATCGTAAAACTTGGGGTTGAACATCAACTCTTTTTGCAAATCCGAATTTTGTGGCGTTTCAATGCGCAATTCCAGCATGAATCGGTCGCGTGCCGCCGAGGGTATTTCGAACGTTTCGTCTTTTTCGACCCTGTTGCGGTCGGCAAAGACTTGTAAATGCGGAAAATAATATTCCCGGTTAAATGCGGTGACCGATTTTTCCGCCATCACTCGCAGCAACAATGAATGGACTTGAGGGCGGGCGCGATTGACTTCGTTAAAAAAGAACGTGGCAAGATGTTCGCCGTGTTTAAGAATGGGTCCAGGATCAACCTGCGGTTTACCCAGTTCGTTGATATAGGTGTGATAGACCAGATCATTGGGCATCAGGTCGATAGTGCCTTCGATCCGCTCATAAGCACCGCCGATGCCTCTTGCTACTGCCCGCAACAGCGTCGTTTTACCCACGCCCACATCGCCTTCGAGCATCACATGCCCACGCGAAAAAACAGCTGTGGTGATCAACCGCACCGGTCTTTCCAATCCAACCACTACAGAATTGATCGCTTTTTCAAAAACGTGAGCACGCTGTTGCCAATCGGCTAAGTGCTGGTCTGTCATAAATCTGTCCGAAGATTAAAGAGAGCGAAATTAATCTGTAAGGGCATCGCTTGTCAACCTGGTTTAAGTCTTCCTGATTAGCAAGCTGTTTCAGCTAAATCCTTAAGTTCTTCATACCCGTCCGGAAACGGTTATCCAGTGTCATGGATGGCGAGCTTCGAACCCTCCAAGGAGCATGGATTCGCTTAAGTGGTCTAACGGCTCCGGCAATCCATGCCGGAATGACGACCTTCGGTCATGCGAAACCTGAAATCTTACAAAGTAGAACCAAGAGAGTTCATTTCGGTATGACGGTAACTCAAATAAATGAATAGCCGCTGAAAGTGTAAGGCGAATAGATGCGGAGACTATTCATATTGAAAAGTTCAAGTTGAAAGGTTTTTGAAAGAAAGTATCGATACACTACTAGACGAGAAAATAGGCAGGCTTGCCAGGTTTTGACTGGTGATTAATCCGGAAGCCGCTGAACTAAAAAAGACAGGTCTTTTGGTCACTATTTAAAGGTAAGGCAGATATGGTCATCTCAAATCACTTAAAACTTGCTTTTGTATTGGTATTCGGAATTCTTACAGTCATGATGCCTGATGTGGCTTTTTCCCTGGTGGAATCGACCATAGTGGGGCTGTTCGAATTGCTTGAGTTTACCCTGGACGAAATTATTGAACATTTTTTTCATACCAACCGGCATACGACTCAGGTCATCGTGTTTTATATCATGATGGGATTGTTTATTTTTATTGCTTACCGTACTTTCGTTCATTCAAAGAGGCTTTATTTAGTTGTTAGGCGTGAGTTTCCTGATTGGTGGATTCAACAAAAAGAGCAGATTCTTGTGCAATGGTTATCGCTTTCCATAGGGAAAAAATTAAAGATGATTTCAGGGTGTACGCTGGGTGTCGCATGCGTTGCTGTATTGGTTCTATAGTCTTTAAGTCGCTTGTATACCCAGCGGAGATCGAAATTCGGCATCGAGGTGTCCGTCAAAGGACGCCGTAAATACATCCCTGTAGGCTCTATGCCAACATCCATGCTGGCAAAGCCTTTGCCGAACAACCCGTTGCCTCCTTAGGCACTGCCAAAATTTGAAGTGCGAAAGGTATATATTTATTTGAGTCGTCACTTTTTTAAGGCATACGGCAGAGTTAGCCGATATGATAGTGCTCGTTAACAGGGCTAAGGAGGCAAAGAGTGAAAATAGGCATTGTTGGAATGGGTCATGTCGGTTCGGCACTTGCGTATGCTTTGGTGTTGAAAGGGCTGTGTAATCATCTGGTCTTGGTCAGTCGCGATGAATCGAAGGCGCGAGGCGATGCGTTGGATCTGGAACATACCCTGGCATTTTGCGAAAGACCGATGATTATTGAGGGAACAACGCTGGAATATGCGATTGATTGTGACATCGTAGTCATCACTGTTTCTGCGGCAATGACGGCCAAGATGAAATCACGCATGGATCTGGCGGGTGCCAATATTCCTATTTTCAGGAAGATAATTCCCGCAATAACGGCTGCAAACCCTAACGCAATTTTGATGATCATCACCAATCCTGTCGATGTGATGACTTACCTGGTAGCTCAATTATCGCCATTGCCTCATTCCAAAGTCATGGGAGTCGGCACACTGGTTGACTCGGCGCGATTCAGGACGCTGTTATCAAAAGCCGAACAAATTCATCCTGACGATTTGCGGGCATATATACTCGGCGAGCACGGTCCGTATCAATTTCCGGTATTCAGTCACGCTTTGGCAGGCGGTGAGCCTATTGAAGATAATTCCGAGCACAGGCTGATCTATGAAGAAGTCAGTAAAGCCGGTTTCGAGGTCTACGGGCTGAAAGGCTACACTAATTATGCCATTGCGACCGCTGCCTGCACGGTGATTCAGGCCATTGTTTACGATGAGCATCGCACCATGCCGTTAAGTACCTGTTTTGATGACTGGCAGGGCATTCAGGACAATTGTTTCAGTATACCTGTCGTTGTTGGCCGGGCCGGCATCATCCGCTATTTGCAACCGGAAATGAATCAACAGGAAAAGGCCTCTTTAAACGAAGTTGCCAGGGTTGTTAAACAAAGTATCAACGGTCTGCTGGCGTCCTCGTCAAATTCTGGCCCGCTATAGCAGCACACTTCCAACATGGATGGGTTTGCGGCGTTGCTCGCAAGGCTTAGGTCGTCTCTCAAAGCTACAAAAAGATCGAACTGGGAATGGCTGGCTCTGTAGCCTGCGCCATTTAAGAGGTTCGCTGAAGAGTTATCTTCAGGGCTCACAGTTGCCTTGTTTGCGGCGGCGTAAATAAGGTCCTATATTCATCAGCACGGCCAGGGCAATATACAATGTCAGCCCCAGTGTCGCTACAAGCCATTCATTCCATTGATATTCCGTCACGAAATATGGTTTGGCAAGATACAGCAATGTACCTATGACCAGATATCCCGTCACTTTGGCGAGAGGGTAATCTATCGGGTAATAATGCCGTCCTAACAGCCATGAAATAAAAACCATAAAAGCATAACAAGCCAGCGTCGCCCAGGCTGATCCTTCGTAGCCCCATATCGGTATCCACCAGAAATTCAATGCGGCAGTCAGCCCTGCTCCTGCAATTGAAACCCACGCGCCAAGACCTGTGCGGTCGGTCAGTTTGTACCAGATCGACAGATTGACATAAATGCCCAGTAGCAGATTAGCAATCAGCAAGATGGGAACAACCTTTAGACCTGCCCTGAACGGTTCGCCGATAAAATATTTGAATAAGCCGATATACAAGGTAACGACCAGGAATATAAAAACGCCAAACAGGACGAAGAAGTTCATTACCATCGCATAAGCGCGCTTGGCATCGGCGCGTCCCGCCATATTGAAGAAAAACGGTTCACCGGCATAGCGAAATGCTTGAACGAACAAGGTCATCAATATCGACAGTTTGTAGCACGCACCATAAATTCCGAGCATCTGCAGATTGGTGTCAAGGTCATAGGGCAGCATGTATTTCAAAATGGCACGGTCCAGCATTTCATTGACCATACCTGCAAAACCGATGATGATCATAGGCAACGAATAGGACAGCAGCGTTCGCATGAATTGGCTGTCCATATAAAACCTGATCCCCTTGAATTGAGGATAGAGTAAAGCGAGTTTAGACCCGCTGGCCAAGAGGTTGGCCAGAAAGATATAACCCACGCCTATAGCCGGGTCGTACCATTTTGCGATCAGTGAGTCCGGCCAAATCGTTTGAATCTTTGGGCAAGCCAATAGAAAAAAAAGATTTAAACCGATAGTCAGTAAAATCTCTGTCATTTTAATGCCGGCAAAGCGCCAGGCACGGTTTTCGGCGCGCAAACGCGCAAAGGGGAGGGCGGTGATGGCATCCAGGGCCAGTATCAGCGAAAACCAGATCAGATATTCAGGATGCTGCGGATAATGCAGCCACTCGGCTAACGGTGTCTTGATATAAGCCATCATGGCGACAAACAAAACATTGATCGTGACTAAAAAGCATAACGCGTTGGTATATACTTCATTAGCGTCTAATCCTTCCTGTTTTCGAAATCGAAAATAACCGGTTTCAAGCCCACTGGTCAGGACCACGGCAAAAAAACCGGCATAGGCATAAAATTCCGAAACCACGCCATATTCACCGGTTGAAAAGGTGTAGGTATAAAGCGGTACCAGCAGGTAGTTAAGGAATCGGCCCAAAATGCTGCTTAGGCCGTAAATTGCGGTTTGGGAAATAAGTTGCCGTAAAGGATTCAATGCGTTTATCCGAGTTATGTTCAGCGATTATTGTAGGGACTTTGCCCGGGATAAGCCAAAAGTTAATCCGTTTTGTAATTCAATAAAAGAATCAATGGTCAACATGAGTGAATCGGTAGTTGAAAATGTTTCAGAACCCCTGTCTCTTGACGAATGGACCTCAGCGCTTTGCGATAGGGATATGCCGATTTTTTCCAGTACGGCATTCAGTATCGATGCCATTCTAAGAGATGATAAAAAAGGCGCGATGGATTTGGCGAACGTCATTCTCCATGATCCTAATCTGACTGCCAAGTTGCTTAAAATGAGCAACAGCAGTTACTACAATGTCAGTCGCCAAAAAATGGTGACGGTGTCACGGGCAATAATCGTCTTAGGTTCGGAACTGATAAGAGAACTGACCTTGGCATGCTCTTTTTTTGAAGCTATTTTACCCGCGGCGAACCGGGAGCGTGCAAATCAAGAGATTGCCCGGGCAGTGCATGCCGCTGTACAGGCAAAATCACTGGCTTTGTCGGTGAATGATCCTTCTCCTGAAGAGGTGTTTATTGCCGCTCTGCTGCATCAAATCGGTAATGTTGCGTTCTGGTGTTTCAGCGGTAAGCAGGGCGAGCGGTTATTGAGCCTGATCAATAAGGAGAACTGTACACTCGAGGAGGCGGAAAAACAGGTATTAGGGTTTAAGCTGACCGATCTCGCCGTATCGCTCTGTAAAACCTGGAAGTTGGGAGGTTTGATTGAAGACTCGGTCAAAAAAGGTAAGCAAGTCAATCCGCGAGTCAATCTGGTTAGTCTGGGATATGTGATTACGGATGCTCTCAAGGAAGGCCCTCAAAGTAAGCAATATGCCGAATGCGTCGATAAAATCAGTAAGTTAACCGGTAAATCCAAGCAATCGGTTGAAGCGCTGATGGTTCAAAATACCGATACCGCAATTAACATCGCTAAACAATTCGGCGCAGTTTCCGCCTCCAGATTAATCAATAAAGAAGCGTTTCAAGCCGCGGAAGAAGAATCAAAGGTACCGGAAGAAGATAAAAAACTGGTGCAAATTCAAATTCTTCAGGAAATTACGGGCATTATGAGCGGCAAAATTGATATTAATTTGCTGTTTGAAATGGTCATGGAAGGGATTCAGCGTGGCTTGGGAATCGATAGAGCCCTTTTTGCACTTCTGGCTCAGGACAAGAAGTCAATGAAAGAGAAGCTTTCACTGGGATGGCGCAAAGAATTTTACGATCAGAAAATAATATTCAGTATTTCACAATCACCGCTCAATCTCTTTAGCCTAGCGCTGAAAACTCCGCAAGGATTGATGGTAAAGGTTGCCTCGGAGGGTGGGTTGTTTACTGATGCTGATAAGCGGGTGATTGGTCAGCACGATTGCTTTTTGATGCCGGTTTGTTCAGGAGAACAACCGATAGGGTTGATTTATGCGGACCGTTCATTTTCAGCGCAACCGTTCACTGACGATGAATTCAATGGCTTTAAGCATTTTGTTCAACAAGCCAATATCGGCTTGGCAATGTACCGGATGCAAGGCAAAAAATGAATCCTCTGCAAGCCGAGGGTAGCCCGGAAGAGAGCAGGACCAGCCCGCTCTCTTCCGGATTAAATGAGTTTTATAAGATCAAGCGCTGGCTGAAGATGGACAGGATTTTTTTTGCAGACCTTTTGGAAGCGAAAATACGACCTTTTCCTCAATTCCTTTGTTTTCGATAATCGTCTCGCCGCCCCAAAGCTTGAGTTGATTAATGACTTCCTGAACCAGAACTTCCGGTGCGGATGCGCCGGCAGTGACACCCACTGCATCAATGCCCTCAAACCAGTCTTTCTGCATGTCCTCGGCGGTATCAATCAAATAAGCCGGTTTACCCAATTGTTCGGCAATTTCACGCAAACGGTTCGAGTTGGAGCTATTAGGCGATCCGACAACCAGGATTATGTCGGTTTTTGATGCGAGGTCATAAACAGCATCCTGGCGGTTTTGCGTTGCATAGCAGATGTCGTCTTTTTTCTGCTCCTGTATCGAGGTAAATCTGGCACGCAGCGCATCTACCATGATTTTTGTATCAGTCATGGATAACGTGGTTTGAGTGACATAAGCCAGATTATCCGGGTTATTGACTTTAAGGTTGGCGACGTCATCGGGTGTTTCCACCAGATAAATGCCGCCATTATCGGTGCATTTTTCATATTGGCCCATCGTGCCTTCAACCTCCGGATGGCCGGCGTGTCCAATCAGGATAACTTCACGGTCTTGTTTGGCGTGTTTGGCGACTTGTAAATGCACTTTGGTAACCAGGGGACAGGTAGCATCAAAGACGGTGAGATTACGCTCCTCCGCTTTCTTTTGCACCTCTTTGGACACGCCGTGTGCGCTAAATATCAAGTAAGATTCGACAGGAACATCATTCAAATCTTCGATAAAAATCGCGCCTTTTTCTTTTAGTCCGTCAACGACCGTTCGGTTGTGGACGACTTCGTGGCGAACATAGATAGGGGCTCCGAATGTCTCTAGGGCTTGATCAACGATTTCAATGGCGCGGTCAACGCCGGCACAGAAGCCACGGGGATTTGCGAGTACTATTTGCATATCTTGACTAAAAAAGTAGGTTAAGGTGATTTATTCTAACTCAACTCTGTTTCCGAGACGATAATTCCATCACTATCGGCGTATAAAAAATAATCATTTTTAAATTGAACCCCGGCAAAAGTCACCACAGTATCAAGATTACCCAAGCCTTTATTGGGACTTTTTAGCGGATGTGCATGCAAGGCGCGTATACCGATAGGTATGGTATTGATAATTGCTGAATCGCGAATACAGCCATAAACGACCAAACCTTGCCAGCCGTTTTCGAGGGCCAGATGGGCCAGTTCCTCGTCTATCAATGCGCAGCGGTGGGAGCCGCCACCGTCAATCACTAACACTCGGTTATTCACTTTTGCCGAAAGCGCGGTTCTGACCAGCGCATTATCCTCAAATACCTTGAGGGTGGTGATTTGCCCGGAAAAAGCCAACGCGGCTCCAAATAGCTTGAAAATAGGTTCGGCAATCTGGAGGTGAGCCTTATCTGAGTGAGTGTCACAGAGTTTGGCGGTTGCAAAAGTCATACGCAATACCTTGATGTGAATAATATGAATCTGTTGGTCAATAGCAGATAGAGATTTGTCGGCAGCGAGTCTCTATTTGGATAATCAGACTCAACCGGCGCCATTTGAACGTTATCATATCAGATGCGCAGATTTTTAGGGCCGAGTAAGACATGTTCAAGGTCCCGCATCCGCTTTGCTCAATCACTGGTTGGCAAGGAGACGAGCGGACAGGACGATTTAACGTTAGATTTTGATTGATTAACGGATCAGGCCCGCTTGAGTACAAAATCATGTACCCTTATCTTCCGTGGTACAATTTGTGTTCATAAAAAATAACCCATAAGGTTTTCGCCATGCGATTAAAAAAATTAGCTGTATTTGCTCTAACATTCTTATCATTTTCTGCGTTCGCGGAAGTTCAGTTAACTCAAGCGGACATCTTAGGCGTTTGGCAGATCGACAAAGAATCGCGCAATAGCGACGGTAGCAAGGCAAGAGGCTTGAGTACCACCTGGGAATTCAAAAAAGACGGCACTCTGGAAGGTAATTCGCATGATGCAGATTCCAGTGCTCGTGTAGAGAAGATGCGGGCAGTGGTTAGCTATTCAATAGAGGACGGTAAATTGGTCAAACAGGCTGCACCGGGCCGTTCAAAAATGGAAACATGTACAGCTGTCGAAAAAGAGAACGATAAAATGGTGCTGAAATGCCAATCCATTTATTTTTTCATGACCAAAAAATAAGTTGCTGATGTTTTATTGATTTTTTAGGCAACGGCATTTAAGAATTTTGCCGTTGTCACTGGTCAAAACGACAATTCTGTTGAATCCCTATAACGCTAGACTCCTTTCTATTACCCCCTTCTGATTTGTTTGTGTACCTTTCGCACTTCAAATTTCGGCAGTGGCTAAGGAGGCAACGGGTTGTTCGGCAAAGGCTTTGCCAGCATGGATGCTGGCATAGAGCCTATAGGGATGTATTTACGGCGTCCTTTGACGGGCATCCCGGTGCCGAATTTCGATCTACGATGTGTATAACTCTCGTTTCAATTTGCACAGCAGTTTATCCCTATCCATAGAATCAACAAATGCCAGGCCTGACAGCATGGATTGGCACTGCCAGCTCTCATATGACAATTTTGTCATCTGGTATCACAGTTTTAAACACCTATTTTTCTGTCAAAGCAGTATTGATTTACTCAAGGCAAACCCTCAAGTCTGCTTATGAATGGCTCAGAATTCTTAAATAGCGTGGTGGTTATAATGAAAAATCATTAAAAACAGAGTGTTACCCCTCATCATAAAATACTCAGCACATCCCTTAACAAGGTCAAATTCATTTCAAAAATGTTTGGTATGAAATATGCGTTACGCCTAGTGTGACTATTTAACAGAATTCACTGAATTTTCCTTTTAGCATATCAATCAAGAGAGTGTCATTACCCGCTTTCTTGAAAGCATATAACTTTAATCTTTTAAAAAGGAATTTAATATTATGATAAATAAGGTATTTTTATGATAAATCAAACGTTTAACCGTTCTCTTCTTGCTGCTTCCGTTTCAGCGCTAATGACATTCAGTCAATCAGGATTTGCTGCGACAGGCACTGTGGTTATGCAATGGAATGAAGCCGCTCTGGAAGCTATTCGGGTCACCCATCCAGGACCGCCTATTGTTGCCAGGGCACTGGCTATTGTCGATACCTGTATGTTTGATGCCTGGGCAGCTTATGACGCCAGAGCGAAAGGGACGCGTTACGGGAATAATTTACGCCGTCCAGGAAGTGAAAGGACTCAAGCAAACAAAGAAAAAGCGATCAGCTTTGCTGCGCATGAATGCTTATCTGATCTGTTTCCAACAGAAATAGCGAGTTTTAATGCGTTGATGACTGATCTTGGTTATGATCCTAACGACAACAACTATGATGTTAAGAAGCCTTCTGGCATCGGTAATATTGCCGCCAAGGCGGTATTGGTTTTCAGACACCATGATGGATCCAATCAACTCGGCGATCTCCACGCGGGTGCTTATAGCGACTACACCGGTTATACGCCGGTCAATTCTCCAGATTCCATAGCCGATCCCAATCATTGGCAGCCGCTTCAAATAGGTTCAACTGAACAGAAATTTATTACTCCCCATTGGGGTAAGGTCGTACCCTACGCGTTAAAGTCAGGTAAACAGTTCCGGAAAATGACACCGCCGCCTGCTGATTACAATACTGAGCCCGAGCGTTATGAGATTCAGGCTCAACAGGTTTTGGAATACAGCGCGCATTTGACGGATGAGAAAAAAGTGATTGCAGAATATTGGGCGGATGGTCCTCATTCTGAATTGCCTCCGGGCCATTGGGCATTATTTGCCGCCTATGTTTCTGAGCGAGATCATCACACGGTGGATCAAGACGTTAAGATGCTCTTTGCCATGTCCAATGCTATTTTTGATGCAAGTATTGCCAGTTGGGATGCCAAGCGGTATTACGATTATGTCAGACCGGTTACTGCAATCAATTTTCTATATGCCGGAAAAACAGTCGAATCCTGGCAGGGTCCCATTGATGGCGCAGATTGGAAACCCTATCAGGCGGCTTCAGTCGTGACGCCTCCGTTTCCAGAATACTATTCAGGGCACAGTATTTTCAGTGCTGCGGGAGCGGAAACACTGAAGCTATTTACCAAAAGTGATTATTTTGGTTTTAGCACTACCGTACTAGCCGGCTCTTCAGCAGTGGAGCCTGGCGCAGTGCCCGCGAGCGATACCACTCTTTATTGGGCAACCTTTTCAGATGCGGCAGATGATGCGGGTATTTCAAGACGTTACGGTGGGATACATTTTATTGATGGTGATCTGGTAAGCCGGAAAATTGGACGACTGATCGGTCAGCAAGCCTGGGACAAAACACTTCAATACTTTAATGATGGGAGAGGGGATAAAAATGGAAAAGGACATCATCATTACCATTAAAATGATTTAACAAGCTGATTCAGGATAGAGGATAAAAGTCTATAACTTTTGTCCTCTATCTTTTTTTGTTACCCTTTCCCACTCTTCAAATATACCTTGCCAGTAATCCTTTGTCCGGTCTGATACCAGGCAGAGGAATTTTGACTTCATACCCTCCGCCTGACGCTTCCTGCATCGGCCTGCCGTGAAGATCTTCCATTTTTTCAATCACAATGTCACGATTGCCTTCGGGCAGGATCAGTTCTAATCTGTCCCCGACCGAGAATTTGTTTTTTACGTCGATTTCAGCCATGCCGCTGTTTGGGTCGAAATTTCTTATTTCTCCGCAGAATTGTTGCTGATGACCTTTTGAATAACCACTGAGGTAGTTTTGGTGTTCATGGGTGTGGTGACGTTGGTAGAAACCATCCGTATAGCCCCGGCTGGCAAGGTTTTCCAGAACACCCAGTAATTGCGGATTGAAAGGGCGATCAGCTAGGGCATCATCTATCGCTTGGCGATAGGTTTGGGCAGTTCGGGCCACATAATAGTGGGATTTGGTGCGGCCTTCAATTTTCAGGCTATCAACACCGATTTCAACGAGTCGCTGGATATGTTCGATGGCACGCAGATCTTTGGAATTCATGATATACGTGCCGTTTTCATCTTCCATGATGGGAAGTAGCTCTCCTTTTCTGCCTTCTTCTTCCAGAAAGTAAATATTATCGGCCAAAGGGTGTCGTTCAGCGCCACCACAGCTGGCCGTGCTGATATCGGCCATCGATAAAGCACCGCCATCCTGCACATAATCACCCTCGGCATTTTCATGGGCGGGTAAGGTGTCATATTTCCAGCGGCAGGAATTGGTACAGGTGCCTTGATTCGGGTCTCTATGATTAAAATATCCGGACAGCAGGCAACGGCCGGAATAGGCGATACACAATGCGCCGTGAACGAATACTTCCAGTTCCATGTCCGGACATTCCTGGCGGATTTCTGCAATTTCATCCAGTGATAATTCGCGGGAAAGGATGACTCGTTCTATGCCGATGCTTTTCCAGAATTTGACCGAGGCATAATTGACGGTGTTGGCTTGCACGGATAAATGTACCGGCATGTCAGGCCAGGTTTCGCGAACCATCATGATCAATCCCGGATCGGCCATGATCAGTGCGTCCGGTTGCATGGCAATAATAGGCGTCAGGTCTTTGATAAAGGTTTTGATTTTGCTGTTATGTGGAATAACATTGGTTGCTAGAAAGAACTTTTTGCCCAGCTGATGAGCTTCGGCGATACCTGTCGCCAGATTGTCCTCCAGAAAATCGTTATTGCGAACTCGCAGGCTGTAACGGGGCTGGCCTGCATACACAGCATCCGCGCCGTAAGCAAAAGCATAACGCATGTTTTTTAAGGTTCCAGCGGGGGAGAGCAATTCAACGTGTTTCATGATCGTGGTATCGTTTGCCGATGCGGCGGTCGGTTTAAAAAAGGCCATTTTAACACTTTTTGTGTTTTCACGGAAAATAGCCTTTTATATTCAATGATATGGCTTAACGGAGGCCTGAATGCTCGCGGCACTGTTTTTTATTTTTATCGCGATAGTTCTGATTATGGCCAGTCTGATTGTGCTGCTCAGACCCGTCAAAACCGGAAAATTAAATCCGCCAGATGACGAATCCGAACGTCACGCGGATGAAGATCCGCGCTGAGCGGTACGCAAGGAAAAAGTAACCGGTCCTTCGTTGACGAGTGATACCTGCATATCAGCGCCAAATTCGCCAAAAGCCACCGGGTTATGGGCCTTTAATGCCAAGGTTTGCAGGTATTCAAATAACTGCCTGCCTTTTTCAGGCGCGGCTGCCGGTGTGAAGCTCGGACGATTGCCGCTGTTGGTGTCGGCTGCCAGCGTAAATTGCGGAACCAGCAATAAGCCGCCTCCGGTATCCCGTAAACTGAGATTCATTTTGCCGTCTGAATCAGCAAAGATCCGGTAATTAAGTATTCTTTCAAGCAAGCGTAAGGCCTCCTGTTCGGTGTCGTCTTTTTCGACCGCTACAAGCGCTAAAATGCCTTGCTCGATTTGACCTGTAATGTTGTGATTGACAGTCACTTTAGCTGAACTGACGCGCTGGATAATGGTTAGCATAAAAGGAAGTGTAACGAATGATAAATATAAAATGTACTGCCCTCTTTCGAGAACTGCCCGAAAGACATTATACAAACAGGATCGCGAAGCTTTTATTGATTTTAGTGAGCCTGTCCGCTTGTCCGGCACATGCAGAAATTTATGAATGGCGCGATGAACAAGGACAGGTTCATTTTTCAGATAAAAAAACAGAGCGGGCTAGACCGGTAGAAATAAGCCCCGGCATTGCCTTTTATCATGTCACCAAAGTATTTGACGGGGATACGATCTTGCTGGTCGATGGGCGAAAGGTCAGGCTGTTGGGTATTAATACGCCGGAAATCGCCCATCGAAATCAAGAAGCCGAGGCCGGAGGCATTGCGGCTAAAAACTGGTTAACAGCCCAATTACTGAACAAGCGGATTCGCCTGGTTATGGATGTAGAATCCCATGATGCCTATGACCGGGTGCTGGCGCATGTGTTTACCGATGATCACCGTCATATCAATGCCGAGCTTGTTGAGCAGGGCTTTGCTGCCGTGGTGATCCACCCGCCCAATTTGGAATTTCTGGATACTTTGCTTGCCGCTCAAGAGAAGGCTGAAAAAAGCCGTCTGGGTATTTGGCGTTTGCCGGAATATGAAGTAAAGGCTGCAGATGCTCTGAATCGGGCCAACTACAGAGGCTGGCAACGCCTTCAAGGTCAGATCGAGTCTATCCGATGGAGCAAAAAATACGTTTATGTGAACTTGACGCCTCAAGTGGACTTAAGGATAGAGCGCAAGCAGTTGGGATTGTTTTCTGATTTAGCCGGTTTACGAGGAAAAACGATCGAGGCGCGCGGCTGGATTAACCGGCGCAAAGATCATTACTCCATGTTGGTCAGACACCCCAGTAGTATCAGGATGGAGTGAAAGAAAACGGCTTCTGATCAGCAAGCTGCTTCAGCTAAATTCATAAGCCCTTCTTGCCCGTCTGTAAATGGGCATCCTGTGCCATGAAGGGTGGGCTTCGAGCTATACGTGGCACTCGATTTCGGCAGACTCTGCAACACCCCTTTTAAAAAAGTTTTTTTAATCAACTGCCTACTTCTACTTTGTAAGGTTTCAGGTTTCACAAGACCGAAGGTCGTCATTCCGGCATGGATTGCCGAAATCCAGGTTCCATGGAGGGTTCGAAGCTCGCCATCCATGGCACTGGATACCCGCTTCCCGGCGGGTATGACGGTCTTTCTTCTAGAACTACACCCAATAAAAAAGGAGGTTAAGGCGCGTACCGTACGCCTTCCCATTTTTATCATCAAACTGGGAATTGCTGGTTTAATGTAACAACAGCGCGTCAGGCATAAAAAATTCGTTAATCAGCATTTGCCGGTGACGGATGCTGTAGATGGTTCTTCTGCCCCAAACGGATTGATCAATCTGAGCGGTCCCTATTGCCGCCTCGGTCCAGACGGACGGTTCGGCTTCAGTGAAATCCATTTCCAGCCGATGAAGTTTGGGATAAGAAAAAATTACTTCTCCTAATGGACGATTCCCTAAATGTGCCAAATTCTTCCGTGCGGCTTTCAGTGTTCGTTCCGGAATAAGGGTACGGGCCAGTATCAGTGGTTTGCCGTGAACATGCAGCAAGACTTCGCGGGTCAGCGCATAACGGTGAGCAGGCACTCTGAGCATGCGGCTTTCACTGAGAAAAGGCGCTTGCCATTCAAGGAAAAGAATCTCGACTTTAACTCCATCGCCATAATAACTGCGCAAACGCTGGGTGATTGAGCCGGGTTCATAAATCCAGGATTGCGCTGAATCCGGCAGGTGTGGGTGAATGCCTTGACGGGCCGGTATCCAGTGCGGTTCGTGGTCAAGTAAAAAGCTTTTTGTAGGCAACGATTAGACCTCTGCGTAATGTGTGGATTTTCCCAGCCAGCGGTTGATTAACGGGCTTACCGCTTCAGGTGTTTCAGTTATCAATGAATCGGCGATCTGTTGCACATTATCCAGCAGATCAGTGTCTCTTGCCAGATCGACCACTTTAAATTGCATTTGCCCGGTTTGCCGTGTGCCCATGACTTCGCCGGGACCTCGTAATTCAAGGTCTTTCTCGGCAATGACAAAACCGTCGTTACTGTCACGCAAGACACCCAAGCGGTGTTTTGCCGTGTCTGACAGAGGCGCTTGGTACATCAGTACACAGTAGCTGGCATCTTGCCCTCTGCCCACGCGACCCCGGAGCTGATGCAGTTGGGACAGGCCCAAACGTTCGGGGTTTTCAATGATCATCAGGCTGGCATTAGGCACATCGACGCCCACTTCGATCACCGTTGTGGCTACCAGTAAATCGTAATCGCCGTTTTTAAACGCCTTCATCACGGCATCCTTGTCCGCTGACTTCATTCTGCCATGAACCAGCGAGACTTTTATCCCGGGCAGAGCCTCGCTTAATTGCAGATAGGTTTTTTCAGCCGCCTCGCATTGTAACAGCTCGGATTCTTCAATTAAGGTGCAAACCCAATAAGCTTGTCGCTTCTGTGCCACCCAACTGCTGATTCTGGCAATGACATCAGGTCGGCGTTCAGCAGGGATAACGCTGGTTGTTACCGGTTGCCGGCCGGGCGGAAGCTCGTCGATGATGGAAATATCCAAATCGGAGTAATTGAGCATGGCCAGTGTTCTTGGAATGGGGGTTGCCGTCATCACCAGCTGGTGTGGACGCTGATTTTCAAGGCCGCATTTGTCTCTGAGAGCCATGCGTTGATCAACGCCAAAACGGTGTTGTTCATCGATAATGACCAGACCCAGCTTATGAAAGTTGACCTGTTCCTGAAACAAGGCATGGGTGCCGATGATGATTCCGGCACTGCCGTCGTTGATCATTTGTAATGCTGATTTTCGGGCACTACCGCGCATTTGGCCGGTTAAATAGACGATTTCGGTCTGGAAGCCTTTAAACCACCCGGTAAAATTGCGAAAGTGTTGTTCAGCCAGTAATTCCGTCGGTGCCATCACTGCGACTTGAAGGCCGGATGTCAGCGCCAGTAAAGCCGCATAGGCGGAAACAATGGTCTTTCCCGAGCCTACATCGCCTTGAACCAGCCGCAGCATCGGATGTGGTTGTTTGCAATCGGTTTCGATTTCGGTGATGACCCTTTGCTGGGCTCCGGTCAGCGTGAACGGCAAGCTCTTGAAAAAGTGTCGCCGGGTGCTTGGATCCAGGCTGAATACCGGTGCTTGCCAAGCTCTTGCCTGATGTCGGCTCAGTCTAAGGCTTAAATGGTGAGCGAGCAGTTCTTCGAAAGCCAGACGTTTCAGAGCCGGAACTGATCCGCTGTACAAGGCTTGGACCGTCACGGATTCGTCAGGCGCATGCAAGGTATGAATGGCTTCCATCAAGCTTGGATAATTGAAGGATTTGAGCAGTGAAGGCGGTAACCAGTCGGTTAACCATGACGGATTTTCCTGGCACAAGCTCAGCGCATGCTTAATGGCTTTTCTCAAGGTTGATTGCCTGACGCCTTCGGTCAACGGGTAAACCGGAGTCAGACGGCTTTCTGTGATCACAATATCGGCCGAGCTGATGACGGTGTACTCGGGATGAACCATTTCGTAACCGGCATAGCCGTATCGCGCCTCACCAAAGCAACTGATGACGGTGCCGGGAGTCAGCTGTTTCAATTGGCCGGCGCTGAAATGAAAAAACCGCAGGCTGAGCATGCCTGTGCCATCGCCAAGCTTGACAATCAAACTTTTACGGCCCCGGCTGACCACATCGGTTAATGCCACTGTTCCCTTGATTAGCGCCGAGACCCCGGGTTTTAATGAGCCGATAGGCGAGATGCGTGTTCGGTCTTCATAACGAAGCGGCAAATGGAAAAGCAGATCCTGTAGGGTAAAAATGCCCAGTTTTTCGAGCCTGCCGGCCGTATTGGCGCCGATGCCCGCCAATGAGACGACCGAACGCTGGGCGGAGTCGGCATGACTCATTGGCAGTTGGCAGGGCTTGGCTTAGCAGGCAGGGTATTCTTGCGGCAGCAGGTGCATGATCGCATCCATTTCCACGCCGGAACCTTTGGGTAGAGCTGCGACGCCTATAGCGGCACGGGCAGGATAGGGCTCTGAAAAATATTCGCCCATCACTTCATTGACGATAGGAAAATGGGAAAGATCGGTTAAGTAAACATTGAGTTTGACAATGTCGGAAAGCTCCCCTCTGGCGGCCTGGGCAACCGCGCGCAGATTACAGAAGACCTGATGAATCTGGGCTCTGATATCACCCTCGATTATTTCCATGGTTTCAGGAACCAGGGGAATCTGACCGGAAAGATAAACGGTATTGTCGACTTTTATCGCTTGAGAATAAGTGCCGATAGCTTGCGGTGCTTCCAGGGTATGGATGATTTCTTTATTCATGGACTGTGCTTATTCAGGTAAACAAAAAAGGGTTCGTCGTTGATTGTTGAAGTGTTTCAGATTCAGGCTTTGACGCGGGTAATCTTCAAAACGATCATCAGTTTTCTTAACCGCCGCATGATGTTGGCCAGATGCACCCTGTCCCTGACCGTCAGGGTAATCAAATCGACCGAGACCCGGTCATCCTGGTCAACGACAGTAACATTTTCAATGTTGGAATCCATTTCGGAAATGGTCGCGGCAACGTTTGCCAGCGTGCCCCTCTGATTCAAGAGTTCTAGGCGGATTTCTGCAGGAAATTCGCCGGTGGTTTCCTTGCTCCATTCCACATCCAGCCAGCTGGTTTGTTTTTTGCGAATATCGTTACTATTTCGGCATTCATGGTGATGGACAACGATGCCCCGGCCCGGATTGAAAAAACCTACAATCGAGTCGCCCGGAATTGGTCTGCAACACTTGGCAAGCGTGACCACCATGCCTTCGGTCCCTTTAATGATCAGTGGTGTATCAACGCCCTTTTCGTTATCTTCCAGTTTAATGGCTGCATAAATATCATCCTGACTGAGCCGTTTAGCGACTAGAAAGGGCATTTTATTGCCCAGTCCGATGTCTTCCAGCAAGGCATCCAATGAGGGGGAGGCGAGTACGTCCAATAACGTAAAAATGCGTTCTTGAGATATGGTTTCCAATTGCAGATTCATTCCCTGCAATTCTTTTTCGAGTAATCGGCGGCCCAGACTGATGGCTTCCTGCTGTTTAAAGTGTTTAAGATACGCGCGAATACTGCTGCGTGCTTTGGCGGTAACGACATAATTTAGCCACAATGGATTGGGTCTGGCCCAGGATGCCGTGATCACTTCGACAGTAACGCCGTTTTCCAGCTGAGTTTGCAGTGGCACCAGTTGTTTATCGATACGCGCGGATACGCAGGAGTTACCAATGTCGGTATGAACGGCATAAGCAAAGTCAACAATGGTCGCGCCTCGGGGCAGTTTGATGATGCCGCCTTGCGGGGTAAAAACAAAGACTTCTTGCGGGTATAAATCTATCTTGAGATTATCGATGAACTCCATCGAGTCTCCAGCTGATTTATGAATTTCCAGCAGTTCTCTCAACCATTCATTAGCCCGCATCTGGGCGTGTTCGGTTTTTTCGTTATCGGTTTTGTAGAGCCAGTGCGCGGCTATGCCTGACTCGGACATTCGGTGCATCTCCTGCGTTCTGATTTGAATTTCGATGGGAACGCCGTAAGGACCGATTAATATGGTATGCAGTGATTGGTAGCCGTTGGCTTTGGACAAGGCGATATAGTCTTTAAATCTGCCGGGTACCGGTTTGTAAAGATTATGGACAACACCTAATACCCGGTAGCAGGTGTCGACCTGATCCGACAGAATTCTGAAAGCGTAAACGTCGAAAACATCGTTAAACGAAATCTTTTTGGTCAGCATCTTTTGATAAATGCTGTACAGATTTTTTTCCCTGCCCACCACTTCGCAGGTCAGGCCGGCTTGCTGCAGCCTGTTTTTAATCGAATTTTCAATCGTCTCTACTATTTCCCGCCGATTACCGCGGGCTTTTTTGACCGCATTTTTAAGAATCAGCTGCCGGCCCGGATAGAGCGCTTTAAATCCCAGCGATTCCAGCTGATGTTTGATTTGATTCATACCCAAGCGGTTCGCGAGGGGCGCATAGATGTCCAGTGTTTCGCGGGCTATACGGCGTTTTTTTTCAGGTGGCATTACGCCAAGTGTTTGCATGTTGTGCAAACGATCGGCCAGTTTGACCATGATGACTCTGAGGTCCTTGGTCATCGCCAGAAACATTTTCCGGACATTTTCCGCTTGTGCTTCTGCTCTTGAATGGCTGTCAATCTTGCTTAATTTGGTGACGCCATCAACCAGTTCAGCCACTTCAGTACTGAACAAATGGCCCAAGTCTTTTTTTGTCACTGACGTATCTTCCAATACGTCATGTAACAGCGCGGCCATAATACCTTTGGCGTCCATGCGCATTTCGGCCAGGTAAATCGCCACTGATACCGGATGGCAAATATAGGCTTCGCCACTTTTGCGGAATTGTCCGGTATGGGCTTCCGCTCCGAAATGATAAGCCCGAACGATATCATCAATTTGGGCCTGATCCATGTAGCTTTCCAAAATTGAGCACAAACGACGCAGCAGTTTATCCTGCGGACGTTCTAGTTCAATGGTATTGGCTACATCCAGCATGATAGGGGCTCTTAAAATTGGTTGTAATTGTCGGAGCTATCTTCTGCGCGGTGAAGCTGATTGATATTGCTATCGGAAACATGCCCGGCAGCGATTTCTCTGAGTGCGAGAACGGTGTCTTTGTCCTTGCCGCGAGGGATGAATTCTTCAGCCCCCCAGCTAAGCTGGCGCGCACGCTTGCTGGCAAGAAGAACTAACTTGAAACGGTTTTCTACATGTTTTAAACAATCTTCTACGGTAACTCTAGCCATTTAATAACCTATAACTGGATTAATCGATGCATGTAGCAATCGGGATGTGTGAATAAGGATCCTGAAATCAATTTGGTTGACAGGATATTTTCATTATATAAGAGAGTATTGAATAGGCAAAACTCTTACCTTAGGATGAGAATATTCAGTTAAGTCAAATTGTTAGAAGACGGGGTTAAAAGTGTTTTCATCATGAGCAATACCTTCGTCAGGAATGTGATTTGACTATTGGCTCATCGTATAGACCTACTTTAAGTGCAGTATATCGCCAGACAGGGAAAAGTGCTCAATAATCCTGAAATGGGTAGTTCGGGAAATTCGCATAGCGATAGTTTGCGTTACTCTCGAATCAGGCCTATTGCCGGATTACAGGTGTCAAGGAAATCAAGATATTTTTGTACAGAGAGCTGGATTGCGGAAACGATCCTGGCGTTCGATGCCAGGATCGTTAAGGTTGCCGATTGCCTAAGCGCGTTGAGCCAGGATTGCAACGGCTGGAAGTTCTTTACCTTCAAGAAATTCAAGGAAAGCACCTCCGCCGGTAGAGCAATACGATACTTCTGACTCTATGCCGTACTTGTCTATGGCGGCTAATGTGTCGCCGCCACCGGCAATGGAAAATGCACTGCTTTCGGCAATGGCTTTAGCCATTTCCTGAGTTCCGTTGCCGAATTGATCAAATTCGAAAACACCTACAGGGCCGTTCCAAACGATAGATCCTGCGGTTTTTAAAATTTTCGCATAGATAGCCGCCGTTTCAGGTCCAATGTCCATGATCAAATCATCGGCTTCAACGTCAGCCACTTTCTTGACAGTGGCTTCAGCCGATTCTGAAAATTCTTTGGCGCAAACCACGTCAACCGGCACCGGAATTTCGCCGCCGTTCTTTTTGGCTTCTGCCATCAGGCGTTTGGCTTCTTCGACCAGATCGGGTTCGTACAGTGATTTACCCACCGGATAGCCTGCCGCCGCGATAAACGTATTGGCAATGCCGCCGCCGACGATCAGTTGATCAACTTTGCTGGATAATGATTCAAGCACCGTGAGTTTGGTAGAGACTTTGGAGCCGCCAACGATGGCAACCAACGGTCTGACAGGATTTTCCAGGGCTTTGCCCAGTGCGTCCAGTTCACTGGCGAGCAAGGGACCCGCGCAGGCCACTTTAGCGTATTGAGCGACGCTGTGAGTCGATGCCTGAGCGCGATGCGCGGTACCGAAAGCGTCCATGACAAAAATATCGCAAAGCGCAGCCATTTTTTTGCCCAGTTCTTCGTTGTTTTTACCTTCGCCTTTGTTGAATCTGACGTTTTCACATAAAACAACTTCACCCGGTTCAATGCTGATGCCGTCGATCCAGTCTTTTTCCAGACGAACAGGTTTGCCTAGTAATCCGGCAATATGTTCGGCTACCGGTTTCATTGAGGCTTCTTCGCTGTAAACGCCTTCTTCAGGTCGGCCCAGGTGAGACATCAAAATGACCGCAGCGCCCGCTTCCAACGCATATTTGATGGTAGGCAAGCTGGCTTGAATGCGAATGTCGCTGGTCACTTTACCGTTTTTGACAGGCACGTTCAGGTCTTCTCGGATCAGTACGCGTTTTCCGGCTAAATCCAGATCGACCATTTTTTTTATCGACATATAAATGCTCCCGTAGAGTGTGTGAGTGGTTAGTTGATCGTTAATAATTCTGTGGGAATTATACTGGATTCTCCGCATTAACCTAACGCAGCGCGGTGTAATTTCAGCTAATCCCAGTTTGGAGAAGAAGGAGAGTCGTAAGCTTTGCGGGAATGTCGGTGTAGATGTCCATTCAACTAAGTAACGCGAAAATAGCCTGATTTAAATCCGGCACTTGCTAGGCTTTAAATTCGTAACGATGCTGTAAGTAGGGCTGTGAAAGTTGGCTTGGTTTGTCGCCAAACCAACCTGCGATTCAATCCAATCAGGCGTTTTTAAGCCATTAATAGCGCTACGCTCACCATCGCCGCGCTGATAATAATCGCCGTCATCAGGCCGTTATGATTTTTTTCGATTTGTTTGCGTAGCTCGTGCATTTCATAATTTTGACGAGTCATTTGTTCGTGAGCATGGGACGCATCGTCCAGTGCTTTAAAAACCAGCATCGGAATTTCGGGGAATTTTTCGGCCAGCTCAGGAAACTGTTGCAGCACTTTTTTGATTTTAGCTTGTGGACCCAAGCGTTCATGAAACCATTTCTCCAAAAAAGGTTTTGCGGTTTGCCACAAGTCCAGTTCAGGATAAAGCTGCCGTCCCAGACCTTCAATATTCAGCAGGGTTTTCTGCAACAGCACCAGCTGAGGCTGAACATGCATGTCAAAACGCCGCGCAGTCTGGAATAGCCTTAGCAGCAGATGACCAAAGGATATGTCTTTCAAAGGCTTTTCAAAAATCGGCTCACACACACTGCGTATTGCCGATTCAAATTCTTCAACACGCGTTGAACCCGGTACCCAGCCCGATTCAACATGCATTTGCGCGACTCTGTGGTAATCGCGGTTGAAAAAAGCTAAAAAGTTTTCAGCCAGATAGCGTTGATCAGATGGCGATAATGTGCCGACGATACCGAAATCTACAGCCAGATATTTAGCGGGTAATTCGACAAAAATATTGCCCGGATGCATGTCCGCGTGAAAAAAGTTATCTCTGAAAACTTGCGTGAAAAAAATCTCTACGCCGCGTTCAGCCAGTAATTTGAAATCCGCATTACCTGCGCGTAACTGTTCGATATCGCCAACAGGAATGCCGTGTATGCGCTCCATGACCATGACTTTCTGGCGGGTCAATGGCCAGTAAACTTCCGGCACATAAATGAGTTCGGAGTTTTCGAAATTTCTGCGCAGTTTGGCGGCATTGGCGGCTTCTCTGACCAGGTCGAGTTCATCCAGCGTGGTTTTTTCAAATTCGGCAACGACTTCCAAAGGTCTCAAGCGCCGGGCGTCTTTCCAGAACCTTTCAGCAAATCGGGCCAGTTCTGATAATAAGCCTACATCCGACTGTATACGTTTTTCGATATCGGGTCTCAGTACTTTGACGATGACTTTTCTGCCGTCGGGTAATACGGCGGTATGGACTTGTGCGACCGATGCGGAAGCCAAAGGTTTATCGTCAAACTCGGCAAAGGTTTCGCTAATTGTGGCGCCTAGCTCTTTTTCTATGATGGTCCGGGCAACGGCACTGGAAAAAGGCGGTACCCGGTCCTGTAATTTGACCAGTTCATCGGCTATGTCATCCGGCAATAAATCCTTGCGGGTGGACAGAGCCTGACCGAATTTAACGTAAATGGGGCCCAGTTCCTCCAGGGTTTTTCGAATTCTGACACCCCGTGGTTCATTGTGTCGCCCCGTCCAGTAAGCAGGCGATAAATAAACCAAATAACGAATTGGACGAAACAAATGGGTTTTAAGAACAATTTCATCCAGACCGTGGTACACAAGTACCCAGTTGATGTGTATTAAACGCAGCAGAATTTTGGGGCGAATCACGTTTTACCTTTATTTTTATAAAGGCCCAGTGAGCAAGTGGAGGCGGGGCAACCTGGGCTTTAGTGTGGAGCAAGTCGAGCTGGCTTTGTTACAAACGCGGCATTAACCGGCTTGTTTTTGTTTTTCTTCTAATAATTTTATTTTATTTAACAACTGGTCATAATCGACAGTGAGCGACTCTATGCGGCGAAAGAAAACATCGGTTTCCGGTTTAGACGGCAAATCACGTGTTTCTTCCTGCAGAAACTCCCGGATATTCATTTTAAACGTCGCCAAGGTGTCCTCTTGCCACCGGTAACCTGCCTGCATGAAACTGCTGACATTATGAGCAACGGCTTCACCCGCAATTTGAGAGAGCGGCGTTTGTAGATTGATGTTCAGTTTATCGAATAGTTCCTTGAAGCGGCGGCCGGTTTCAATGTCGCCGGTAATGCTGATTTGGTTGGCATACACGCTTCGTAATGGGGCAAACTTAAAACTCAACAATCCCAGGGCAACCCCTGATCCGGTCAGTGTCGCATCCGGTTCACCTGCAAAATCGTCCATCCATTGGACCATTGATGTCCCCGGGCAGGCATAAACGGATGCATTGAAGGGGGTTATGACCAACTTGATTACTTTTCCTGACAAGGGATACAACAGCAAGCCGATATCAGGATCCAGCGTCAAATAGCGGTTGAGTGCAGCTTCAAAAGCCCCGATCAGTAAAGGTTTTAACATCATCATCTTCGTATCGATAATTAAAATAGGCTTTAAACCGGCTTAATGCTTATTGGGCAAAGCCGCAATCCGGTGAGGGCTCTCTTTAATGCTGTTTTGTCATATCAGCGTAACCGGTTCCGCGAGCCGGATTAAAGTTTGTAGCCTCGGTGCACCGCGACAATACCTTGGGTCATATTATAGTAATCGCAACGCTCCAAACCGGCTGCTTCCATCATGCGCTTTAATTCATCCTGTTTGGGGTGCATGCGGATCGATTCGGCCAGATAGCGATAACTGTTTTCATCTTTAGCGACGATCGCGCCGATTTTTGGCAGCAGATTGAAGGAGTAAAAATCGTAAACTTTTTCCGTCACGGGATCGATGGGATGTGAAAATTCCAGCACGATGACGCGTCCGCCCGGTTTTAAAACGCGATACATGGAGCGTAACGCCGCATCCTTATCGGTAACATTGCGCAATCCAAAGCCGATGCAGACACAATCGAAGGTGTTATCTTTAAACGGCAGGCATTCAGCATTGACCTGCGCATAATGAACATTACCTATCAGTCCATGATCAATCAGCCGGTTTCTTCCGGTTCTGAGCATTTCCGAGTTAATGTCGGCAAGGACTACACTGCCTTGTTTGCCAACACGTTTTTCAAACAGACGGGTAAGATCGCCGGTGCCTCCTGCCAGATCGAGGACGGATTCGCCGCTACGAACATTGCTGAGTTGCACTGCAACGCGCTTCCAGATGCGATGGATACCCAGCGACATCAAATCGTTCATTAAATCGTAACTGTTCGCAACCGAGTCAAATACGTCGCGCACAAGAGCCACTTTTTCTTCTTTCGGCACTTGTTTGAAGCCAAAATGGGTGGTGTTTTCGTTTGTCATGTTATTTTCCGTTTAACGGGCAGACCTCTGACGAGCTGCCCATTTTTTCGATTGATGGAAGAGAGCGATTTATCTAAAGGGCTACTCGGAATGATAGGCCATATTAAATTTTCCATTTTTTACTGCTATCCGGTTCAATTTTGGCTGGATCGTTGATAGCCCGCTGCTTTTAGTTTTTCCAGATACGCCGGCCACAGAACCTCCTGTTCATTACCCAGTTGGTAGAGCAGAGACCAGGAGTAAATGCCGCTGTTATGACCGTCGCTAAAGTAGGGTGCGACGGCATAATTGCCTATTGGTTTCAATTCGGTAATCGTGACATTCTCTTTGCCGGTTTGCAGGATTTCCTGCCCGGGACCGTGTCCAATGGCTTCGGCTGAGGGTGTGAATACCCGCAGGTATTCGTAGGGCAGATTGAAAGTCCGCCCGTCATCGAAACTGATCTCAAGTATTTTGGAAACCTGATGCAACTTGATTTCTGTCGGATTGGTACTGATTGAAGGTGTATTTAATCGCATGATTTTAGAGAATATAACGGCTTAAATCTTCATCTTGTGCCAACTCATTCAGATTGGCATCGACGTAACTGGCATCAATGATAACCGTTTGCTCATTCAAATCCGGAGCATTGAACGAGATATCCTCAAGCAGTCTTTCCAGAATGGTATGCAAGCGTCTGGCGCCAATGTTTTCGGTGGTTTCGTTGACTTGCCAGCCGAGTTCTGCAATACGCTGAATGCCGTCTTGAGTAAATTGCAACGTGACGCCTTCGGTAGTCAGTAATGCCTGATACTGCTCAGTCAATGAGGCGTCCGGTTCAGTGAGAATGCGTACGAAGTCGTCGGCGCTCAGTGCGTCGAGTTCCACACGGATAGGGAAACGGCCTTGTAACTCGGGGATTAAATCAGATGGCTTGGTTAAATGAAATGCACCTGAAGCTATAAAAAGTATGTGATCGGTTTTGATCATGCCGTATTTGGTTGAAACAGTACTGCCCTCAACCAATGGCAACAAGTCGCGTTGTACGCCTTCACGGGAAACTTCCCCGCCGCCTCCGCCCATTTCGGATCGTTTACAGATTTTGTCAATCTCGTCTAAAAATACGATGCCGTTTTGTTCAACGGCTTCTACTGCACGCATTTTGATGTCTTCTTCATTGACCAGTTTAACCGCTTCCTCTTCCTGCAAGACTTTCAGCGCATCTTTGACTTTCATCTTGCGTGTGCTCTTGCGGTTGCTGTTCAGATTTTGAAACATGCCCTGCAACTGGCTGGTCATTTCTTCCATGCCGGGAGGCGCCATTATTTCAACGCCTAAAGAGGTGGCGCGGACATCGACCTCAATTTCCTTGTCATCCAGATCACCTTCGCGCAGTTTTTTACGCATTTTTTGGCGTGTTGAATTTTCAGTATCTGAAAACCCGCCGAATTCGGCGCCCGGCAACAAAATATTCAATACTTTTTCTTCTGCGGCATCGGCCGCCCGGGTCTGAACTTTTTCGACTTCCTCATTTCTCGCCAGTTTGACGGCGGTATCGATCAAGTCGCGGATGATGGATTCCACATCACGGCCGACATAACCTACTTCAGTAAACTTAGTCGCTTCAATTTTGATAAACGGCGCGTTTGCCAAGCGGGCTAAACGGCGGGCAATTTCTGTTTTTCCGACGCCGGTCGGGCCAATCATCAGAATGTTTTTCGGCGTGATTTCTTCATGCATGGCACCGGTCACCTGGCTACGGCGCCAACGGTTACGCAACGCAATCGCAACGGCTCGTTTGGCATTGGCTTGCCCGATAATATGCTTGTCCAGCTCGTGAACGATTTCTTTGGGGGTCATTTGGCTCATTCGGATAACTCTTTGGGTTCTGCGTCCAACTCTTCAATACGCAAATTATGGTTGGTATAAATACAGATATCGGCGGCGATATTTAGAGACCGCTCGACGATTTCGCGTGCGCTGAGATCTGTGTTTTCCAGCAATGCCCTGGCCGCCGATTGGGCGAACGGGCCGCCGGAACCTATGGCGATCAAATCGTGTTCCGGTTCAATGACATCGCCTGTGCCGGAAATGATAAAAGTCGATTTGGAATCTGCAATCGCCAGCAAGGCTTCCAGTTTGCGTAACGCGCGGTCCGTCCGCCAGTCTTTGGCCATTTCCACGGCTGCCCGGGTCAGATTGCCGCGGTGTTTTTCCAGTTTGCCTTCGAAATGTTCAAACAATGTAAATGCATCTGCCGTGGCGCCTGCAAATCCGGCAATGACTTTATCATGATATAAACGGCGGACCTTGCGGGCATTGCCTTTCATGACAGTGTTACCCAGCGTCACCTGGCCGTCACCACCGATGACTACTTTGTCGCCTCTGCGAACGGAGAGAATTGTCGTGCCTCTAAAACTCACGTTTATTTCCTTGGTTAAAAAAAGTGTTGTCAATTCTACCTGTTCTTGTTCCTTATGGGGAAATGAATCTGAATTGATTGAAGGGGTAATATAAGGGCAGTTTGCCTCAGTTTAAAGGTTTTACGTGAGATGATTTAAATCGAACAGTAAAACAGTCAAAAAGAGGTAACAATTCCCTCGTTTGGAATTGAGGGCATAGGTGCTTGATCCGGCATGATCAAATTGCTTCATTACAGCTTGGTTTAATCAACGGGTAATCACGCCGGTTATAAAAAGTAAGTATCAAGATTTCTGCTGAACGACAGGGCGGTTTTTATCGCGAATCCATTCACTCCAAGATCCTGCGTATAATTTTGAGCCTTTCAACCCGGCTATTTCCATAGTCAGCAAATTATGGCAGGCAGTAACACCTGATCCGCACATATGAATGGTTTGCTCCGGATTCATCGTACCCAGGAGTTGTGAAAACTGCTCATTTAATTTATCAGCCGTTTTAAAGGATCCATCCGCGTTCAGGTTTAATTGAAAAGGTCGATTGATAGCCCCTGGCACATGACCTGCGACTGGATCGATAGGTTCTTGAATGCCCTTGAAACGTTCAGGTGTCCGTGCATCGATAAGACAACATTTTTTTCCGGCCAGATCGTTTTGAACCTGTAAAGCCCTAACCCAACGAGAGTCGTCCAGGTAAGGCCTGAACTGTTTGGCCGATAATTTTGGCAAGGTGGTCGTGATCGGAAGCTGGAGTTTTTGCCAGAGCGGGATGCCGCCGTCGAGAACAGCGACAGTGTCGTGCCCCAATGTCTTTAATAACCACCACATGCGCCCGGCAAAAGCGCCACCTGCATCATCGTACACTACGATTTGTGATTGATTATCAACGCCCCATTGACCGAGTTTTTTGCTCAACAAGCCAAAATGAGGCAAGGGATGGCGACCGGTGAAATCGGTGATGGCGGATGATAAATCCTTATCTAAATGCGCATAGCGGGCATTAAGGAGGTGTCCCCGGCGATAAGCGCGGGCGCCGGCTTCAGTGTCAGCCAAGGAAAACCGGCAATCGAAAATGATCCAGTTAGGCTGGTTGAGAGATGTGGTTAGTTGTTCAGGAGAAATGAGTGTTGTGAAGTTCATTACTTTATACCGCTAGTATTATTTTACCGATGTGTTGGCTGCTTTCCATCAGCTCATGGGCTTTATTTGCTTGGGTAAGCGGAAAATGAGCATGGATAATGGGGCGGATTTTACCCGTTTTCAGCAAAGGCCAAACCTGTTCTTTTAGCTTGTCGGCAATTGCCGCTTTGAACGCAATATCTCTGGCGCGTAACGTCGAGCCTGTCAATGTGAGCCGTTTGGCCATCAGATTCCATAAATTCAGTTCTACTTTGGCGCCATTTTGAATAGCGATTTGGACTAAACGGCCGTCTTCAGCCAAACATTTGAGATTTCGAGCAAAATAATCGCCGCCAATCATATCCAAAACAACATTTACCCCTTGATGGTCAGTCAACATTAAAACTTCTTTGACAAAATCTCCGGTGCGGTAATTGATGGCCGAGTCGGCGCCGAGTTCGACGCAAAATGCGCATTTATCTTCTGAACCTGCAGTCACAATGACTTTTGCGCCGAAAGCTTTGGCTAGTTGAATGGCCGTCGTGCCGATGCCGCTGGTGCCGCCGTGAACGAGCAGTGTTTCGCCTGATTTAAGCTGAGCTCGGTCAAACACATTACTCCAGACTGTAAAGAAAGTCTCAGGGAGCGCGGCGGCTTGAATCATGCTGAATCCATCCGGAACGGGCAAGCATAATTCGGCCGGGGCAAGGCAGTATTCAGCGTAGCCCCCGCCGGGCAGTAATGCGCAAACGTCTGATCCTATACTCAATTGGTTAACTGCCGAACCCCTCTTTACCACGGTGCCGGCAATTTCTAATCCGGGAATATCAGTGACGCCGGGTGGTGGCGGATAAGCGCCCTGTCGTTGCATTATGTCCGGGCGGTTGACGCCGGCAGCGGCAACGCGTATTAAAACTTCGCTCGAGGTTGGCGTCGGGACAGGTCTGTTGACTGGCTTTAGGACGTTAAATGAGCCGGGTTCACTTATGCCTATAGCGATCATGTTTTGTGGTATTGAAGCGAGCATTTACAATAGTGATTGGCATGGTTGGAATGAGCTTGATTATAAGCGTCCCAATCGTTTGACAATAGTAATAAGGTAACGAGCGAATGATTAAAGCAGGAATCGTGGGTGGAACCGGTTATACCGGGGTTGAGTTACTGAGGATTTTAGCCTTGCACCCGGCAGTGGAGTTAGTTGCGGTGACTTCGCGTGCCGATGCGGGCAGGCGGGTTGATAGCGTATATCCGAGTTTAAGAGGGTTTTGTGATGCCGAATTTTGCGAGCCTTCGGTTGATGCATTGGCTCACTGCGAAGTGGTCTTTTTTGCGACACCCAATGGCACGGCCATGTTGATGGCTGGTGATTTGCTGGCGCGTGGCATTAAAGTCATCGATCTATCGGCTGATTTCCGCATAAAAGATATTACAGAGTGGGAAAAATGGTATGGCTTGACCCATGCGAGCCCGGCTTTGGTAGAAGAAGCGGTTTATGGTTTGCCCGAAGTTAATCGTGATGCGATCAAAAAGGCCCGTTTGGTAGCTTGTCCGGGTTGTTATCCGACTTCGGTGCAGTTGGGTTTTCTTCCGTTGATTGAAAATGGTTTAATTGATACCCGTCGTTTGATTGCTGATGTTAAATCCGGTGTTAGCGGTGCGGGTCGAAAGGCGGAGTTGGCGACATTGATGAGTGAGACGGGAGAAAGTTTTAAAGCGTATTCAGTTGCCGGGCACAGGCATTTACCTGAAATCACCCAGGGGCTCTCCCAGGTGGCCGGGGAAACTGTGGGATTAACCTTTGTGCCGCATTTAACCCCCATGATTCGCGGCATCCATGCGACCTTGTATGCTGGGTTTGACGGTGATTTCGAGACCGTTCAGACACTTTATGAGCTACGTTATCAGGACGAAATATTTGTCGATGTGCTGCCCAAAGGTTCGCATCCCGATACTCGAAATGTGCGCGGTAGTAACCGGTGTCAAATTGCGATTCATCAACCCCAGGGCGGTAAAACAATTGTTGTGTTATCCGTGATTGATAATTTAGTGAAGGGTGCATCCGGTCAAGCTGTTCAGAATATGAATCTGATGTTCGGTCTAGAAGAAGGTGAAGGACTGCAGACAATTGCTTTGTATCCATAATTCTTGACTAAAACACTAGGTAAAGACATAATTTAATCCAATGCTAATCATTCAAGTAAATTCTTATGACTAATCCAATTATTTTTTCTGACAGTGCCGCAACAAAAGTCGGTGAGTTGATTGCTGAGGAAGGCAACGACAATCTTAAGCTTAGGGTTTATGTATCGGGCGGCGGCTGCTCCGGCTTTCAGTACGGATTTACCTTCGATGAAGAAGTTAACGAAGATGATACCCAGGTTGAAAATGGCGGTGTCACAGTCCTGATTGATTCAATGAGTATTCAGTACTTGAACGGTGCCGAAATCGACTATAAGGAAGATATTTCAGGCGCTCAATTTGTTATTCGTAACCCTAATGCCAAAACAACATGCGGTTGCGGTTCTTCATTCTCTGCATAATCTAAAGAACTTCAGCAGGGTTTTTTTCAAAAAACCCTGCTTATCCTTGGTAAATTGCCCCTAATACAACGGCTTTGTTTGCACCCGTAACGGATGCCAGATTTCCAGGTTGATGGTTCATTGTCTGGCGGGCAAGCCAGGCAAAAGCGGTCGCTTCAACATGATCCGGATGCAAATTGTAGTACTCGGTTGATAGCACCTTGCAGCCGGCTTTCTGCTTCAATAAGTCCATAAGAAACGCATTGTGGACACCACCCCCGCAAATCAAAATCAAATCTGTCTGATACGCATAACGCTTAATCGCATCGGCGATGCTTTGAGCGGTCAAATGACATAGGCAGCATTGAATGTCCTTGGGATTGTAATCCGCCAAGCCTTTGACTTTTTTGCGTAGCCAATCTAAAGAAAAATATTCTTTGCCGGTACTTTTGGGTGCTGGATTATCGAAATACACATCATCTAGAAGTTGGGTCATTACCGCCGTTAACAATTGGCCCGATCTGGCCCAATCGCCGTTTGCATCGAAATCCAGGTTTTTATGTTGCTTGATCCATTGATCCATTAGCCCGTTGCCTGGGCCGGTATCGAAACCTATCACTTTATCAATATGCGTTCCAGGTAAAACAGTGATATTGGCAATCCCACCAATATTCACAACCACACGGTTTTCTTGGGGTGTTCCGAAAAAAGCGTGATGAAACGCAGGCACTAATGGCGCGCCTTGTCCTTTTGCGGCGATATCTCTGCGCCGAAAATCGGCTACGGTAGTAATGCCGGTCGTTTCTGCGATGATATTGGGGTCGCCAATTTGTAGCGAAAATGCAGACTTCAGGCCGGGGGCATGATAAACAGTATGTCCATGACTGCCGATAGCTTTTATTGTTTGAGAAGGAATATTGGCCTTGGATAAAAGGTTTAAGACGGATTGAGCAAATTGCCGGCCTAATTGAGTGTCAATCGTTCCGTAGTCCTCCAAGAGGATTGGCTGTTGAGCAGAGGTAAGTCTGGCTAGGCGGGCTTTAAAAGTGGGTTCATATGGGCTGTAGTCAAAAGCGACAAACTTTGGCTTTATATCGCTAAAGTCGATAAGCGCGGCGTCAATGCCATCCAGACTGGTTCCTGACATCAGGCCTATGTAAAATTCTGACATTAACTATATATATTAAAGTTAGATAGAGCTTAAAGTTTAACGGAATCAAGCTTTGTAAAAATGATTAAGCAGCGATGGTAACAAATGCCTGTCTTTTTCAAAAGCGTTATAAAAAGGCAGCAATTCTCAATTTAGCCAATGCTGGTAAACTGTGGTGATTTTTTTATATCCCTGCACGGACGATGGCTTACCCATTTAACCCAAAAGAACAATTCACACAATCCCGCTTGATCGAGCGAATCAGGCAAGTTTTCGAAACATTGCCCGACGGTCGTAGTGGAAGTGGCGTTTACCAGAAATACACCATGGTCGATGCCGCGCTGAGCGCATTTTCGGTGTTTTTTATGCAATCGCCCTCGTTTCTGGAGCATCAGAGGACGATGCAAAAAGAGCG
>JAGXSU010000025.1 GCA_018333785.1 Methylomicrobium sp. | reverse complement strand
GTCTGTGTTCGGGGCGGTATTCACTGATCCTCTGATATTTATCCTGACTTCCGGTATTTTGTTATGGATGTATCTGGATGATTTTCTGACGCAATTTCAATAGCTTGATCAGAAATTTTCGCCAAGAACCTTTCTTAATCCGGCATCCGTCAACAAGTAACCACTGAATTTATCCAAAAGCGGCGTAAAACGCCCCTTCAGGTAGAGGAATCCCCGGCCTTTAAGCCGGGGGAAGATGTGAAAGATCCTTGTTCAAGTTTTCGATATAGTCATCCCAATCTTGTTTTTCTTCATCGTCCATCACAGATCCGCCATCGTGATCCGGGCACTCTCCGCGATCATTGATCTGGTCGGCGCGGTATATAACATCCGGACCACAAAATAGGCATGTGTCGTACTCATCTTCAGATGACGCACAGTTCGGGCATACCCATCCATCTGGCTGAAAATAGAGCTCATCGGGATCGCCAATTGGCTGGTTTTTCTTTTTCTTGATCCCGCAGCATTCGCATTCAGGAGTCAATGCCGTGCTGATCAGATTCCCCAAATGATCATTGGAACTGACTTCAAGGGTGTTTCCTTCATCTCAGAAACGCACTCAGCAAGCTTTGGCAAGTCTGACGTTATAGCGAGAATGAGATTTTTGTCTTCAGTGTCGGGCCCGCAATCAATTAGCGCCTTTTCGGAATTGAAACCACAATATGCGGATATCGACGCATGGGCATGAGGTGAACCTACCTCAATACCTTTTCTAAAAAGCATGAAAGAATAACACCAAGTCAACACTGGTGAATTGAAAATCAGGAAGTTGATGAGATTTTCGAGTGGGTTGGCAGCATTGATATCGCGATCGTGCCGGGTGCCGCATTGTGGACAATCCCTCATCCGCACCGACAAGGACCGCTTGTCGACGAAAAGCTCGCAGGCATGGCAGCGTTTGGCGTTGAGTTCAAACCGGTCAATACAGTATGGATGAAGAATTTCGCGGTTTTTGTTAAGTCGAATTCTGAGAAAGAAACTCAAGCAAGTCCATAGCTTCCTCGCCCCAAAGAGAGGGTTTCATTTCGACCGATTTGTCGAAAATATCATCACTTTCAGTAATGAACAAAAAGCCTTCGCTTTCCAACGCCCGAGCTGCAGCCGAAGCGGATTTTCTAGTGATACCTTGATGTTCGATGCATTCAGCCAAAAGTTTTTTCGCCCGCCCGCCAAGCTTTTCAAGTGCATGAGCAGCTGCTATGGCTTCGGATTCACTTTCGAAGAAAAACAGTTCGATCATTCTCGAACGATCATCGAGAAAAATTTTGGATGTTATACTTCCAAGATGGCGATTCGCCGTATTGGTTTGGGTTCGGATCACTATCTAGCAAAGCAAAATACAAAAAGACCAGTAGACCTAACACAGGGATGGCAGTAATCAAAAACCACCCTCCAGAACGTCCCGTGTCATGTAAGCGTCTTATCGAAACGCTCAGACCAGGGAGAATCATTGCCAGCGTATAAATAGCGCTCAATGGCCCATAGCCGGCGTCAAAGTTAAAAGTGCCCATTAGTTGATCAATTAGGCCAAATCCCAAGACGGCGAGGATATTGAACAGCGTGAAGTACCAGTATTCACTACGGGTAGCACGGCCTTTGAATACGGCGTATTTTCTGAAAGCTGCAAAGTAGTAGTTCACGATAGACTCCAATCGATTGTTTGTTTTCCAAGGTTTGCTAAAGCCTCATTTGCACGGCTAAACGGCCTCGAACCAAAAAAGCCTTTATTGCATGAGCCGCCGATCGGCGAGGGATGGCTCGATTCGATGATTGTATGCTCATTATTAGCGATGAACGGTCGAACCGACTTGGCATGGTTTCCCCAAAGAATGAACACAATGCCCGAATGCTGTTGAGACAGAGCTGATACCAATGCTTCTGTTACCTGTTGCCAGCCAAGTTTGCTATGAGAACCGGGTTTATCTTTCTGGACGCTGAGCATGCGATTTAAAAGCAAAACCCCTCTATCGGCCCAAGCGGTTAAATCGCCGTGATCCGGCGCCGGATAGCCAACATCTTGATTCAGTTCCTTGAAAATATTGCGTAAAGAAGGCGGGATTTTTATTCCCTTGGGTACCGAAAAGCTCAGGCCCATTGCCTCCGGTACTGAGTGTGTTTCTCCGGATTCAAGGCATATTTCTGCAATGCCGTGGTAAGGATCTTGGCCAACGATCACGCATCTTACCTTTTCCGGATCGATTGAAAGAGCCCTATAACGGTGATCGGCAGTGGGCAAAATCACAGCTTGTTTTGAAAGACCATCAAGAATGCTCTCAATTTCAGCAATAGCATCAAGAATCTCAGGTTTGCCAGCGGTCAATAAAAGATTTGCCCAAAGTGATGGGATTTTGATCATTGCTTCTGGCTCCCTGAAAACTTCGGACAATCCGCCGGCACCTCACTGCGAATCCAGCGCGGACTTTTAGTTCCGTCACAGCCTACCCGTTTTTCTACGACGGCAGGTATATCATCTTGAAAATGCAGACATTTGCTGTACGGGTATGGCTTGCCCAAACACCCGCCCGGCGCAGAGTACCAGTTGCGCTTGCAAGCGACGCAAATTGAAACAGAACTCATCAAGATACCAGCCGAGAATAAAAGCTCGCCTTTTCCATTTGCTCAAGCGATGAAACCCGGCAGCGTTCCAAGCCAGGATTGGCAACGATAATAGCCAAGGCCTGGGCACGGGAAACAGCGACATTTAGACGGTTGATGTCGAAGAGGAAATCGAGGCCTCGACTACTTTCCTCTACGTCGCTGACGGCCATGGAAATAATCACCACAGGCGCTTCCTGGCCCTGAAATTTATCAATGGTGCCAATGGCGATTTTGTCGCCTAAGCGATCTTTGAGCAAATTCACCTGCATGTTGTAAGGCGACACAACCAGGATATCCTCATCGGCGATTGAGCGAGCTTCGCCATTTTTAGCGGTACACCGCCCCATTTTGAGGTCGTCGATGATTCGTTGGATGACATCGACTTCCTCTTCGCTGCTTTGTCGGTTGCCATCGTGATCAACGTTGACCACCATGACCCCATGGGTCTGCTTGATCAGCTTCGAGTCCGGTACCGAAACCAGTTGACGATCGTTGTGTTTGGCTGCCTTGAGCTTGCCCTCATAGACCACCTCGGATAGTGGATGACAAACAGCGGGGTGCATGCGGTATGTCCTTTCCAGGAAGATTCCCATATCTTCAGGAATGACGCCATGCCCACCAAGCATGTAATCCAATACTGATAATCCTGAGCTCCCAGGATGACTTCCCTGGATCGGTTGCTCCAACTGCATTTGATCGCCCATCAGGACGATGTTTCTTGCACATCCGGCCACGGCCACAAGATTTGCCAAGGCAACCTGGCTGGCCTCATCCACAAACAAGAAATCCAGTGGTGATTCAAAGGACGTATTCGAGGCAAAGGCATAAGCGGTTGCACCGACCACCGCAAAAGAATGATAAGGATCGCGTTTGGTGAAATTCATGGAAGTCCGATACACGTAATTCGGGAAATCTTTTTCAGAATATTTCTCCTTGAACGCATCCTGTTTGGAACCAAAACCGCCGACTTTGGCAATTCTTGCGTGCTCGGTGGGTCCGTGGAGGGTATCCAAGAGATTCAGGATCGCAGCATGGCTATTACTCATCACTCCAACCCTGTTTCCTTTACGGACAAGCGAGGTAATGATGTGTTTTGCGGTGAAGGTCTTCCCAGCGCCTGGAGGCCCTTGAATACACATCGTGCTGTTATTCATGGCCTCGACCGCTGAAATGATGGCTTCCAGATACAAATCGTCTTCGGGGAATCTTGAACGAGTGATTGGCAAGTAATTGCCATCGGGCTCAGAGTCCGTTTTGAAAACTGGATTTTCTCGGTTCAGTACCGATTGAATTGCGCCTGGCAGTCGACCGTCGAACAATGCTTCCGCCACTTCGCATAGCCGGGTTTCCAAAGTCTCGGTACTGATAAATGGCTCGTCGGCGAACAATGTCATGCGATCGGTGCCAAGCTTTGATATTTGGTCGGGATCAGCGATGAATTCAATAAGTGCGTCCGTTTCGGATTCCGGAAAACGAATGCCTTTCACTCGAATGTCTGTGCCTCTGATCGTCCCGGTGGCAAACTTGTCTTTTCTGACCGGTTGCTTGATGTCGAATTTGTAACGGAAAAGAACGCCATCATCGGATGGCATTTGACCGGTGATGACCACATCGTGAACGCAGGTATCATCGTCGAACAATTCCTCTTCAGGCTTTTCAAGACGCTCGAAATAAGCCCAGATTTTGGGTTTGCGTTCCCGATTATGAAACCCTAGCAGATCCATAACCAATTGAGCGTTGGGTTCGTTTTTAAGCGATTCACTCGCTTCGAAGCGTTCGAACAGACGTTGCTGCCAATCGCGGAGCACCTGCTTTTTCTCAGTCGCTTGTATTTGTCGATCGGTTTTTTGCTGGTCAGGTGTTGCGGCATCCGATTTGGGGGCATAAGCGATGCCAGCGATGGATTGTTGTTCACGCAGCCAATTCACCAGCTCCAGCGTGCTTTCACAGTCGTCGATGTTGTAGTCGCGAATGTCTTTCAATTCGGGCCATTGCGCCCAATCAAAAGCGGCTGGATCGGCAAGCCAAGACCAATAGCCGTTGACGTTGTCACTCCAGCGGGTAACGCCACCTTGTTCACGCCATAGCTCATAAGCAATGACTGAATCACCGCCATTGGCGACTTGCGTGGTCCGTTTGCTTCTGAACAGATGTTCGACGTTTTTGATACTGTAACGGGGCTCGCCAATGAGGACGCCATTCAAGACAATCTTATACAGATCGACGAACACGCCGTTGGCCAACATTTCGGCAACCTCTTTGATTCGGGTTTCATACCGGGTAGAGAGTTTGCGTATGGCGGCCACTTCGTAATTGGCATAGTGGTAGACATGCAGGGTGTTGTCGCGTTTCCATCGATCATAGACCCAATCAATAAACCCTTCGAATGCGGATTTTTCTTGGTCAGGGGTATGTGCCCACCAATCTCTAAATGCATAAAACTTACCTTGTGCGGCATCGGGACAGCGGTAACTGCAACCCCAAAGGTATTCGAGTCCGCCGTCATACAACGGATGTCCCTCAATATCGAAAAACACGTCGAGAGCAGACGCCGGCGGCAACGAGGACAGACCCTTACCATTGTCGTTTTGAAGAATCTTGAATAGCGGTTTTTCAAGTCCGCGAGATGCGTGTTGAATTTCGGCTTGGGCTTTCAGTTTTGCCAGTGTCGCGGTTGGGATTCCTTTGAGCAATTCGATGTCGTTACCGGCAAAATCAGTCATGGTTTCAATGCCGGCCGCACGGAGTTTACGGATATGGCTTTTCCGGATACAGGCAATTTGCGCCAGGCTGTCTGTTCTCTCGATCCAGTCCTTTGCGAAAGACGACCAAGCGCCATGATCACTGTAATAGGCTGGATCAGGCATGCAGGCAAAATCTGCGGTGAATGCGTATTGTGCATTGAGAAAGTCGCGTTTCAAGCGGTCGAAAAAGCTGTAATAGCGGGCGATACGAAAACGATCTTCAGTTAAATCACCCAGAACAATGGCGGCCTCGTTTGGGATGATGCCTTGGATCGATTCCAGCATCCAGCTGTAGCAACAAAGCTGGATCAGGAAATAGGGGCGAGTGGTTTGAGAGAGTTTGGTATCCCAGGCTTTGTAATGGTAATCGCCCAAACCGGATTTTCCTTCGAGCTTGACCAGGAAATCGGCGCTGCCGGCGAAGCCGTCCCGCGACAAATAGGCTTGGTAGATGAAAGGATACCCGGCTTGCATGTATTGCAGGGTTTCAATCGCCTTGTCGTGGTGCGATTTGCTTTTGACGATCGCAATAACCTCGGCGCCGTGCTTGTCCTGCAGGGATTGGAGAAAGTTCGCTTCATGGGTATTACCCTTGGCGGCAAGAAGGGCCATCATTGGATCGTGATCTTTCTCGATACCGGAGATCAGGGCAGGAGATTCAATTGCCAAACGTTCCATCCAGGATGCGAAGGGAGAACGCATGGCAAGAACCAGATCGGATGGAGAAAATATTAATTGATTAGTATTATTTTTATACATTATGTTCAGGAAAATCAGTCCAAAATTAACTATTTTCCTGACATCTTAGAAAATGCAAGCAAACCTATCTTTTTTGAAAACACTATTAGCAATGTATGGTTATTCGACATGGTAAGACTTTGGGTAAAAATGTTTTTTGCGTTATCTAGTCTCTTTTTTCGCTGAACTCTTTTTGCATTATTGAGATTTGTTCAATCAATTTATCAGGGCTGCCAGACATCATTAATCTAATCATCTGAGCAGAAAGAGGATGGACCGTCACGTAACATCCCTCATTGACGGAAATATCTGTGCCGTACTTGCGTTTGAAATCGATATTTTCTTCGGCACCTAGAATTTCTGCAATAAAAGGAATTTCTTGATTTTCAATGCTTTTTATATTCCTCATTGATTCAAGCCTTCCCCAGAAAGTTACTTTCTTATCATCGTGTGTCATGGCATGCTGCCATATAACAGGTTTAGTTTGCCCTATTCCCCCATCGAGCAATTCAGTGATAATGTATTGTTCTTTTTTCATTTTCAAAAATCAATTGGTATTTATTCAGCCAAAAGAATTGTGTTCAGTAAATTGAGCTCATTCGATGCAGCAAGGTATCGATCATCGAATATCAAATCCAATCTGGCTGGGTCTTTTTCGCCAATTACCGCTGCATAGGGTATATCCGAATAGCGTGGAATGACAGGTAGGATTTCTGCTGAGGAAGTGGAAATGCAAGCACCTAAAGAATCTCGCCAACTTGCCTCGTCGCTTCCCAAGGATGGTGGTCGGCCTGTAGCATCTTTTTTCCAAAATCGCGCATAATCCAACGGTACGACCAACCAAGTAGATGGCGATTTCAAGGTCTTAACGGTCGAAAATTCACGGGTAGCTTCTTTTTTCTCTCGCGCCAAAATCCGGTAAAGCTCTTCGGCTGGCTTCCGCAATTTAAAAGGTAGTGTTTCATCGACAAAAATATATTTCAGCTCACCGAACAGGTTAGAAATGTAGCGGTCGACATTGGTCGACCAGCCTTCGACGTTGAGCCGTTCCAGCTTATCCACTTTATCCCAATGCTCTAACCAGAATGGGCCGATGCAATAAAGATGATCGGGTAACAAGCAATCACGATCGTCGTTTGGGGAGATTAACAGGGGCGCGTTATCGGCACTGGCCCGCCGCGAAAAGGCCTGAATATCCTCCAACTTGGTGACGCTTTTGAAATTTTTGAGTTGGGCGGTCCCTTCCAAGGAAAATTTTGAGAATAAGCGATGAATATTTTGCTGGGCACTCACGACCAGACCTCGTCGTTGTTGGTCCGCGGCATGATCTCTAAGAAAAACGTCGGCTTCCTGCAAAAATTCCCTAATGTGAGTGCTCATCAATGACAACATTTCCGTGCTGCCAATGCCACCAACAGGCACCATGGCCAGATTCTGCCTATCTAACCCCGCATCTCCGATAATGCGGGTGTATATCGTTGATCTCAGCATAACTAAATAGGTCAGTAAATCGCTGACTTGGCGGAGCCACTGACGCGGTTCCGGCGTATCATCCTGAGGCAGAAAATCCTGAAGCAACATGACCAGTCGGCGGCTTTTCCAGTCGCCATCGTCTTTGCGCGCGCCGTCATCAGCTGTATAACGTTGCCCTCGCCCACGATAAATCAATTGAGCGACCTCCATCAGCGCAGCTTCAATGCCGAAACGGGGTATCAAGGCGATAATCCAATCGGTTTTAGGGAAAGAAACGCCACGGGCGCCACTTGAGGTCATTAGGAAAACTTTCACGGCATCCCGCCGGTCTTCTGCTATCAGTGCTTTACGTCTGGCGGCCGTGACACTGGAATCCAAGATGGCCACTTGTAATTCGTCTAACAGCGCTTCGCTGTCATCAGAGCTGACTAATGCGGTTTGAACCGATCTCAAAAAGGCTTTGTCTTGTGCGAAAAAGATGATTTGGTCGCCCCCCATATTAAGTGCTCGACTAATTTCCTGGATGACATTACCGATAATCGCCTCACCTTGTTGTTCCGCGATAGCTTGGCGAACGGTTTGCGTTCTGCCGTCAGCTAATTCGCCCGGTTTGATCAAGTCGAGCCGCACCCGATAGTCGACGGTCAATTTTGCAGCCGGGTAACTGTTGGTCATGATATGGAGAACCGGCATTCGTTTACCACCAATTCGAACCGGGGTGGCGGCCAGGCGAAAAGGACGTTTTCCTGCGCTTTGGGATACCAATACTTTGTCCGGCGTGCGCGAACCACTATTCAGATAACGGTCAAGGACGATTTCGTTGCCCAACGAGGCGTCCGATACGATCAAGATAACTCGGAATAATGGAGAGCCTTCGAATGGCTGGATGAATTGTTGATCCAACCATCGGGTGACGGCATGAATAAATGGCGCGCCCGCACCGTCGCCGGTTAGTTCGTCGACCATCACCACGATGGTAGGAATACGCTGGGCAAACAGGCGTCGCTCTTGTTTGCCGGCTTGGCTATTCGCCGGATTTTTGAACAAGCCTTCCAATGCTGACAATGTGCTTTTGTCTCCACCCAGTTCTCGGTATCCCTGAATCGCGGCTGTCAGAACGACTTTGTTGATGTTACTATTTTCGGCCAGCAATTTGCGGGTGCTTATGGATAATACTTTCAATACGCCCGGACGTTTGACATCTTCCATGCGATCTTGGCGTTCGGTTTCAACCCGCTTACGATGGCTTGCGCCGATATGCGTCAGTTCGAGTTCTTCTTTTTGTTCTGGGAAAAGGATCAATGTACTGCCGTCTGGCAGATTTAGATCTTTAACGCCGTCGGCAACCACGGCACTATCTACACGTCTTTGAGGAACTTCACCTTGTTTTGCTCGCTCCTCATACCAAGCATTGGCGGATCCGATCAATTTCGAGTTAGTGGTAACCGTCAAAATACCGGTAGGATTTTGGGTGTTTTTATCCCTGGCCAGATTTTCGGTGACATCGTCATTAATAATCACCCGAGGACTAACATACAGAAACAAGAAACCAGCGTCGGAACTCTTTAGGTAACTGACAACTGCGGTTGTCTTGCCGATACCGGGATTACCCTCCAGCCCTAAAACGGTCAATTTTCCTAGTGTTGACGCCTTCATGCCGGCAACCACAGCGGCTGCATGTAAATCCCGCAAAGGCACAGATTGATTTTCTGCTACCTGTTCCGCTAAGGTTTCAGCTATGGCTACTTTAGGATCGCCCTTGAGGAAGTCGGCGATGGCCTCATCGGAATTTACCCACGACAAGGTGTCATGCCATGGTAGGGTCTCCATAGGATTTAAAAAACCTTCAACATCTTCTGTGAAATCAAAAGCCAGGCTTTTTCCCAATTCCTGTACTTCACGCAACTCAACAAACTGTTTGCTAATGACCTGAGGTAAGGCTTTGCGGATCGTATTGAAAGCGTGGAGAATATAATCGTTCAATGATTCATCATCACTTTCCGGTGACTTTTCGCTATTGCGATAGGCGCGGCCGAGATTTTCAATTAAAGTCGTACGGGGATCGAGAGTGGGTTGGGTAAAAAATCGTGCACTGAGACTTTCAAAGCCATTTTGCGTGATCGATAGGGCTCGCGCCTTGCAGGGTTTGTCATCGAAGCCCTTGCTTGCCAACCATCGCATGAAAGTGTAAACGTAGGAAGCGGCTTGACAGAGTTTATATAAGGGTTTGTCGCGCCCGGTAAAGGCCGGTAAGTATTGCTTGATATCCGGGGACAGCACGAATTCCTCAGTGGACACTTCGGCGCAGACACGGGAAAAAACGCTGCGAGTATCCATGAACCAAGCAAATCGGCGAAGTTCTTCCAAGTGGGCCTCGGGTTTTCGATAATCGGCTGTTTCAGGTAAACCGTTTAGCGAAAACTCCAAGCATAAGAACTCCCTATCGATTAACTCATCGTTCCCATCCAACCAGAGTAAGAAATCCGCTCTAACCGGAAAACCTTTATCTGCCAAAATCGACTCGACCCGCCGATTTTGTGCGAAGGCAATGGTAAAGTCCTGCAATGCCGCCGTTGTTTCCGCTTCGAAATTATCCTCAATCGTTAATCGAGGCAGCTGTAACGGACACCAAAGGGCTTTGATGCAGTAGTCTTCGGGATCGTACTTTAATCGGCGTAGATATTCGCGCATGGCAGTTTGACCTAACCCCATGCCCAACTCGAACAAGTGGCGCGCGGTCTCTCGTGTTCTGTCTTGCAGATTTCGATCCACTTCTTGAAGAACCTTGGCCAAAGCTTCGTACACATCGGCCGTATCCAATGCTTTCCAAGCTTTCAAATCGATTTTATCCAAACCATTCAAGCCACTGGCTAGCAAGGCCGTTAGAACACCTCTCTTTACCGCGATTTCGAAGGCCTGACCCCACAGCGAATAACGTTGGTTTGGCTCAAGCACAACGATTACCGACTGTGTAAGATTTCTGTTACATGGGATAGCAAGGCCGGCAATGAAAGCAAGACATTGCCTTTCCGCCGGCTGGATGGCAGCACTTCGATTTCGCCGGCAGCTTGATGGGTGGATGGCTTTACCCAACCGAAAGGATCTAAAACAGGTTTAAAAACGCCGCCGTCCGGTTGTTTTTCGGCTTCAAGAAAATGCAGCCCCCTGAGAACGTTTAATAAACTTGAGCGAATACCTAAATTCGAATTCATGAGGTTTGAACGAACTTGCTCTCGCCATTCGCTGTTTTTGACCTGGTAATCTTCATCCCAAAAATAAGTGCAAAACCCCGATTGCGGTCGCGCTGCATCGTCGTTACCCACGATGGCCAAGGTCGCAAAGGTATAAATGGGGATAAGTTTTTTTAAAACCGCTTTCTCAGGATTCAGGGCAAATTCATTATGGTCGGAAATTTGTACGGCTTCGAATGCGGATTCGGTTTTTGTTCGGGTATGCAGGCGAGTAGCCGGGAACACGTCTCGCCGCAACATGTAAAGACTGACATGCGGAAATTTGGTGGCCACTTCATCTAAAAAGACGGTTTGCGTATGGGGAGAATGGCGCTGCGCTGCGCGGTTGATCCGACGATTTCCGAAATGGTTTGAGATCAGAATAATATGCTCGTAACCCAGCGCTTGTAGCCTTGAGACTTCTTCGACGATGAGCTTCGGATTTTTGAACTCTTTTTGGGTTTCCACGGCATGGGTCTGCATACGATCAAAGGCCATCCGGTAACCGGTTGAAGGTTGGCTGATCGATTCGGCCAGATAAGTCTTTGCTTGAAAGATGAAGCCATTGGTATCGTGGACGCCGGGGTGATAATCGCATGGTCGAGTCGTGTAAACGATCGCGGCGACCTTATTGACATTTGGCGAACGATCTGTTGCAAGGATTATCGGGAACGCCGCTGACAGGGCATAAGCCGCTCCACTGACCCTATAATATGCGGGGTCGTTTCTATCGTCGACTTTACTTTTATCGACGACTAAACCTTGCATACGCACCGGCACGTCGCGCATCAATGCGGATTCGACAGCTTGTGAAATGGCGTAAACCCAGTGATCGCCTTCGTCCTTGGCGGCATTCTTCCCTTGCTGTTGGAAGCGTACCATCAAAGCTGGGAAGTGCTTTTCCGCTTGAGAAACCAGTTTTTCGCTGATGACCTGCAGCACGACGTAAATCAATACGGTCATGGCTGTCGCTGTTGCTGCGCGGTATTGGCGTTGATCTTCCTCAAGGAATTTTGGGTGGTTACGATATTTCAAACGCTCAGGGTCATACCAGATGTCAATGCCTGATGACATGAGCCAGGATTGATTCACCGCGACCCTGGGTTCACGTTTAATAGGCGTTTGGTTTTCGTCAACCCTAATCGGTCTCCAAACGATGTTTAGGAAACATTCAGGCAGTTCTCGATGGATTTGAATCCTAAGACTCTCACTATCTCTAACCGTGAGCGTTCGTTCATTTAATATTGTCCGGACGAGAATGGAAAACAAGGGGTTGACGACATCATGCGGATTATGCGCGATTTGAATATGGTTGAGCCATTCGATGTTTTCGGATTGGCCAGATCCCGGTTTGATGAGTGGGTCACGAACGCGGCCTTTCGAGCGGTCTATTGACGACCAGTCCACAACACCTTTTTGAACCACTAGGTATAAATCGTCCACTGATCGCTGAGCGTGTGCGATAACATTGCGCGACTGGGTGCGTAGGATGGTAATTAAGGTATTACTGAGATCCTTAACTGCATCGCTCCATGAATTTAAGTCATCTAACAAATCGGACAAGCCCAATTTTCCTTGTTCTTTTAGGCGAGTAGATAGCCGGGCGGCTTCCGTAAGCAATTCGGAATTGTGAATGGCTGGATTTAACACCAGCCACAAAAACGCCACTTCGCTGATACTCCTGCGCAGCATAAATTGCGGTACTTCGTTGTCTGACTCATTCAGTAATGTGTCGCGTAACCGATTAAGACGGGCATTAAAGGCCTGTTCCATCGCATTAAGAGGATCTTTCCCATTCACCCGAAAGCGGTAACTGACTTCGCGAACAACCAAAACCCCTTTGGATTCAGGCTCAACGCTGCGCGTTTCGAACAGTTGCGTATTCCATTCAGCCCAAACCGGTAGGCAGTTATAGAACATAGCCTTGACTAGTTCCTGGGAAATCGAAAATTCGGCGCCTAAGCCAAAATCGCGCGTTAAATCAAGATGCAAGGAGTGGCTGGATTCGGGCGCTCCGTAATGTTGAAAAATTAGGTTGACGCGTCGAATATAATCAATGAAACGTCGATCGGTTTCTTTTTCTGATTTCGATTTTTGTGCCGCGAGGCTGTCCATAATGGCGAAACTGACACGCAAACGCACTCGTGACAACGCCTCATCTTCAAGAAAATTCAAGAATCGCGTGACTTGACTGTCCTCTTTATCAAAGTCCTGGCGTAAGGTTTCAACCAATTTCCTGCGCTGAACGGAATCGAATTCATCATCCCTGTGTGATTGGGCTTTTGAAATACTATCCGCCATTCTTTCCAGCCAATCTTCCGCTTGAACTTCTTCTTGAGCCGAAAAAACGCGCGCAATATCTTTTTCACGAGCATCCTTGGAACGATCGTTCTGGGCAAATTCCATGGCAATCATCTGGGCCGGAAACGTACTGAATAAGCTCTTACAATTGGCGAGCTTTGACAATGCTTCCAGGGCTGAAGCCGGCTCTTCTACCAATAAACTATCCAGTGGACAATTTAGACTTTCAATTTCATTTTTGATGAGCTGTTTTAGCTTGGTCAGGGCTTGAGAAAGTCCAGCAATATCGTCGTTGAAAAGCCGCCCTCCCAACTTGCTAGTAAAGCCTTTTGGAGGGCTGGCTAGGTCGTGCAGAAATCCTGTGCTCGGCGTATGGCGAAATTGTGAAAGCAATTCTTTCTGGATAAGCAACCGGCGCAGTATCCCGTAGGTATTGATGCCAAGCCGGCGTTTTTCAGAATCGAAGCTTAAAACAGGCCAGGTAATAACGGCCTTGTCGGATTCGAAATCCGGAGGATAGGCTTTCGTCAAATATTGGATCAGCGAAGCCAAATCGGTCGACGGAATTTGTCCGCGCGCATGAACGGATGCTCCGCCTTGTTGGGCGTTTTGAGTCATTGGCATTTCTCCATCATAGATTGACCTTTCAAGGTCACATCGCCCTCTAATGTTTGCCAGATACGATAGAGAACGGAATTATCTTTCTATGCCCTAAAGTCTATATCAGTTAAATAGATTAAGCTAGATTTTCACCAAATAACGTACTTATGACATGGCCAACATTCAGCGGATAAAAGTAACCATCTCCCAGCGAATTTCATTGAATTTAATCATTTATGGGGTTGAACAGGTTGCTTTTGACCTGGGTCGGCAGTTTTATCTGTTAACTTTCATCGGATTTGTTTGTAGATGTAACTGCAGCCAATACATTACAAATAAGCTGCTCGCCTGAATTCCATGCGGCTCTCCAGAAAACCAATAATTCCAGAGTAAAGATTGTTAGGTAAAGTCCCCAATTAATCCCAGGTTTGAAATATAAGCCAATAATGATAAATGCTCCGAAGAATAGATATGCTAGGGAGCGTTCTCAATTAAGCCAAATTATGCTGGCAACCAAATTAAGCATAGCTTGGTAAGTGATGGCCAGTCGCTCATAACGAGTAGCGATTCGGCGAAAATTTTTCAATTTCTGAAATAGGCGTTCAACCATATTTCGTTCTTTATACAGGTCTTTATCATAATTTCTCTGCACTTTTCTATTCTTCCTTGGTGGAATAACGGGCGTCGCTTGCCGGGCGATAATAGCCGACACAAATTGGTCAGAATCGTAGCCTTTATCAGCCAACACATAATCCGCATCAAACCCTTCGATGAGCGCTGCAACCTGCGTATATTCAGAAGTCTGACCTGCGGTAAGCAATAACCGAACGGGGTTTCCCAACGCATCCACGGCGGCATGAATTTTAGTACTCAATCCGCCACGGGACTTGCCCATGGCCTCATGATTTTGCTGTTTTTTTTGCCGCTCCGTGTTGATGGACTCGAACGATGCTGCCATCAACCATTAAATATTCCAGGTCCGGATCATTACTGACGGCTTCCAGAAGTTTTGTCCAGGTTCCCTTATGACACCAGCGGTTATAACGCACATAGACTCGATGCCAATGTCCAAAGCACTCCGGCAAGTCCCGCCAGGGGGATCCTGTTCTGGCAATCCATAAGATCGCTTCTACAAATAATCGGTTATTGCTGGCCGTCACTCCGCAATCACTGGCTTTACCCGGTAAATGATCCCTTATTCGTTCCCACTGATCATCTCTTAACATCATCCGTGTCATCTTCTTAATACGCAAATATCGACACAATACACAAGTCTTAGCCGTTTTTAAAATTTAATTGAGAACGATCCCTAGTGATGTCAGATCCCTGAACATTAACCACATGCGATGCGCATGGGAAACCGCCGGCGCTTTTTCGTGAGTTTTGAATAATCGGTACCAAACCTTGTTTTCAATTTCTGGCGTTAAAGCCCATTGATCCTGCAATTCAGGGATTTCTACTTTTAGTCGATCATAATCCACTCGGATATCGCGTTGAGCATAGATTGAAAATGCACGGTGGCCGGGCGCCGCGTGGGGCCAGCGTAAATAAACCAGTGCATCTTTAACCTGTCTTGGAAGCATCAGGCTAAACGCTGCGATTGTCGTTGTCGAAACTGCTACAGCTAACCCGGAAAGTTTCCAGTTGGTTAGAAATGACATAACTACTTGAGCGTTTATTTCATACCCTGCGAAAAAGAACGCAACAGTTCTACTTTAATTTAAATAGTTCAGTTACCTTTTACTATTAGTCGAAATAATTCTGCCTGATATTTTGCATCTCGAAGTGCATCGTGGTTTCCTTGTAAGGTTGGATGAAGTTTTTTAGCCATTTGACTTGATCTAGTATCGAGCCATGTGCAATTTGATGCCCCCATATATAAAGATTTAATATCCAACGCACTAAATCCAAATGGATTTTTTCCAAGATAACGATGAAAATAATAGTTGATGAATGACCAATCAAATGCAGCATTAAAGCCAACAAAAACTGGTGTGCCGTCGGTTTCGACTATATATTGAACCCAGCCATAAAAATTTTGCATTGCCTCGACGGGTGTAAGCCCTTCTTGCTCTAATACATCCAGCGAGAGCCCTGTTACCGCCAACGCCTCTGGAACCGAATTGTGAGTTGTTGGTTTGAGTTTACAGCCGAATGTTTGAGTGTCATCAAAAACATTACAAGCGCCGATAGTCAGTAGACTGTATTCTCCGGGAATAGGGCCGGCAGTTTCTACATCTACTGAGATAAATACTTCGCGTTTGGTATTCATGGTATCAGTGGCTCCGTTGGTACTAACGGCGGACGATTTTTAATGGCTTCCCAATGTTTTCGAAATTCTCTCCGGCGATCTTCAGCTGTTCCTGTTGTTTTCCAGTGATGGCCAGAAAACGAGTTAATGTCAAAAGGATGATCAGTGCCATCTTTTGCAAGGAGCATAGTTGGGAGGCCTCGCCCGAGAGCATATCCCAATTCTAAGAAGCAATTTGGGCGGCAGCCAGTGATGTCAGCGATGACAACACTACTGCGATGGAGTTTAGCGAAAATTTCTTCATCGATTCTAGCGTAATCATATGCCTGGTTTCCGTCAATTACTGTCAATTTATAACCAAGTTCGTCTTCTACCACCGGCAATACAACAGTGTCAAAGAAATTCTGAACATCAGAATAATCCGGAAGCGCGGGATTAAGTAGCCGAATAACGAAAGCCTTGGGTGGCGAAATATCCTCAAGTAGGGCAATCATGTCGCGCACCCTTTCGGTAGCATCTTTACGGTTAGGAAAATCAATCCGGTTGATCCAGGTATGCGGTGAAATGTCACTTTCCGTTTGAAAAAGTCGCCGTGCATGGCTGCTTGATAGGCCATACTCGAAGATTCGCTGCGCACCAGTATTGGGCGGGCAAAGTTTGAGATTCAAAGGGATAACGGGTTTGCCAGCATCGTGATATAGGTTTGCTAAAAATAACACTCCTTCGCCGCCGCCAACTGCGATCAGAATATCTCCACAACGAGCTTGAACTTCCATCCGTTTGCTATTCATATTCCAATGCGCCGCGCTTTCAATCTGGACTAGATCAGAGCCACGTAACGTATCCCACAGGTGCTGATATTGCTCAGGAATCTGCTCTTCGTTCTTGTGGTGTTTGACGGCGATAATGAGTGGATTAGGTGCGCCAGTCGGGCGACTCGCCAGATTCTTTTGGATGGTATCCCAGACTAGCCAATCAAAGCAGATTGGAAGACTATCAGATTTCCGTGACTTCTCGGCATCGACAGGAATGACGAAAGTGGCACCCTTACGCAGCAATTCCTTAACCAGGACTTCCACTAATTGTCTTGCATGTCCAACTTCCTCGGCAGATGCGTACTTTTCCTCCTCTTCCTTGCTCGGAATGCTTCCTGCAATATGAATTCGACGCCCGAAAAGAGGTGATCTTGCCATTAGAAATCCTCCAAGATTGGCGATGGGCGCATATTTTTTGCAACTTCATGAAGATGTGTGAAACTGAGCGGTTGATTAGGAAAAGCCGAAGCTAATGCCGCCGGATAAAGTCGAGTTCGAATATCTGAAAAAGTCCATCCGGGGGCTCCATTTTTTGGTCCTGTTACAGATGCTAACTCGGCTAACTGGCTTTCGGTAAGAGAAACACCAGTCAGATCCATTTTCAATAATTCCCGCCGTTCATCTTCATTTGGTCGCAGGAACTCTTCTACTATTGCTGCACGCCTTTGAAGAGCGGCATCAAGCACCGAAAGCCGGTTTGTGCAGAGAAATACGACTATCCTTCCACCAAATCGCCGTAAGTCATCTATGCATTGTATTAAGGTATTGACCGCAACCTTGTCTTCATGATGACTATGCTCCTGTGAACGAGAAGCAGCCAGGGAGTCTCCTTCGTCAATAACCAATATTGCACGCCTGTTCTTTCCTGCTGATTGGATCACTTCTTGAAATGCCTGGGTCAATAAGGTACCCATTTCACCAACTTTTCCACTTCCGCGGACCCTGTTGCTCAGTTTGAATAGCATAGAGTCCTCAGTGCCAGATTCTTTTGCTAAGCGATTAGCAATGCACTCGGCCGTCGCCGTTTTTCCAGTGCCTACGTCGCCATAAAAGATCACCAACGGATATTGATCAGCAACTAGATCACAAAGGGGGATTCGTTGCCCATGATGCTTTTTGCTCCAATCTGCCAGTTCATTAAGGTTGAGCAGTAAGCGCAGTTGGTCATGGATTTTTTCATAACGAGCATCAAAACCAAGAAGCGTTTTCTGTCGTGCCGCTAAGTCGCTGTCGGGAAGCACCGTTTTGCTATCGAAAATATTACATTGGCTCATTTGCTGAAATCCTTACGCTGCATACCATATGCGTTGCTGACATAGTTTCTACCTGAAGTAGATTTGAGTGTTGAATGGCTAGTGTCTGCGTTGGAGGGAACCCAAGAGACACGAAGTTTTTCTTTCATTTTGGATCGCGCTAAGTCATTGTATTCTGGAGTGTACATCAGAATTATTTGGAGATTAGGTAGGTTCACGCGCGGCCAAAGTACGCCTCCTGGTCGGCTTGTGGTTAATGCGCCTGACTCTGTGTTAACGTCATAGCGTACCGCCTTTACTTCGCTATTTCCGCTAAATAACGTCAAGTCCACTGCTCTTAGGTATCCGTTTTTTGCAAGAACTTCAATGTCATGCCCCCATTCGCGCGCTTTTTCTTCAGAAACAGCGCCTGTGCTACCAGCTATCATGACGATGTCAGCGGTGACTCTTCGCATAACGGTTTCAATATCAGTGACTGAGTAAGTTTGAGTCGCGGTGCTTGAATAACTCATAACTCAATCCTCCACTCTGAATCGAGGGCCAAACAGTTCTTTCCATATTTCAATGTCGTCCTCGATAGAAGCATGGTTAGCGATTTCCCAAGCCTCCTTTGCAGCTTCCACAATTTCCAATCGCTCTTTCTCCGTGATGCGGCTGGCGACGTTATTGCTGTTGCATACGGGATCAAGAATGACGACGGGATCGGAAAACCGTGAAGTTATTAGCCCGTTTTCCGGAAAACAAATGACTTCCTTCAATTCAGATTGAGCGATATAAAGCAGAAAATCGCGAAAGCGTTTCTCGATCGATCCGTCCTTGCCATTCTTTGCAAGTACATGGGCCATGATCAATTCGATGACGAAGGATTTCAGCGGCTTAAGCGCGGAGTAGTTCTTCCACTTTTTAGCCAGTCGCACCAACGTCCGGAAATCACTATCAACATCCTTGCGATCGCGTACGAACTTGATTTGGCAAGGGGCGCACGTTTGTATTTTGGAGCCGTCATGTATGTCGTACTGCCATCCGTAACCTGGTCTGGCCGGATCTTCAATTACGGGAACGATATCAACACTCAAACCCGACTTGATAAATTTGACAGTCGCCGCCTTCCGCTGAATTTCGAAGTGGTCAACAGCTTTGTTGGGATAAAGCTTAATCAACAAGTTGTAAATTGTTTCACTCAAGCTTTCCAGGGTTTCCTTATCAACACTGCGTCCGGAGATATAGAAGACTACATCGACATCTATAGGGTCTTCAGAAGTTTTTCTGAGAATGGTGTATTTCGCAAATGATCCAGCTTTAACTACTTTTGTGATTTTGATGTCGGTCTGGTTACGTAATTTTTTACTTAGCTCGCTGATAAGGTTGTCCACCTGTTCGTGATATTCCTTGCGTTTATCGGCAGGTAAACGCAGGACATTGCTGTCGTAGTATCGAAATTGAGTATTGTTTATTGGCATTAAATTATTCCTTGTTCAGTTCTCTAAATGGATGTTTATCCTGAATTGATGCTGTGCTTTGATGTAGGGGTTGAGAAAGGGATTTCAATAGTCAATCAACAAAAATATTTGCATCAATGGTTTTGACGCTTTTTATATTACCAAGATTTTAATAATCGTCAACTATTAATTTGCATCAAGTTGAATGATGCAATAATTTTGTGTAAGATAGCTTACAAAACACATTGCCTAACAACTAATCATGAAGATTCTTAAGCAAATTGCCACCATCCGCGCAGGCCATCCTTTTCGAGGAAAAATCGAGGAAGATCCCGGCGGAAATGCGCGCGTAATTCAGATGAAAGACGTTGATGCCGAGCGTGGTGTTAATTGGGATGGCTTGGTGGTGACTGATCTGCCGGGGAAGAAGCAGCCGGATTGGTTGAAGCCCGGAGATTTGCTGTTTGCGGCCAGAGGCAACCGCAACTTTGCGTTGCTATTGGATGAGGTGCCGTTCGATACGGTTCCATCGCCGCATTTTTTTCACCTCACCGTAAAGCGCGAGGCCAAGGTTCTGCCTGGCTTTTTGGCTTGGCAGATCAATCAGGAACCGATCCAGCAATATTTGCAAAAATCGTCGCATGGCAGCCAAGTGCAGGCGATTGGGCGGCAAGAACTGGAAAACATGGCGCTGGCGATACCGCCGCTTGAAAAGCAGCATGCCGTCGTGGCGTTGAACAAAACTTGGCAGCAACAGCAGCGGGTAATGGCCGCCTTAACCGACAATATGCAGCGCACAATGACCGGCATTACCCATCAGTTATTGCGTGATAACTAGAAAAACAAGAGAACCCGCTATGAACGAAACCATGGATCAAATCAAACAGGACGACATCAACAAAGCCGTCTGGGCCGCTTGCGACAGCTTTCGCGGCACCGTCGACCCCAGTATTTACAAGGATTACGTCCTGACCATGCTGTTTCTGAAATACATCTCGGACGTCTGGCAGGATCACTACGACCAATACCAAAAAGAACATGGTGACGCGCCGGAATTGATCGAAGAATTAATGAAAAGCGAACGCTTTGTGTTGCCCAAGTTCGCCAGCTTTTACAACCTTTTCGATCGCCGGCATGAACCCGGGAATGGCGAGCGCATCGACCAAGCCTTGCACGCCATCGAAGAAGCCAACATCACCAAGCTGCGCGACGTGTTTCAAGACATCAGCTTCAACTCCAACAAGCTGGGTGACGACAAGCAGAAGAACAATATTCTGCGCCATCTGCTGGAGGACTTTAATAAACCCACGCTTGACCTGCGCCCGACCCGGATCGGCAAACTGGACATCATCGGCGGCGCTTACGAATTTTTAATCAAAAACTTTGCCGCCAGTGCCGGCAAGAAAGCCGGCGAGTTTTATACGCCACCGGAAGTATCCGACCTAATCGCCGAAATTTTGGAGCCGCGCGAAGGCGACGAAATCGGCGATCCGGCCTGTGGCTCCGGTTCGTTATTGATGAAATGCGGCCGTAAAATTCGGGAAAACTTCAACGGCTCCAAAAAATACGCACTGTTCGGCCAGGAAGCCATCGGCTCCACCTGGGCGCTGGCCAAAATGAACATGTTTTTGCACGGCGAAGACAATCACCGTATTGAATGGGGCGACACCTTACGCAATCCCAAATTGCTCAACCCGGATGAGACGCTCAAACATTTCGACATCGTTACCGCCAATCCGCCGTTCTCGCTGGAAAAATGGGGCTACGAAGAGGCCCAGCATGATCGGTTTGGTCGGTACCGCCGAGGATTTCCTCCCAAAACCAAAGGCGACTATGCCTTTATTCTGCACATGATCGAAACCCTCAAACCCGGCACTGGGCGGATGGGTGTGGTCGTGCCACATGGTGTTTTGTTCCGTGGCGCTGCCGAAGGTCAGATTCGCAAAAAACTGATTGAAGAAAACTTGCTGGATGCCGTCATCGGTCTGCCGGAAAAACTGTTTTACGGCACCGGCATTCCTGCCGCGATTCTGATTTTCAAAAAGCGCAAAACCGACGATAAGGTATTGTTCATCGACGCCAGCCGCGATTACCGCGACGGCAAAAACCAGAACTTCCTGCGTCCGGACGACATTCTCAAAATCGTTACCACCTATCGTCAACGGCAATCGGCTGATAAATATGCCTACTTGGCCAGTCTCGGCGATATTCAGGAAAACGATTTCAACCTGAACATTCCGCGCTACGTTGATACCTTCGAGGAAGAGGCGGAAATCGACTTACTGGCGGTACGCAAGGAACGCGAGCAGTTGAAGGCGCAATTGGCGGAGCTGGAAATCGAAATGAACCACTACTTGAAAGAGCTGGGTTATGACGCTTGATACCAAAAATAACCGGCTTGAATAATGTCGGCTGCTGTCGAATTGGAACGCAGTGTGTCTCAAATTGCGCTGAAAACAACATCTGGTCATTTAATCGATTTTTTGGAGAAATAGGAGTAGTTCATGCCTACCATTAGTATATTTTACGGTATTGTCATTCGTATGTTTTTTGACGAACATGCACCGCCACATTTTCATGCCCAATATGGAGAATTTAAAGCGTCTATCGATATTCGGACCTTGTCTTTAATGGAGGGGGAATTACCGAGACGTGCTTTGGAACTGGTTTTGGATTGGGCTGAATTACATCAAGCCGAATTACTCCAAGATTGGGATTTATGCCAGCAACATTTACAGCCCATTAAAATTGAACCGTTACACTGAGGTTAATGCTATGTATTTTGATGTGATAGACGCAAAAGTAACCCGCCATCTTGAATTTGTTGTCACGTTTGCCGATGGTTTATCCGGCGCGGTTAAGATTTTGCCAAGCCATTTATACGGCGTGTTTGAGAAATTAAAAGACCCACAATTCTTTAATCGCCTGGAGATAACCGATGGCTTTGTAGCCTGGCCGGATGAAATCGATTTGGCGCCGGATGCGATGTATCAAGCGATCAAACAAAATGGCGAATGGGTTTTAAAATGATCACTGAAAGCGTACATAACTTCGTTTTTAATTATGGCGAATTCGCCATAATTAAAAATCAGACCATTGGCTTACAAGCTAAAGTAGGCTTAAAAGAGCTAAGCTATGACGCTTGATGCCGCAAACCATCAACTGCTGTCGGCTATCCGGCAAATCGTCGAACAGGCGCGCAATCGGGTACACCAAACCGTCAACAGCGAAATGGTGCAGGCCTATTGGCATATCGGCCGCGTGATCGTCGAAGATGAACAGCAAGGGCAGCAACGCGCCACGTATGGTAAACAGCAGTTGCAGCACTTGTCGGAGCAACTGACGCGGGAATATGGCAAAGGCTTTGATGTTTCCAATTTGCGTAACATGCGCCGGTTTTATCAAAGCTTCCCAATTCGAGACACACTGTGTCTCGAATTGAGTTGGAGCCATTATCGCGTGTTGTTGCGACTGGAAAACCCGCAAGCCCGCGATTGGTATATGCAGGAAACCTTGGAGCAGAACTGGAGTGTTCGAGCATTGGAGCGCCAGATTGGCGTGTTGTATTACGAACGCCTGCTGGCCAGTCAGGATCGCGCCGCCGTCGAGCAGGAAGCCAAGGCAAACACCACGGAATTACGCTCCAGGCCGGAAGACTATCTGCGCGATCCCTACGTGCTGGACTTTCTGAATCTGCCATCGCAAACCTTTCTGGAAAGCGAGCTGGAACAAGGCCTGATCGACAACTTGCAGCAATTTCTGCTGGAGTTGGGCAAGGGTTTTGCCTTCGTCGCCCGGCAACAACGCATCAGCACCGACGACCAGGATTTTTACATCGATCTGGTGTTTTACAACTTCAAGCTCAAATGCTTTTTGCTGATCGACCTGAAACTCGGCAAGCTGACCCATCAGGACGTTGGGCAAATGGATAGCTATGTGCGGATTTACGACCGGCATAAAAAAGGCGAGGACGACAATCCAACCATAGGCCTGATATTGTGCAGCCAAAAAAGCGAAACCATCGCCAAATATTCGGTACTGTCCGACAATCAGCAACTGTTTGCCGCCAAATATCTGCCTTATTTGCCCACTGAGGACGAGCTGAGACACGAACTGGAACGCGAACGGCAATGGGTGCAGCAACAGTTGGTGGGAAAAGGGAACGAGAATGAAGGTTAAATGGGAGGGAAGCGGTTATGTTGCCTGCTAACTGGAAAGCAACCGAACTCGGTGAAATTGCTAAGTTCTCTTCAGGGGGAACGCCGAGTAAGGAAAATGCGGGTTTTTGGGGTGGAGTTCATCCTTGGATAACGGCTAAGGATTTAAAGCAACATTACCTAAAAAAGAGTATTGATACCTTGACTGATGCGGGCCTCGCAAATACGAAGCTTGCGCCAGCGGGTGCGAGCCTGATTTTGGTTCGTGGTATGACCTTACTCAAGGATTTTCCTGTTGGTTATGTCACGCGACCAATGTCGTTCAATCAAGATATTAAGGCGTTGATCCCTGAAAAAGAGGTCGATGGATTATTTCTTTCGTTTTTTTTGGCGAGCCAAAAAGAAAAGATGCGGCAACTGGTCTCCATTGCCGGTCATGGCACAGGCCGACTTGACACGGAAAGTATCAAAAGCTTTCCTGTTAATCTCCCTAGCCTTGGTGAACAAAAGAAAATTGCCAAAATCCTGTCTACTTGGGATCAAGCGATCTCGACTACCGAAAGATTGCTTGCTAATAGTCAACAGCAGAAAAAGGCTTTGATGCAGCAATTGCTTGCTGGAAAAACTCGATTTTCAAAGTTTGAAGGGGAATGGAGACATAGCAGTCTCTCAAGTATTGTTGAAGTCATTATAAGTCCCGTTGATAAAAAATCTGAGTGCGGTGAAGTCGCAGTTAATTTATGTAATTACACGGATGTGTATAAAAATAACTACATAACTTCTCGTATAAAATTTATGAATGCAACTGCCAAGGAAACGGAAATTGAAAAATATTTTCTTAAAAAAGGTGATGTAATAATTACGAAAGATTCAGAAACACCAGGTGATATTGCTATCTCTGCTCTTGTTAGCGAAGAATTAAATAATGTCCTTTGTGGGTATCATTTGGCGATACTTCGTCCAAATAAAAACTTAGTTGATAGTGATTTTTTAAATTTTTTATTTTCATTGCCAATTACAAGATATTACTTTTTTACTTTGGCGACGGGAGCGACACGTTTTGGCTTGTCTATAGGTGGAATTAAAAATGCTCACTTCAACATGCCGTCTTTGGAAGAGCAAAAAAGAATTGCTCAAGTCCTCACCGTTGCCAACAGCGAAATCGAAATCCTGCAACAAAAACTCGCCTGCTTGAAGCAAGAGAAAAAAGCCCTAATGCAACAATTACTCACCGGCAAACGCCGCGTGAAGGTCGATGAGTCATGAATAGTGTTTGCCGTTTATTTGATCCCCTCACCCCAACCCTCTCCCGGTGGGAGAGGGAGCTAACAGCCCCCGTTTTTAGTGAGACCATGTTGATCATGGCAGGTAAGCAGATAATCAAACGTCCAGCTATTTCGATGCTCGGGCTTAATTCCTTCTCCCACCGGGAGAGGGCTAGGGTGAGGGTGAGGGTGAGGGTGAGGGTGAGGGTGAGGGTGAGGGTGAGGGGATATAAAACTCCCTTGCAACCATTGCTCACCGACGCACTCTGCGTGAAGGAAGGCGAATCATGAACGTTGCAATCCGTTTCGCCGAAATCGACCGTCTCAAGTCCCTCCTCGATAGCCTGCGTCCGCTGCCGGAACACACCGTCCGCACCCTGCATGAACAGCAAGTGCTGGAATGGACTTACCATTCCAACGCCATCGAGGGTAATACCTTAACCCTGAAGGAAACCAAGGTGGTGCTGGAAGGCATCACCATCGGCGGCAAGCCGTTGCGCGAGCATTTCGAGGTGATCAATCACAAGGAAGCCATCGATTATGTCGAAGCCATCGTGCAAAACCAGGAAGGCCTGAGCGAGTGGCAAATCAAATCCATTCATCATCTGGTGCTGAAAAACATCGATGACCGTAACGCCGGCCAATACCGGCAGGAAAACGTGGTGATCGCCGGCGCCGAGCATCTGCCGCCGGATTACATCAAGGTGCCTGAAGCGATGGCGGGGCTGATGGACTGGTATCAGAAGGTAACGGGTGATTTTGATTCCCCCTCACCCCAACCCTCTCCCGCTGGAGAGGGAGTTTTACCCATGCACCCGGTGGAATGCGCCGCCCGCTTGCACGTCGATTTCGTCGGTATCCATCCGTTTGTCGACGGCAATGGCCGTACTTCGCGATTGTTGATGAACTTTGAATTGATGCGGCGCGGCTTTTTGCCGGTGATCATTCCGGTCGAGAATCGCCTGGCCTATTACGATGCCCTAGATACCGCGCATACCCGCGGCGATTACGGCCTGTTTATCGAACTGGTGGTTACCCTGGAACAAGCCACCTTGGAACGTTATCTGCGGATCGTGCAAGGTTCAGTACCCTCTCCCTCAGGGAGAGGGCTAGGGTGAGGGGATCAAAATGAAACAACTCGCCCGAGCCTTACGAAAAAATCAAACCGATGCGGAAAAATTGCTGTGGTATCGATTGCGTAATCGGCAATTGGCTGGCTGCAAGTTTCGTAGACAACAGGTGATTGGTCCTTATATCGCTGATTTTCTATGTCTGGAACCTAAGTTAATCATCGAGTTGGACGGTGGTCAGCACGCCGAGCAACAAAAGCAGGATGAACAGCGCACTCGATTTCTAGAGTCTTTAGGGTATCGGGTGTTGCGGTTTTGGAATCATGATGTAATCAGGGATATTGAGTCGGTGTTGGAGGCGATTCGATTGGTTGTCATTCGATCCCCTCACCCCGGCCCTCTCCCGAAGGGAGAGGGAGAAGAACGGCAATGAGTATGGTGCCTGAAACCAAGGAAGTCTTCAGTTCGCAAATCCCTGCCTTGCAGGTGTTGATGGCGATGGGCTATGAGTATCTGTCGCCGGCGCAAGCGCTTGCCTATCGCGGCGGACAAACCTCCGAAGTGTTGTTGCGGACAGTGCTGATAGCTGAACTGCGCAAACGCCGGTTCAACTGGAAAGGTCAGGAGTATCCGCTATCCAACAATGCCATCGACGACATCGTGCGGCAGTTAGCCTCGCCCGGTTTGGGCGAAGGCTTGTTATCAGCCAACGAGCGGCTGTATGACCACTTGACTCTTGGGCTGACGGTTACTGAATTCATCGATGGTAAAAAAGCCCAGCCCACCATCGCCATCATCGATTGGGAAAACCCGGCCAACAATTGCTTCCAGGTGACCGACGAATTTGATGTGTTGAATGCCGGAAGTACCGGTACTCGAAGGCCGGATATCGTTTGCTTCGTGAATGGTATCCCCTTGGTGTGTATCGAAGCCAAGCGGCCCGATCCACATAATCCGCACAAGGATATGCTCAAGGAGGGCATCTCACAGCACCTGAGAAATCAAGGCGTCGCCGAGATTCCGCACTTGTTTGCTTACAGCCAATTATTGCTATCGGTGAATGGCCTGGATGGCCGGTATGGGACTACCCGGACGCCCGCCAAATTTTGGGCGTTGTGGCGGGAAGAATTGTTGCAAGACGACACCTTCGATGCGATCAAGAACACGGCGTTATCGGAGTGTCAGGCTGCGCAGTTGTTCGGACATAGGCCGGCTTGGATGCGGCAATATTTCGATAGCCAAGCCGCGCAAGGTAAGCTGTTAGTGACCGGCCAGGATAAGCTGATTGTCAGTTTATTGAATCCTGACCGGTTACTGGAATTCATGCGGTTTTTTATCCTGTTCGATAAGAAAAGCGGCAAGATTGCCGCGCGCTATCAGCAGTATTTTGGTATTAAGAAGCTGGTCGATCAGGTTACGCACAAGGATAGCCGCGATGCCCGCCAGGGTGGGGTGATTTGGCATACCACCGGTTCCGGTAAGTCGTTCACCATGGTATTCATGGCCAAGGCTTTGATTTTGCATGAGCAGTTAAAGCCTTGCCGTTTTTTCGTGGTGACCGACCGCATCGATTTGGAAACGCAGTTGAGCAAGGTATTTGCCAATGCCGGTGTCTTGGCTTCACCGAGGGACATTGAAAAAGCCAAGGCGACGTCGGGTAAAGATTTAGCGCAGCGCATCAGCCAGGGTAACGAGCGGATTTTGTTCTCGATCATCAATAAATTTGCCACGGCTTCCAAACAACCGGAATGCCACAATCCCAGTTCCGACATTATCGTGTTGGTCGATGAAGGCCATCGTAGCCACGGCGGCGAAACCCACGAGCGCATGCGCCAGGCATTGCCGAACGCGGCTTATATTGCCTTTACCGGCACGCCGCTGCTGAAAAACGATAAAACCACCAACAAATTCGGCCCCATCATTCATGCCTACACCATGCAGCGCGCGGTGGAAGATGGCACGGTCACGCCCTTGCTGTACGAAGAACGGGTGCCGGAGCTGGGTACCAATGCCAAGGCCATCGATAACTGGTTCGAGCGTATTACCGAGGGCTTGACCGACAAGCAGCGCGCCGATTTGAAGAAGAAATTCGCGCAAAAAGGCCAAATCTACCAATCCGAAAGCCGCATCGAACTAATCGCGCATGATATTGCCGACCATTTCGTCAAAAATGTAGCCGATGGTTTGAAAGCGCAATTGGCGACCGACAGCAAGCTATCGGCGATCCGCTATAAGAAATATCTCGATGAAACCGGCTTGGTTACCAGTGCCATTGTGATGTCACCACCCGACACCCGCGAAGGTCACGAGGAAGTGGACGAAAGCCACTTACCGGAAGTGCAGCAATGGTGGCTGGAGCATGTCGGTAATCAAAGTGAAGAGGCTTATACCAAGGAAGTGATTCGTCGATTCGCCGACGAAGACGATCCGCAGATACTGATTGTGGTGGATAAATTGCTGACGGGGTTCGACGAGCCCCGAAACGCGGTGCTGTATATCGATAAGCCGCTGAAACAGCACAATCTGATCCAGGCCATCGCCCGCGTCAATCGTCTGCATGAGCTGAAAAAATTTGGCCTACTGATCGATTACCGGGGGATATTGAAAGAGCTGGATACGACCCTGGAAGCCTATCAAAATTTGGCCGAACGCACCCAAGACGGCTACGACATTGATGATTTGGTCGGTTTGTATCGTCAGGTGAACACCGAATATAAAAAGCTGCCAGTTTTGCATGACACGTTATGGGCGATTTTCAAAGACGTTAAAAATCGCGCCGACCTAGAGCAATTTCGCCAGGTGTTGATTCCGCATTACCAAACCGACGATGCGGGCGACAGTTACGATGCCAAGCAAAAGGTGCGGGAAGACTTTTACGAGGCCTTGACGGCGTTTAGTTTGTGTCTGGAAGTTGCGCTGGGATCGAGCAGTTTTTACGAAGATCGCAGCTTCAATGAGGAGGATATTCGCACTTATAAACGTGATGTGCGGTTTTTCAGTCAACTTCGGCAAATTGCCCGCCAGGATGCCGGCGAAACTATCGACTATTCCGACTACGCGGCGCGCATCAAAAAGCTGATCGATAAGCATGTGGTCGGTGAAGGCATTCGCGAGCCGGAAGGCGTATTCATCGTCAATGAACTGGGCAAGCAAAAACCCGAAGATTGGACTGATGAAAAAACCCGCAACGAAACCGACATTATTCGCACCAGACTGAAGAAAACCATCGAGCAGGATTTGCAAGACGATCCTTATGCGCAAAAAGTGTTTTCGGAATTGCTGGACCAGGCCATTCGCGATGCCGAAGCCATGTTCGAACACCCATTCAAACAATACGTGTTGTTTAAGGATTTGGAAGAAAAGCTGGCCGAGCGCGATGTGCCGGATACGCCGGACCCATTGGCGTCCAATTCGCATGCCAAGGCGTATTTTGGAGTATTCAAATTGGTGTTTGGCGAAGATGCATTCAATGCTTTGTCGGAGGCGGACAGGCAAAGTTACGTCGAACAGGCTTTTGCAATTGATGAACTGGTCGATAAGGCTGTTGCGGAAAATTCAGTCAATCCGCAAAACATCGAAGCTGAAATTCGTAAAGGCTTGTTGCCGCGCTTGTTCAAAATGATTGGTATGGATAAGGCCAAGGAAGTCATCGAGCATATCGTGCAAATCACCCGAGTCGGTTTGTCCAAAGAACGATGATGCAGCAGTCCATCCGTTACGGCAGCGAGGAAATCCTTTACCAAGTTGCATTCTTGGCGAGTAAATCAACCAGAATAGCTATCCATATTCATCCGGATGGTGTTGTTCAGGTTGATGCGCCTGTGGGTGCTGAACTGTCCAAAATCAAGCAAGCGGTGTTGAAACGTGCTCGGTGGTTAACGCAGAATCTGACACGTATTCGTGAAGCGCAAGCTGAAGTGCTGCCCAGGCAATACATCAGTGGCGAAAGTCATTTCTATTTGGGGAAGCGCTACCCGCTAAAAGTGCTGGATTTAACCAACAGCCATCGACCGACTGTCAAACTGTTGCGCGGGCAATTACAGGTTGTCACGGCTGATCGTTCCACAGAAAAAATCAGCCAGTTATTGAAAGACTGGTATGCATCCCACGCTCACCAAGTTTTTCATCGTCGTATGCAAGCGTTGGCGCCTGGTGTGCTCTGGCTGAGTGGAGCATTGCCGACGATTAAGCTTTTGACCATGAAGAAGCAATGGGGCAGCTGTTCGCCGCAGGGACATATTTTGCTAAACCCGCATTTGGTTAAGGCGCCCAGAGAGTGCATCGACTACGTGATTATTCACGAGCTTTGTCACCTGAAGGAGCACAATCACAGCCCGGAGTTTTACAGATTGTTATCTTTGCAAATGCCTGAATGGAAACAGATCAAAGCTAAGTTGGATGGGATGGCTGAGTTGCTGTTGAATCGCTAAAAACATTTCGGCAGGCAGGCTGCCAAAGATCTCGGCTGTCTTTTCGTTCAAATGTTCCAAATTAACTAAGTTTGCCAGATTGTGCTAACTCAGGCTTCAAATCGTACAAATGTTTACTAAACCCTTTCCAGGTAGCGGACGATTGAAACTGTCATTGATACTTATCAAAATGTAGAACAAGCTAAAACATCAAAACACTCTTGCATAATCATTGATTCATGAGAATTTTACTCTGTAGTTTTTATTAACCATGCTGCTTTTTCGGGCAACCTAAAAGGTGGCAAAGCTATGGAGAAAATCATGCAAACCAGTTCAGCAGAATTCACAAAATTGCCCATCGATCAAATCAGTGTTCAAGATGGATTTAATCCGCGTAAGTTCTTTGATAATTACGAATTCCAACAGTTAGTCGTTTCGGTACAGGCTGAGGGCGTGATTCAGCCGATCATTGTCAGGTCGGTGGCTGATGGCAATGGCTACTGGGTTGTGGCCGGTGAGCGCCGATGGAGAGCCGCGAATGAAGCCGGATTGACTGAAATTCCAGCCGTGGTGCGCAACCTGAGCGACAGAGAAGCTAGATTGATCGCCACCGTCGAAAATTCACAAAGGGCTGATATGAGTCCAGCCGAAGAAGCGGTGGCGGCAAGGGATGTGTTAACCGATTGTGGTGGTGATAAAAGCGAAGCGTTACGGCTTTTAGGTTGGAGCGGTGTTAAGTTCGATGCGCGGTTATTGCTGCTCCACGCCGCCTCGGAAGTCCTTAACGCACTGACAGAACGCAAGATCAAATTGGGTCATGCTGAATTGCTCTCCCAACTGCCCAGCGACTTCCAAACGGCCACTCTCGCCAAAATTCTCGAAAACGGCTACTCGGTTGCAGAACTGAAAAGCAGACTGGCCTCGTTTACGCTGGAATTGTCAAAAGCCACTTTCGATAAGACGGGTTGCAATGGATGCCCCCATAACTCCAGTATGCAATCCAGCCTGTTCGAGGAACATATCAGCGAAGGGCGGTGCGCGAATCGGGCCTGCTATGAGCAGAAAACCGAAACGGCGATGCTAGAGAAAAAGACGTCATTGTCCGAACAATACGCAGCCGTTTTCCTCGACACCGAAAGAAGACCGGATTCTTACAAGATCATTTGCCAGTCCGGTGCGGAAGGTGTTGGTAAATCGCAGTTTGAACAAGGATGCAGACAATGCGCCCATTTCGGCGCTTTGCTGTCCACTTCGCCGGATCGTCTTGGTCGGATTACGGAAGATTGCTGCTTTAATCTGGATTGCCACAAAGACAAGGTTGTCGGTTATCAAGAGAGCTTCAAGGCAGCATCCACACCTGCCAGCAACGATAAAGGCAAAACTTCGACCAAGAAATCAACCAAGCCCATCCAGTCAGTAACGGGAAGAAATCCTGACACCTCCAATAATGATGCTGATGGAAAAGAGGGTGATACCGGCAATGCAAGCGCGGCGATTCCCCCTACCAGAGTGATTGAGAAAATCGAGGCGTTTTACCGCGACCTTGGCGCAAAACAAATTGCGGATAACAAACTGGCCGTGTTGTGCGTGAACACCTTTGCCCTTTATAGGCTGGTGAGAAGTTCGTTGCCTGTTGAAAAAATGCCAGCATCCTTGAAAGACTTGATAAGAATTGGCAGCGAAATCGATGGATTCGTGAAGGCGCTATCGTCTTTGGGCATCGAAGAAACGCTGGCATTCAATCACCGACTGTTGAGCCATTTGCTGGGTGAGCATGAAAAGTCTACGCCGATTCTGAACAAGACCTGGGCGAAAGGCGCTGCGTCCGTGTTGAATCTGACGAAAGCAAGATTGGCTGACCATTTCATTCTGGACAGGGAATTTTTGGGTTCCTTCACCAAGGCAGGCATCGAAGGCGTGTTGCGCGAAGCCATAAACGGCGAAGGTTTGTCATTCGTCGAGCATTATGAAAAGCAAAGCGAGAAAAATAAGTTTGCCGTCCTGATGAAGAAGAAAAACAACGAAATCTTGGATGATGTTTTTGGGTGCGGTTACGACTTCGCGGGTTTTGTACCGAGTTGCGTTTTTAAGTTCATGGGTGACGATAGTCATCAAGACATGACATCGCACACTCAAACGCCAAACGCCGTTGTCGAGCCGGTTTCGTCCGAGCCAACCACTGCATCCCAGGCAGATGAAGCGGATGTTGAGGTGGCGAAAGAAAACGGTGCTCAACATGCAGTAGAGCCGGAGAGTGAGTCTTTACTTGATGCAGAGGATTCAAGCGATCAAACCCATTTTGAAGATCTGAATGACGATTTGGATGCCGACCTGCCAAGAACGGACGCCGTAGATGGCGACGACGAAAGCGCGATCTTGGACGCTGTGATGGCAAAACCGGGCGAATTCGATGATTTGGATGCGGAAGAATTATCAAACCCTTCCAATTATCTCAGCGATTCGGATTGGTTTGACGACGAGGACGAAGCCATGTCTTTAAACCCCAACGGATACACCCAAGACCCAGAAAGCGAGGCAGCTTAACATGATTTTTGAAACCTTCCATGACATGCTCAAAAACGATGAGCGTATTCAATTCACGATCACCCGCAAGGGTGATCAACTGGCGGTACTGGTACAGCCGATGTTGCAGGGGGCGGCAGACGAGAAAGCCTCAGAAGCTATCCAGTCACTGAGAGCGGCGCTGGCGATGCCTTTGTACGTGGTAACCCATCCTCAATCGCTGGACGCGGATTTTCCGCGTTCACTGGCCGATTTTGCCTATGTGCGCGAAGGCGGTCATAACGACTTGAAGGACGCCATGAGTCGAATCAAGGAGGCCGTAAAGCAAGCGAAGGCCGAAGCGGCCAAGAGCAAGCAGGCGGATAAGCCGACAGAAAAATCCCGGTTTGAAGAACCGAATCATCAGGATGCGGCAAGCGAAAAAACAGCGGAAATTGCCGTAACCGATAAATCACTGTTCTGAGGATTCAACATGGAAAATATCAATACCACTGTCATTCGCCCGGTCAGAGTCTTCAAAATGGGTGCTGTTCGTCTTGCCGATCCTGCACCCGATTTATCGCCGGAAGAAGCCATCAAGCTCTATGCGGCCTCATACCCGCATCTGGCTCATGTCGAACTCAGTGAGCCTGAACTGATAGGCGAGGAATTGCACTATGCCATCAAGCCACATCAAGAAGTCAAAACCAAAGGCTGATAAGGCTGATAGCGTTGGAATAGCGCAATTGGAAGAATGGGGGAGCCAATTTCCCATTGATAACAACGTCAAGACCGAGAACGAGCCAACATGCTTTCAGTTCAAGCTGAATCTGCCAAAACTGCCCAACCGAACCATTATGGGTATCGACCCCAAACAACTTCCGATGCTGTAGGTCAATTATTCGGTCAAGTCAGGATCGAAACCGACCTGAACGGTTTGATCGACGAGATTCGGCACCGAAAAGACAAGGCCGATTTTGAAACCAATCGCTCCGGAATTTCTTGCATGATCTTGTTGGCCCATTCAATGGGGCTGGTTGAAGAAGCAGAAATCGATCTGGCCGTGACGACTGGCTGGGAGGCTGTCTATCGGCTATATCAGGAGGTCGTTGCCAAAATCATGGATTACTTAAACCAAGAATCGATGAGCATTGCAGGTATCGACTCGGTTCACAGTGACTTTGAGCCGATAAGCTTTGAAATGCAGCAAAGTAAGAACGAGGGTGTTTTCTTGGTGTTGGGCGTTTATCCCAGATTTTCCCAGTTTTCCTTGTTGGACATTGATCGTGAACTTGCCAAAGCGGTGGCTGGTTGTCTGAAATGGACAATCTTCAATGGCGGCATAGGCATCTTGGTCGATGATTTGTCCGAAGCATGGATGATGATGGGTGATGAGCTGGACGCGCTCAAGGAGGCGTTGGAAACTCAAGGCCATCTGAGCAACGGGGAATTGGCTGAGTTCTTTTTGGAAAACGATGTTTATCCGTTTACCGAGATAACCGACGATCAGGAGTATCTGGAGGATCGCATTGGTTATCTGAAATCGGTTTTAACGAATAACTGCAAATCGACGTTCGGCGAGTTGCCAGAAATCCGTGAAATCAGGCGAATGCTGGCCAGTTGGCGAAAATCAAATCAGGCCATATATCAGAATCCTTGGGTCAAGTTCGTTCGGGAAACGATCAAGGTTTGGAAGTGGATTGAAAAGTCTGGACTAAAAGCCTCCGAATGTCGAATATCACCCTGCGATAACAATCATGGGGATGTGTATCTGGACTATGGTCATGTCATCGGATTCGGCTTTGATTGGGAAGAGTCTGTGGTGTCGGAGGTTTATAACGATATGGCTCAAGCGGGTGAAAACCCGGAAAGCATCATTCGATTGAATCCACTTGCATGTTCGGAAGTCGGTGAGAGACTGACCTTGTTGGCCAAGTCGAGAGGGTTGATTCGATTGGCCGAGGTGATCAATGCTGATTTGGGGGCCCAAGTTGAAGCTTAACGATTTTTTCCAGTTCTACCAAGGCGAAAAGCCGAGCATCGTGCAGAAACACGCCATCCTGATTCATCAGGCCAAAGCGCTTTCAAGTGGCTATTTCCAGTATCGATCAGGTGATTTTCTGGCGTCGATGCACGATTTCGTGATCAACGAGCAAGGGGAATCCATCATCGGCGCCGGCCGCTTAATGTCCAAAGATGATGTGGAGTCGGTTTTGCGGTCGATGCAGGAAATGGGTAAGCGAAAAGTAAGACTGTTACCGCCGAATGTCGTGTCGATTTCCGAAACCCATATTGCCTGGACAGTGCCAGCCAAGGTTCGCCCCATGCTGTTCAATATCACCGGGATGCCAATGAAAAGGATTGATGTGCCTTGGCCAAGGTTACTGATGATGGCGAATCGTAATGGGAAATTGGCGGTGGCCGCGTTAAAAACCAACAGCAGAGTCAGTAGCAAAACGAGGCTTTATCATGCGCCGCTGATGAACGTGTATGCCAATGGCAATGTCTGCACTGGTTCTGCAACATTGCCTGACGAGTGCTGCATTGCTCAGATCAAGGCTTGGGAATCGGTCATGTTCGATAGCGCCTTCTCCCATGTCAATAATCCCTCAACCCTTTCTCTGGATGGGGATAAGGATCAAGCGGTTGATAACAAAGCCCATTATCGGTTTTGGCATTCCCTTTCCAAGAATAAGGCAAATAAATTCCCGAATGAACATTTGAATACCTTGCGGTATAGCGTAGAAAATTTCATTGAAAATCATTTCTAAAAGGTAAACACAAAATGAGCGAAATAGAGGCATGATCAACTAACAATTAGTGTTGAGGGCGAAAAATGCTTAGTAAAGAAGAACGTGAAATTGCGCTAAAGAAAATGGATGTCATTGTGGACGATTTTTATCGGCAAGCTATTGGCGTTAACAATCATCCATTCATTGAATTCGCCGGGATCATGCAGGCATACATCAAGACATGCCAACGTGCTCACGAGGCTGGGATTGATTTCACCGAATGTAACCGGCATACGGGTAATCCATTGCCAATGGAAAGCTTCGAAATAACGTATCTGAAAGAGAAGTTGAATTGCATTTTTGATGGACGAATAACTGCCAATGATGACTAGCTACCTCACCGACCAACGCGACCAAATTGTTTTTGGCGAAACACCAACCTTGATGTAGCCTTCACATGGAGAAGGATTGCCCAAGCCGGAAACAGGCAAGCATCGGTTCGTGATTGCTGGTGATGGCGTGTATATCGAAGCGATCAATCCGATATTGGAAGTTCGGTTGCCGGTGGCGAAGTCATCGATCAAGTTGCCCTACGAACGAATAGGCACAATCGGTGTTCGGTTGCCGCATGGCCAAATTCCGAAACGGATTTTGCAAGATGTTTGCGAGAAAACTTTCCTTTGCGCCCCGAGCGAGTGGGCTGGATTGGTGGTGTGGGACAAAATCCGAAAAGAATATTCTCTGTATGAGCCGGATGTGATTTCATTTAGTGCTGGACATGTTTCCTATTTGAATGTGCTGCCGGATGAATATGAGCTGGTCATGGATCTGCATTCGCATGGCGATATGCCTGCGTTCTTTTCCAAGGCAGACGACAAGTCCGATATTGGTGGTTTCTATATCGCCGGTGTGGTTGGCAACTGCGATTCAAGTGAACCGACTTTTGCCACGTGGATCCTGGTCAATGGGCATTTCTTTGAGTGCCGGGATTTTCGCAAATTTTTTAGTTCAGAGGGGTAATGAATGGCAGCAAATAATTCCGATCAACAGCGAGAGCATCATTTCTACGTTGCGATTGCGAAGCACGTCTTTGAGCATCCTGAGCATGGCGTTGTATTCAGCGGTGAAACCATTGCATTATCCGATGCCGCTAGATTCAGCTTAAAACCCCTAATACTCTATGGGTTAACTGTCCCTGGAACTCAAATCCAATGGTTTGCCTTTTCGTGTCTTGATAACCCGCGATCATTTCTTGGTTTTTTGATCGAAGCATGGTCAAAAGGAGCCGGATTGAAAGGATGTCCAGATATTTTGAAAATCAATAAGCATATTGCTGAATCCTGCCCTGATCTCAAGCTGAATATAAAAAAGCTTGGGGTTGATGTCGTAATTGCTGAAAAAGGGGACAAAAAGTTGTCCGGTTCTTTAAGAGCTGCTCAAGGCGAAGTAATGAGATTTGGTTGGCTTGCCCGAAAAAATGAAAAGGATTTCTATAACCTGGAAGCTCTGAATGCTCATGCCAATACGGAACATAATCATCACGTAGAAAATAAAAGGTGGACTTGGTATAGCAACAAATCCGTTCGAGAAGCTGCTGAAAAATGGATGACTTTGCCTGTCAAAGAAATGGAAAACCATTTGGATTCATCCAAAATAGACTGGGAACCCGGCCAGTGGCTTTCGTCCTGGGAAGTTAATGCGGTTCCGATTGGACGTAGGACTTTCAGGAAGGGTGACGGTGTTACCTGGTTGAGCGCCGGAAGTGATGACGTTGATGATTACGATGGTGATGATTCTTCGGAATTTGAGATGGATGCTATGGATCAGGCATGTGCTGTGAAAACAAAATTGCTGATGGATTGTTGGCCCAACAATCCTGCAGAAATCGCAAAAGCCGTTGGCATTACTGCAAAGCAACTGCAAAGATTTGTTTCGAAGGTTGCCAAGTTGCCTGACGAGAAAATAGACGCATTGAAAGAAATGCTAGGGCTTGAAGAAAGCGAGCGCTTCTATGATTTCGATGCTGTAGGCCCTTGCATTTTAGTCGGCGACAAACCGACTAAAATTTCAGAGGTATATAACCTTCTTACCCATGGCGGGGACTTGGCATACTCGCTTGAGGTAATTCCAGAAAAAGGAAATGCCGATCCAAGCTGGCGGTATGTCATATTCAAAGCCTGCGGCGAATCGCCAAATATCATTATGTTTGGGCGTGGCAGCGCATCTGCGGAGAAAATTGGGGATAAGATGCTGATGAATTTTGATGGCGTAAAATCAATTCCAGCAACTATCTACAGGGATGTTGTTTCGACGTGCGCTAAAGCATGCAGCGATCCTTGGTCAAATCGAAAAAAGATGTTCGAATTCATCGATCGCCAAGATCAGTTCTTTGATGGATTTTCTCGCTGGTAAGTATGCACAATTCAACCAATATTTCCGGCTGGCCAGTAATGAAAGGCAAATGCCCGACGTGTCCATTCAGCAAGGATGAGAATGGACGTGAGGCTGCGCCGGATATTGCCGATATGGTTAGGCGTCGATGCTTAACGGAAGCATCGCAGATATGCCACCACCCTAGACTTCATGGCAAAAAAGAAGACCATCTGTGTCGTGGTGCACGAGATTTCCAGTTAGAGGTTTTTCATCGGATTGGTTTGCTTGACACGCCAACGGATGAGGCATGGGAAAAGAAGTCGCGGGAGATTTTGGCTTGAAACGGACGACAGCGATAAAAACAGCCTTGGAAATAGCAGAACGAGTGAAAAAGTGTAACGGCATTATTGGCACACCGGAATGCGAATTCACGGCTTTTAGAATCAAGCGCATGTGGCTGTTCGGCTCTACAGCAAAGGGATGTGAAAATCCAAATGATGTGGATATTCTGATAGACGGACACGAATGCGGTTTAATGCAGTTTGCAAACTGGAAAAGCAAAAAATCGATGGCTGGCTTCGTTAATGATAGAAAGAAAAGATCGGATAGGTCTTTTGTAAAGTTCCGGTTAGGCAAGACGGACAAAGGCTATTTGAGAAGTTGTGGGGTGTATACGGCTGTTTCTTCAAGAATAACGGCGCTTCGAAGTATCAGGGGAAGTAGCAAGATGGTCAGATTTCACGAGTACGTGGTTGATGGCAATCTTGCCCATCCAAGGATAATGCTGTATCCGCGAAACGATTTCAAAACACAGATCGAAAGTTAGACCATGAAATTGAATGTAGATTTTGACGATCTGTATAAAGCCGCAGAAGAAATGGGAGCCAAGCCGGTTGAAATCGATCTCAAGCTTTGCGATGGGAAAATCTCAACCGATCGTATCACCGTAGATTTTGAGCGAAAAAACTGGATCAATGTTGCTGCCCAGGAGAAACAAACTCAGAAAAAATCAACGTAACGCTGTGGCGATTTCTCCGTAACGGTCGACCATTCACTCTGCAAACTTTTGAAAATTCTGTCCACGAACTTTTCATCCTCGGCAGCTTTCTGGCCGACATAGCCATTGCCTTGCACGAAGGTTTCATAACGCAACATTAGGTCCGGGTTTGTTTGATCAAATCCAACTGGATTTATTTCGCTTGGGAGTGGAGTCAAAGCCACGTCACCATTCATGGCTACCCAAAGCACATGATGGCCGATGGTATCGTTGCAAGAGGAAAATAAAGCTTTTAGCTGTTCTTTGGTTGGGTTTTGGTTGAGATTCATTAATTATTCGTCCTGGCTAAAAATTTGTTGCTACCAATATTCTGACTCCCGACCAATTATTGCACACAACCAAATGCGGATGAAAAAAGAGAGTTCTAATAGGATTTTGAGCCACTTTCTGCCGGTCAACACGTTTGTGCGAAGATCATAAATTTCTCATTCTGAAAGCCGGTATTCAGCACCGCACGCTACCCCACGGATGGATCGAAAACTTTGAAAATGTAACACTTGAAAATCGATAGAAATGCCCATAAATTTTGAATGGCATTCTTAATCTAAAACCAGATTTCAAAATTCTGTTTTGACTGCCTACTTAGTCTGGATGCAGGTCTGTAAATTAAAATACAGTGTCGTCTAATAGCAATGGATAAAGAAGAATAATGCTTACCCTCATCAAAGCCCAAGTTTGGAAGTACAAATCGATTGATGATTCAACGCCAGTTGATCTTAGTAATCATGTAACAGTACTAGTCGGCAAGAATGAGTCTGGTAAGACGGCCTTTCTTGAAGCACTGCACAAGTCAATGCCATTAGGCACAGCAAAGTACAACTATGTAGCTGACTATCCCCGAAAAGAATTCACTCGTTACCGTCAGCAACATGAAGCACAAAACTATCAGAAAGTAGTAGAGCTCACTTTACGCATAGAGGAAGCTTTAGCCGATAAGATAAATAAAGGGGTTTTTGGTGGTGTAGCGATTGTAGCTCCACAGACTACCTTTACTCGCAGCACGACTATCGGAAACACTAGTACCATCGGGTTTGATATCGACCAGAAGGCTGCACTTTCCGCAATACAAAAACCACTGATCGATTTGGAGCATGCAAAGGATGTTTTTAAGGATGCTGAAACACTAGCAGATGTATTAAATAGGATTGATGAGTTGGGACTCTCACCCGACAACAAGTTAGCTATTTTCGCGGCTCAATGGCGAAGCTGGGAGCCTAAATCTAGTAGTTTGGGGTTGGTAGAAGGGCACATCTGGCAAACGTATTTGTCTCCAGCAATGCCAAAATTTTTGTATTTTGATGACTACAAATTGCTCGAAGGCAAAATAAACTTGCCTTCATTGCAACAACGCCAATCCGCTGGGCAACTGACAGATGCCGACGAAACAGCACTTGGTCTATTGGAATTAGCAGGTACTTCGCTTAAAGATTTGATCAGTGATGAAGGTTATGAGACTGCTAAGGCCGAACTGGAAGCCATAGGTTTAGACATTACTCAGAAGGTTTTTGACTTTTGGAAACAGAATCAAGACCTTGATGTTGAATTCGATCTTAAAGCTGATTCAAAGGATGCTCCACCATACAACAACGGGGTAAATCTATACATACGCATCAAAAACAGACGGCATGGCGTGACTGTACCCTTTGATCAACGAAGCAAGGGATTTATCTGGTTTTTTAGCTTTCTGGTTTGGTTTGATGCTGTTAAATCCCGAGTGAATACAAATAATGACCTGATACTGTTACTGGATGAACCAGGTTTGAACCTGCACGCATTAGCTCAAGCCGACTTTCTTGCCTACATTCGAGAGTTATCCGAGCAACATCAGATAATTTACACGACGCATTCTCCTTTTATGGTCGATAGTGCTTATCTTGAAGATGTTCGTGTGGTTGAGGATCGAGTCAAAGAGGGAACAAAGATTACCCGCGAGTTGGCTGGTTCATCAGACGAAAGTGTTTTCCCGTTACAAGCTGCTCTCGGTTATTCGATTGCACAAAATCTGTTTATAGCTAAAAAGAATCTTTTAGTCGAAGGTCCCGCCGATTTGATTTTGTTGCAGCACATGGGTTCAGTATTGGAAGCAAATGGTAAGCAGGGGCTTAATGACGCCATCTTAGTACCTGTAGGCGGATTAGATAAGCTTGCAACATTTGTGGCCTTACTTGGAGCAAACAAACTTAAAATTGCTGTTCTACATGATCGAGCAAGTACACCTCATCAGAAACTTGAAGATTTGATTCGACAACGATTGATAGAGAGGAAACGAGTGCTAGATTTCTCGATGTTCCTGGATGAGTCCGCGAATGAAGCGGATATCGAGGATTTACTCCCTTCAGAACTTTATATTGATGCCTTTAATGCGTCTTATGCTAAGGAATTAAAAGGCAAAACACTTACAGTTGAAGAACTTGGTGATCACCCGAGAATTGTTGAACGCATTAATAAATGGCTAAAACAAAATGGAATTACTTTGCTTAAAGATGGTGGCTTTAATCATTACCGTGTTGCTCAAGCGGCTTTACCAATGCTGACGAGTGAGTCACTTAAGCCAGAAGAGCTTGCGATTTTTGATAAGCTGTTTAAACGTGTCAGTGACGCATTCTGACTGTTTAATCTGTTCTGGTAAGTGGGAGGAAGCGGTGACCCGGTCAAAACAAAATTGCCAGCGTTCAATCAGACGGAGTGATCGACCGTAACGGGCCGATAGCCGCTAATCGGCGTCAATCTTACATAAGTCGACGGATTAGCTCCTGTCAACCTGCGTCCAAACCCTATTTTAATCGACTGGTAAAGTTGGCTTGCATGATCAATCGACGGTGTTAAAAGATTGGTAACTAAACGATCTTTTAATCGGTAATCCATGACAACCAGTTCCATCAAGTCCTTCAAATTCTGCACTCCAGACCATTGGCTTCGTAAGCCCGTCAAAATCTGTTTAATCGGTGTCGGTGGCACCGGCTCTGAGGTCTTAGCCAGTCTGGCCAGAATTGATTACGCTATCCGAGAACTTGGTCATCCTGGCCTGCATGTGACGGCATGGGACGGAGACGTGGTTGAAAGACCCAATATAGGCCGTCAAGCCTTTTACCCCGCCGATTTAGGCCAGAACAAGGCAACCATTACAATCCAAAGGATCAATTATCTGTATGGCCGTGATTGGGTGGCCATGCCACGCATGTTAGATATCAATGAAGATTGCAGCGGCATGAACTGCGATTTATTGATTACCTGTGTTGATGTGGCGCAATTCCGAGCTGACTTGGCAAAGTGCCAAAATAATCTGTATTCAAGATGCCTATGGCTGGATACCGGTAACGGCGAGAGCACGGGTCAAGTCATTTTAGGAAGGCTTGGGCATGCCAACGAGAATCCAATCAAGCTGCCTTCAGTGTTTGATTTCTACCCCGAGCTGGATGGCATGGTGGATAACAATACCCCGTCATGCAGCATGGAAGTAGCCTTGTCCAATCAGGATTTGCCTATCAACCGTGCAATCGCAAACGTGGCTATGCAGTTGATCTGGTCGTTATTGCGGCATGGCGGATTAAATCATCAAGGGGCTTTTGTGGATATCCGAAAAGGCGCCCAAACACCGATCAATATTCTCTAAAAATATTGGTCATTCCTGAATTCCATAAAGCATGTATTCGTCGCTGGCATTTTCGTAGATAAAATCTTCGTCGATCAAAACGGGTTGTTGATTGCCTAGCTGTGGCTGCAGGAGGATTAGAAAATTCGCAATGGAATCTGGTGTGTAGCCATTAAAATAATCTTGTTGGTTTTTGTTTCTTTGGTTTTGTGACACTGGGGCTGGTCTGTCGCTAACACCAAAAAATCCATTTCTTTGATGAATTTCTGATTCATCACTGTAATCGGCGTCATCGGCTACAGGGTAGCAAAATTCGACCAACGAACAAGATAGATATGGATATTTTCAGCAAACTGAGATCTATTCGTATTTGCAAGCCCCTGCTGATGGTAAATAACATATTAAATCGTCCGTACTCAGCCAGGACTAATATGTGCCTATTATCACAGTGAAGGGCGCGCTGCATATGCTCAATTCAGCCTTTTGGATGCATAGATATCAAAGTCGGATAACTTCGTGGTTTGCTAACGCGTTCGACACCCAGTTCGCAGCACGCAAAGCACGAAGGCCATCGGCATATACCGGCTGCCCCTTTTCAAGCGCCCTAAAACTGAGGATAACAGTAGCGCGTTGCGGCTCCCGTCGCGACGGCTCACCAGCACGCCGTAGTAGCTCAAGCTTCAAACGGAAATTTCTTCCGGCCTTACCGCGAGGAAATCGACCGTGATAGACCTTTACAGGAGACCACTTAAAACCGTGATCAACCATAGCTTTCTCGTATAAGTCTTCTCGCCGAGGCGCATCAAGTGGTACTAACCCGTGATGATGCAGTTCACCGTCGTCGTCTGGATCGTAATTACCGAATGAAGCATCGACATTAGCTCGAACATATTCGGCGCCATGCTTACCATCTAAAGGCGGGGAATACACTAAGGTCATTAAAATTTCCGCCCTAAGATGAGTGCCGCTTGAATGGAGACAGGCAGGAACAGGGAATGGCGTTTTTTCCCAATAAATTCCGTCGTAAAGTTCAGCGTCGAACATTAAGGTGAAAGTATCGGGTGCGCAAAATAAAACATCAAGCACAGAATTCGGGATACCGAAGCCATAGTAATCTCGCTCATCGGTTTTACGCAAAGGGGATGTCAGCGCTGCCGCGTGGATCATCAGCGCCTTGACGATCTCCGGGTTAGCTGAGTGACCACGTCTGTCAAGCGTCTGCCATACATTAGCAGCAAGAGTCGATACTAAAGGTGTAGAGAAACTTGTGCCGATCGACTCTCCGAGTTTTCCACCAGGAAGGAATGAGCGAATACCGGAGCCAAAGAATTCACCATTGCTAGAGCAATTACCTCCGTGATGTACAACATCTGGTTTCGGCGTTCTTGCAGCGCCTGGTCCTCTCCGGGAAAATGGCGAAGGATCATTTGGTTGTACCAAGGAGGGTTTATGGGCTACTGAACCAACTGTAATTGCACGCAAGGCTTCTGCAGGTTGGCTGATTCTGTCCATACCGCCGAGATCGGCGCTAGGAGGCCAGTTTCGCAGAGGTAATGTCTCATAATTACCGGAGGAAATGACAAATAACACGCTGTGCTTATCGGACAATATATCTAAATCTTGGGCAAACTGACCGAACAATTCAGCATGTCCTGGTACCTTGGAGCCAAAAGAACAATTCCAAACTTTAACATCCGGATTGCCTTTAATTGCGGTCTCTATGTTGAGAAGAAGTTCATCGGCGGTCGTCAGACCGGTAGAGAGGGTAGCTACATCAAGCACTTTTGATCTTGCCACGGGAAACAGAGAATCATCATTATTTAGCACTCTCGCACCGGTCACCAATCCAGCAACGAAGGTGCCGTGAAGATGATCAGTATCCGGTGGCAATACGAAAGTTTCCCTCGCTGCAATCCATGATTTAAGGATAGTATCGTTTTTTTGGATACCACTATCCACAATTGCAACTACTGGAAGATCAGGCTCCGGCGGTGGTAACAAATCTGCTGGGGCATCACCAAGCAGAGCAAACATCTGTGGTCGGACTTCGATCGGAGAAAATTCGTCCACGGGAGCAATCCTTCTCACTGCTGGACATGCGGCAAGTAGCATTGCATCATCAAGTGAGGATATGCGGATAAAAACCGAAGTTTCACCTAATGTCTTCGGTATCGTTGTGCCAATCTTTGCATTAATTTGCTGCAACTTTAAGTTAACGACTGTTGCAAGAGCACTATCTGTCGTTTTTTCATCACTAATGAAACGTTCAATTAGTATTGGTTTATCTGCTTCGATCCATGCTGCGAGGTTCAACGCGCTTGCGTCTTTTTCGTCAAGCTCATTCCAACCTAGGACATCGTTGATGCTCCACGGGAAAATTTCGGCAATGGCTGATAGATTTGCTCGAATTGCCTTTGAATCATTATTTTCCACGATCTCGGATAAGTGCTTTAGGCTGCCGGTCGTCGCAGGAAGTAATAATTCACCGAATTGCCGTGTACCAATAGGTAGCATCCCAACGCGCTCCAACAGTAACATTGGCCGGTGTGATTTTGCCATTGCCTCAACATGCAACCGGAGAGCAACTACCGCTGGGATGGTTGGATAATCTGTAAAGCTACGTTGTAGTTCTTGTGCTGCTCTTACAATGCGTGAAACCAATGCATTCCGGAAGGTAGGCGTGACTTCGACGATTTCCTTGGGTTCGCCAAAACCCTCAATGATGCGCTGCTTTAGATCTTGTTTACGTGGCTGAACGAGCAGAATCGGATTTTCGATACTTGAGGTCATTAATTTCCCCTTTGGCGGCATTAGAGATTTGTCTTACCGAGACGTCATAATAATTTGCGAGTTTTCGCAGGGCTAGCTGACGCGGCGCCCACTCTCTTAGAAACGCAATTTCTCGTTCTTTTGAGTCAAGGCGCAGGCCGCGAGTCATCGCAATGGTGAGTCCAAGGCGCCGCAGCAGATCAACTTCATCTATTCGTGATTCGCCACGAAGAATAGTAGAGCGGATAGCGTCATGTGCCACATGCTCGATAGTGGCGCCGGAAAGTCCTTCAGAAAGCTCCGCTAACAAAGCAGCAGACGGTTCCACGGGCGCTCGATTCCCTAGCTTCATCGACCAAATTTGCGCACGCAGTTCTGAATCTGGGTACCCCATAGAAATATGCCATGCAAAGCGTCGCCAAACTGCACGATCCAATAACTCGTCATGATTAGTAGCAGCAATCAGGAGTGTTTCGGGTGACAGCGCATCAATATTCTGCAGAAGGGCAATGACTACTCGTTGTAACTCGCCGATCTCTCGTTCATTGCTACGCGATTTTGCAAGCGCATCGAATTCATCAAGAAATAATATGCAGGGACGGTTTTCGGCATGCTCAAACACTCGGCGTAGATTTCGACTGGTCTGCCCGAGAAGCGATGAGACTAAAGTGTCGCAACGCACAGTAAGAAGTGGCAAATTTAATTCAGCGGCGATCAGTCGGGCAGCCTGTGTTTTGCCGCATCCTGGGGGGCCGTATAGAAAGAGCCTGGCTGGTTGACGCAGGCCGGCGGCAGCTAGTTGTTCGACAGCACGAACTGATCCGACAAACTCATTTAGTCTGATCCTAACATTTCCCGGCAAAGCCAGCTCGATATCTGTAATGTTAGGACGCTCTTCGTCTACTGTGTGAAGCTGGCTTTCCGAATCCACTGGAAGGCTGTGGCTCATGCTGGCTGGAGAGAATAATTCCTGGGGCACGCGAGCAAGTTTCTGCCGGATCATGGAAGCCTGTTTCACCTCGCCTTTTTCTTCCAGTTTATCAGCGAGCAACGCGGCGTAATCGGCAGCCTTGCGCACGTTATGCTGCAGGGCACCTTCTAGAATTTTTAGAACTTCGGAGAGATTATCCATAGTTGCGAATTATATAATTTTGTTTCAGTAAAATCGACTTTTGTTTCACTAAAATGAAATTTATTTCGCATATTGAGATTTATCTATGGAATAAATATTGACTAATACGATTGGTCGCCATGGGGCTGCATCTAGCTTTGCTGCCATCACCATTGCTTAGATTCTTCACGACCGTGTTATATTGATCTTAGCGTTACCGGCGTCCAGTATTTTGTAATAGATCAACCGAATGCCTTCGGGTGCTATTTTGAATACACCAACCCGGGTACGCGCGGGAAAGACCCCCGACAAATAGCGCAGAAGTCAGTCTCACTATACTACATGTTGTGTTTTTTGCTGTTTTGCCCCTTTTGACGCAGGAAAAAGAAAATCACACTCGCCACTCTGCACCGAAAATCCGGCTGCACGATCATTTCCGCCGCCACCAAACCGCTCAGCTAATAACCCCACATTGACAGAACCATCAGACCGAAGCGAACAGAGCCAAGCATTACGCTCGCCATTGAAGTGATACGTCATTCCAAAACTTCCCCTTTCCATGGATAGCATCAGGCCAAGATCGTTAGCGAATGCCGGCGGCGCATTGATGGCCATCCCAACGACATCGCCAAGACAAGCCGAATGACGCGCTTTCATTAATCTGGCGGCAATTCTTCGAGTTTGCTCATTCAGCGCCTTCCCTTCCGATCTTAATTCGCCAAGAGAAATACCCCCAAATTCCATGAGATCCATAGGGAGACGATTGTTCAGCGCGGCAATAACATCGCTGGATGTCTCGATTGAAAATCTTCCTTGATTGTGATCCTGGATCATCTCCAATAAAAGCGGCGTCTTGGTGTGGTTGAAAAACTCCCATGCCATGACACAAGCGCTTCGAGATCTATCAATTATGAAGGTAAGGTTGTGTGGTACCAGCTGAGCATTGAGCTGATCCAAATACTTCTCTTCATAATGTGACTGGCTTTCGATAACCACGATTCGTTCTGCGTTGATCGCGGCTTTGTAGAGAATTCCTAAAGAAATTCCACAGCCAAGCACAAAGACTTCCGCTCCGGACTCGAAGTTTGGCATCGGATCATTATACCGATAGGGCCTGTAATAAGCCCCATCGCCAAAAAGCTCCCATGCAGCCCAGGCTGATCCAAGACCATCCGCACTGTATTCTGGATAGATGATGACTTGTTGCTTATGCGTGAATTATTCGGCCTCCCTTGAAATGGATGATCCTAATGAAAAACAACATGTGAGGTCACAACGAAAGGCGTGATTTTTGAGCGTCTTTCGTTACAAGGGCGTTGGTTTCATGAAAATTGCTCCTTAGCGCGGAATTTGCCTTTCATTTTTTTGACGGGCTTTAATCAAACGACTAGAATAATCTCTGGCGCCCGCCTTACTTGCACACGAGTAAAAAAAGGTTTATCTAAAATTGTCATTGATTCAATTTTCTTAAACGGCTTCGTCGTTGGGACGTTAAACGTGTGCATTCATCCCAGAACGATGAAGTGTTGAGGAAATTATTTATGACTATCAAAACATTTGTCTTCGATACACATCAATATTGCCAGACTCATATTGCCGCCCCTTTCAAAAGGACTCATATCTACGAACTTTTAGCTACCGCATTTGGCTATAACTCCTTTGCGGTGCTGAATTCTCAATCTATTTTGTTACCAGGGGATCAAGTACATTCTTGTATCCAGCAATCGAAGTCTCTACATAAGCGTTGCTTGGATCTTGGATACCCAACTGCCGTGGCCGATTTCATTGCCACTCAATTTCCAATTTTAATAGAACAAAAGCGGATCAATATTTTGTTGCTTTCCGATTTGATATTGAAGCTAAGGCAGCAATTATCATATCGAGGTTATTCTGATTGGCAGGAAGAAGATATTGACGAAAGTGAAGACGAAAATCTGGAGCAATGGGTCGACAAGGATTGGCCTCCATTCCATGACGAACCTCAAGACTTGATTTCACAAGAATTACTGAAAACCCTTGAAGATGCTGCTACAAGAGGGAACGCCAGTGCCCATTATGCTTTAGCTTTGATCCACTCCCCCGTAGACGCAGACGAACGGTCACCAGGGTTTGATTATTGGTATAACCAAGAAAAAAGTGGCCGTGTATTAACAGGAGTGGAGAAAGAATGGGCTGAACAGTATGCATTCACCGTTGCGAAGGATCAAAAGTACGAGCACCATCTCCGTGAGGCGGGACGCTTAGGAAATGAGCTTGCTTTGATTGATTTGGCAGATTTTTTCGATGATCCCACATTTTTTGAACAATCCAGAAGTGGGCTTGATCATGATCCGCTAAAAGTAGCAGAAATAGCCGAAAAATTAGATCGTTATCAGGATGTCCATTCCTGGTTAACCGTTGCGGCTGAAAATGGTGAAACGGAAGCAATGCTAAGACTCATCGAAGAATTTGACCAGGGTAACTTGCAGCGTTGTTGGACATGGATTTATCTCGCAGAGTTGTTAGGTACCGATCTGACTAAAGATAATTTTTATGCTATTCATGAAGATGGATCGGATTACGACGATGATGTCGGTGGCCCAATGTATGTTGATGGCAGAGAGGGAGTCAGGCTTGAATCCCTTGGTCAAGAAGACGATGTTAAAGCTCGTAAAAAAGCTCAGGAATTATTCGAAGCGATTCAATAATTGAAACGTTCATTTATTAAAGCACGGGTGGCAATGCCGCCCGTGTGTAAATGAAATCTTTGATTTAATAGCTACTCATCCTGAAAAATCTCTGCTGACTTTGTGGAGCATTTGCTGGAGCTTAAAAAGATAATTCCCATTGCCGTAACTGGCTAACAGTTTCGGGCAGCCCTTGTTGCAACAGGGTATCCAAATATTCTTTGCTCGTTTTTGGTGGGTGTTTTAGGGATTGTCTGTGTTTGGCAATAGCCGCCAATACCCTAGCCGCATTCAAGTCGATCAGATCTGAAATGAATTCATCCGGATGTTGCGCCTCAACATCGTATTTTTCGAGTTCCGTTTCCGGAAAATCCTTCAGGTTGAAAGTTAAAATAACACTCGACTGACTGCGTATTGCAGCAGCGAGCACATGCCGATCATTTTGGTCTGGCAAGGTCAGAGTTGGGATCAGAAATTCGTAGCCGGTTACCAGACAATCACGGGCACTGGTATCCATCAGTTTTCGTGTTCGTTCAAGTTGCTCGCGTGTCAAATCCTGACGAACGGTCAAGACGTTTCGTATCCATTCTTCGTGGATTTCCGCCGTCCATTTTGCTCGGTATAGATCGGTCAGAGAAAGGTGCATCAGTAAATCGCGCAAGGGTGCCGGATACAACACACATGCGTCGTAGACTACGGAAAAGCTTGTCATTAATTAATAGCCCATATTTAGTTCTTGTGCCTGGGCTGACAGTTCTTCCAACGCTGCTAATCGTTCCGAATCGACCTTCGCTTTGTAATCTACCAAATGGAGATAACGCACACGACGATGGGTGCCTACTTTGTGAAAAGGAATCACGCCGCTGTCGAGCAATTTGATCAGATGCGGACGGGAAATATTGAGCATGTCAGCCGCCTCTTGTGTTGTGAGTTCCGCATGCACAGGAATCATACTGACTGCATTACCTTGAGCCATTTCGGACAACACATCGATCAACAAGCGAAATGCGGCGGTGGGAATTCTGACCGCTTCATGTTCACCTGCTTGATCAATGACTCTGATCGATTGTGATTCTTCTTTGGTGCTCAAGTACAAGGAGAGCAACCGGCTGCTTTCCTTTGCTAACGAAACCTCGGCTTCCGTTGGAAGACCTGGACTTTCTTTAGTGTTCATTGTTTTCTCTAGTATTGTCAGTTTGTGCTTATCAGTATTTAGTTAGATGTCGTAATTTTTTCAGTTTCTTTTCGTTGTGTATGATTTTAGTGATTGGCAATTAGCTTAAATTTCAATAGTTCGTTTGTAAAAAAGTCACAGGCACATTATACACAAACGAAATAAACGAAACAAATGAAATAAACGAAAAGGCACGGCGCTAAGTCTTCAGAAGCTTATGTCCTTGCCAGGGTCAGATTGACGCTTAAAATCTTCAATAGATTCTGGATGTCTGAAATGGTGGCAGCGCCATATTGACCGGCTTCGATTTCATTGAGGATCGTGGAATCGCAACCCGACAAGTTTGCAAGCTTGAGGATCGGCATACCTTTCGTCTCACGGGCTGTCTTGATGGCAGCGGAAAATTCGGTAAAGCATAAAACAACATTAGGTTGATCTTCATTAGCTTCCGGATCATCAGAATATGCGTCCATCTTATGCGGCCGTGGAGGTTTCTCTGGTTTACCAAGCCAACTCCAGAGCTGACACAACCCTAACCAGTAATCGTAAGCCGATTTCTCCGGCATATCTCGATGAGTTTTCCAGAAGTTGATGACATGCCGTTTGCCCAAGCGGTGCAGCGAGGTCAATCCTTCCTGGGCGTCGGTAAATTCCAGGAAATTCACGATCAAGGATACCTGCTTGCGGCGGTTTTGTTTTCCACCCCGGCGCACGTAGTCATGGGTGTAGGATTCGAGTTTCTTAGCCCAGGTACGCATTGCTGATCTCCACGCGAGAATGACCTAATTCCATTGAGATTTTGAGGCGTGCTCTGCGGTCAATGTCCTTGGCTTCTTCTACGGAAGTTGACAGGTATTCGGCCAGTTTTTCTATCCGGCCTTTGTGCTCCCATCCAGCCTCAAGTGGACACGGCGCATTGACCAACTCGCGGTAACGCTTTTGCGCGAAGGCATGGCGTTCCGGATGGAAGGAAATTTCATTCGCCTTTGCCTGCTGGTAGCATTCCTGGCGGAATTTGATGTAGGTCATTTCCTTGGGAATCATTGATTTTCCGCTTTGGATTTCTGCGGCCACCTGGATCACTTTGCGCATTTCGTCGTCGCTGGGCAAGCGCCTTGGCCTTCCTCCCTTGGTACCAGTCTGAATAGTGATGAAGCCAAATTTATCGAGTTGTTTCAAAGCGGTTTTAGCATCGAAAAGGCAGCTTTCTTTGAAACGCAAACCCAATGTGCGTTGCAGATCCATGATCCGGGACAGTCGGTCATCGATCGCTTGCTGTACCTCGTGATGCCTGGTTTCAGGCAGTGCCTTGGATTCCTTGGGAATGTATTTTCTGCGTTCGATGCCACAATCTTTGCTTGGGCGAACCGTTTTCCATTGTCCTCCGGTTGCTAGGCGCATGACGCAATTCACGGCCGACAGGTAATTCTTTGGCGCAGATGCGCTGGAATACAGGCCGGCTTCCAATTGCTTTTGCAGATGCTGGCCATAGCTAATCACGAATGCCGGCGTGACATCCACCATTCTTTTAACCCCATTTTCTTCGGCGTACATGCAGAATAACCGCCAACGGTCACTGTAATCCGCCTTGGTTTTAAAGCCGTTGGGTGAGCGGTTTTTCAATAGCATTTTCCCAGCGGTAAACATGTCCCGGCTGCCAATTTCATAGTCTCGGCTCATGGTTTTTTATCCAGATAATCTTTGAGAAATTCAATACCAAGCACACCGATTTCTCTGGCAATGACATGACGAATGTTTTTGTCGAGGCCTTTGGCTTCCGATAATGTCTTATTGGAATACTGAGCGAGTTTTTTCCAGTGTTCAGCTTGGTTGAGGCCAGAAATAATCGGCGGTTCCACACCGGTCAATTCCTGGTACCGGTCGCGAACGTAAATGCCTCGGGCGGTATTGGTGGAATAGCCTTTTCTTGATGCAAGCTTGTTATGAGCCGCTAAAAAATCATCAAACTCCCATTTTTTCGGCAATAGTTTTTGTAATCGCCGTGCGGTAATTCCTTTTCCAATGGCTTTAATGGCAGATGAGCGACAAGGAACTTTTCTCCTTAAACCATTTTGAAAGTTGTTTATCGTTACAAATCCTGTCGAACGTCCCTCAATAAGCGCTTCTTTTAAATCCAGGCTCAGGGCTTCTCGAATAACGACGCCAAGTGAAATTTGGAGATCGAGTAAATGGCCTGCCAAGCTTTCAATATCCGGCAAACCATTTTTGTCTAATTCCGGTTTATTGTTCGGAATATGAGAAAAAGGCTCCAAACCGCAATCTTGAATAGGGCTTACCTTTTTCCAATCATCGTGAATCAATTTCATCACGTTATTTATGCCCGATATGTAACTCACTGCACTGGAGGTACTCGCAAATCTTCCGTTGTCGAATTCAGATTTCAGATATTGTCCGTAACGGATAATATGTTCGCGCGTTACTAACTTGATATCTTCGAGCTGGTTACCGTCCTTGGTTATCGACCAAGTACAAAAATTCAGCCATTGGTTAATAAGCCGTTTTTGTGCTTTGGTATCTTCTGAACAGCCACGCGTGATTTCAGTTTCGCCGTTCTTGAACAGCGAATGAAGGCGGGTTTTATGACGCAGAAGTGTTTTGTCCATGTTATGGCTTCACAAGGCCATGTTCATCAACAAAAGACGCCATGATCTGCCTTTTGCTGTTCCTCCATTTACTACAAAGGCAACGAGAATTAAGAGCGTCTTTTAGACTATACGGTGTCAGATGTTCGGTCATGGAATCCTCTTGGAAAATCAATACATCAAATTGTTGTTATTCAGCCCCACGCCGGAACAGCCATTGGCCGCTCTGGGGTGGAGCCGGGTCGTCCTAAATATCTTTAATGTCGAGAGCAGGCATAACCGGCTCCAGTGGGAATTCCAACAGGAATCCCCAACGCCTCTTTTTCTACGGACACACTTCTCTCGACGGTGAGCATAAGGTGCTTGGGACTGGCCTCCCAGCAGGGTGTAGAAAAAACGAACGTCAATGCGCTACTTCTTCTCCGCCGCGCGTGGCGAAATATTTGATGAAAAAACGCCTAGCAGGTGGGTGTCATTCGGGCTGGCCATACACTTTCTATGGACAGGCGCTGCCTGGTTCTGAACGATTTCAACGTGAATTTTGAAAGCAACCCCAACTTTTCCTATTGAGAATTGGAAGTGTTGGAGTGTATAAGCCATTGTTCTTGAAAGAAACTCAGGCGCGGTTTTGACTAAGACTAAAGTGTCTATGTTTTAAAAAAAAGACCGGGGGTAAAAAAAATTTTGACCGGCTTTAGATGGTTTTAGTGGTTACGTCTGCGAGTACGTCTTGATCTCGTCAACCCGGAACCAGAGGGAAATGCCCGTGAAATCGCCGTCTTACGGATCGATCATTTGCGGGTCCTGTATTACAGAAAAAGGCATTTTTGCCGGATGATTGACCGCCCAGCGGCGGACAAAGGGCACAACTTGGGTGCGATGATTTTCTGGATTAGTTTCCCAGAAAATGGAGAGTTAGCTCAGCCTGTGCTGAAACCGTAGTCCCGGTGACTTCCTTGCCGCCGTAGCTGTCCGGGTGATCTCGAAGCTTTTTATACTGCGATCGTCGCAGTTCTTGTCGGGTTAGTGCGTCCTGTTGCAGTAAACCCATCAACGAATCTTCATTCTGCACTGGCATTCAATCCATTGTCAACGCCCCTCACTATCCAAAATCAAAAGACGCTCTTTTTCGATCTCTTTCGATCCGATGCAGCGCCTCTGCTTCTGGCAAAGTTCTCTCAAGTGACTTGAAGGGCTTTCAAATGACTTGGTAGGCTTTTGAGTTCATCAAGGGGGCGTCAAGGACTTTTTGACTTACGAATCACACGGACCGCGAGAGCACCAAAAGGCACTTGGCGAGACGTAAAGGCCTGCCAATCAACCTGAAAGCACCTGGAGACCGTGCAGGCTATAGCACCTAAAGGGACCTAATGGTACCCATCGGCATTCGAAAGGCCATCAAGTCACTTAAATGCGATTAATGAACAGTAGAAATCAACAGAGGTATACAAAATGAAGGTTAAGGCGGTCGATGTGGGTTATGGCAACGTGAAGATTTGCCACGGTGAGACAGATAACGAAGAGATGCTGTGTAGCCATTTTCCTTCTATAGCAAAGGCTCATACCGGTATCGATCGGGGCGCGAGCGTAATGACAAAAAGGGATTTAATCGAAGTCGAAAGTGGGGAAAGTATTTACATGGTAGGTAAAGATAGTATTGACACGTTATCGGCCAGAGACGACCGAATTGCACACCTGCAAACTAATTATATCGATACGCCGCAATATCTTGCCCTGTATAGAGGGGCGTTGGCTTATATGAACGAGGAAAATATTGATTTACTGGTATCTGGATTACCCGTCAATAACTATGCACAAGACAAAGCAAGAATGCGTGAGTTATTAATGGGAAACCATAAATATCAAAACGGAAAAAGCGTAACGGTAAAAGACGTTTGGGTAATACCTCAGCCTGTCGGTGGGTTTATCGATTTCTTTATGAATAATAACGACGATAGAAATCTCGACGAAATTATGTCGCTGACGCTTGATGTGGGCTATTACACATTGGACTGGTTAACTTGCCGTGGTTTGAAAATGAATGAAGAGCGAAGCAGCAGCACACCAGGTGGAATGTCCCTAATACTGGAGAAACTAACACAGCTTATAGCAGTTGATCGGAAAGATTCATTTTCAAATATTGGCATGGTAGATGCCGGAATTCAAAAGGGATTCAAAACCAGAATCCAAGGTGTTGAATATGACTTCTCACATTTGATTCCAAAAATGGAAGATCACATCACAACAGCAATTCAATCGGTCGTTAGAAGCGTTGGGTCATTAGATGACATCGATGTGATTTTATTAGTTGGCGGCGGTGCAAAATGCTATCAAGGGATTTTTGAAAAGGTTCTTGGTAGAGAGATTATTGTACCTGATAGCAGTATATATTCGAACGTCAAAGGTTTCTATTTGGCCGGCAAACAGCGTGCAGCTAGTATTGGGGCGTAATCATGGAAAAAATCACAGTCAAGATTGTAATCGATAAAAGCGCCGATTCTGATCTTTATCGATATTTAGTCAATAAACCAAGCAGACGTAGAGCGACCTTTCTTCGAGAATTAGCTACACAAGGATTGCTCAGCGAAAAAACATTTGCCAATAGTTCGCATACCGAAAAAAAGCCTGAAGATAATAATGTTGTTGATAAACCGGAAAACATTCGAGCGGAATCATTATCGGTAAATTTACCAAGCGCGGCAGAGAGAGACGAAGTAAGAAAGGAGAACGTGAAACAAAATAATGAGCTAAAGAAAGGAAAAGGCAGCCAACTATTATTTGGGATCGCTGGCGGTGGACTTTAATGAAAAAGCAACTTGCGTTTTGTTTAAAGCATGAGATTTTCTTGGAAAAGTATTTTTAAATGAGGAAATCATGCAGTTGACGCAAGAACAAAAAACCATCGTTGAAACAGAATCCCCTATTCTGGTCGTAAGAGCTTTTGCGGGAGCCGGTAAGACTTCCACTCTTGTTGAATTTGCCAAAACCAGAAGGCACAAAAGAATGCTTTACCTGGTTCTCAATAAATCGGTGCAAATCGAAGCCGAGCAAAAGTTCAAAGGCACTCGGGTTAAGCCTATGACATCTCATTCTCTGGCCTACCGTCATACCGGGATACGTTACAAACACAAATTGATTAGAGGGCTAAAACCCCACGAAGTAGAGAAAGCATTACGGCTTCGAGAGGAACTGGATCGAGAGATAGGTTACAACGGAAGTCATAACGATGACATGGTTATTGCCAGCGTGGTATTCGACACTCTGATTAAGTATCTCTACAGCCCAGACAGGGAAATCCAAGCGAAACACGTACACGAGAATTACAGTCGCTTGAGCAAAGTGTTTAATGAGATCGTCAGCATCGATGATAACGCCACCAAGCAATTGATCATGATCCAGGCCAAAAGACTATGGTCAAAAATGATCGATGTAAATGATCGTGATGTTGGGATGTTGCACGATGGCTATCTGAAACTCTTTCAGTTATCAGACCCCGTTCTTTCTGAATATGACTATTTATTGGTCGATGAAAGCCAAGACATGAACCCGGTCAGCATGTCGATCATATTCAAGCAAACGGCGCAAAAGGTATTCGTTGGCGACTCACACCAAGCTATCTATGGGTGGCGGGGCGCTCGTAATGCACTTGGATTTGCGATTAAGCAAGGCGGCGTCGATCGATATCTGACGGGTTCTTTCCGGTTCGGCAAAAACATTGCACATGTTGCCAACAAGATCCTGGCTATGAAAGGAGAATCAATCAGAGTCCAAGGTTTATCAGGTGATGACAGACTCGGAAAAATAAATGAAAGCGAGCCAAAAACGATTATCAGTCGATCAAATGCCGGCGTCTTCTCGCAAACTGCACGCGCTATTAATAGTGGCAGCAGCTGGTGGCATGTGGGAGGAAGTGAAGGATATCGCTTTGATCAGATCCTGGACATCTACTATTTATGGAAGCGTCAATTCAATTTGATTAGGGACCCGTTTATTCGCTCCTTTAATGATTCTGCAGAACTGAAGCTTTATGCGGAAGAAGTTGAAGATGCGGAGATAAAGCCGCGTTGCCGGATAACTGAAGAATACGGAGATAGCATCCCGGACATCATCGACAAAATCGAACGGAAAGTAGGCGCCGCTGTGTCCATGGAATATGCCGCCATTGTCATGTCAACAGCGCACAAAGCGAAAGGCCTGGAATGGGCAAATATACAGCTAGACGATGACTTTATTGAGCTTTGCGAAATACCGGATTTATCGAAAATTAGCGAACCGGAAAGATACGAATTATTACGACCTATTGAAGAGGATCTGAACATACTGTATGTCGCAGCAACAAGAGCGCAGAAAATCCTTCAATTAAATTTTGATTTGGCTATGTACATGGGACGGTGATCAGTATGGAAAAGCGATCTGACACCTACTCATTGGCCTATGAATGTTGCAATACGGTCTTCCTGGAAGAAGGACGTTTCCCGACTATTGATGCCATCCGAGATCGCATTCATGTGAATAGCCCTGCTGTGATCAAGAGGGCCATGAATGATTGGACTCTCCATTTTGTCGAAAGGCATCGCAAAAAATTGGAGCATCCCAATATGCCGGCGGTTATTGTCGATGCCTCCGAATCATTATGGAAGTTAGCACTTGGCGAGGCCAAAAAAGAGTATGAGGAAAGGAATCGGGAGTTAACCGTCAAAGAATTAGAGTGGAAATCTCGCATCGACTTCCTTGAACAAGAAATCAAGGCAAAAACAGATGAGTGGAAAAATGAGAATGAAAAATTGAGCCAGGAGATTTCATCTCAAATTACTTTGAATAAAGAAATCTCGGAAAAATTAAACAAGACAGCATTTAGTTTGAAAGAAGCCGAATCGGAACTTGGCGTTACTAGAGAAAATCTTTCAAGGAGTGAAGGAGCATTAGAGGAATCGCGAAAAGCTCACAAAGCACAAGCTAAAGAATGGACAGAAAAATCGGAGAGAGATCATCTCTGGCATTTGAAACGGATCGAGGAGGAAAAAGATGCTGCCAGGAATGAGCAAGCCAGAATCATTGCCAATCTGAATCGTTCGTTGGAAACAGCAAAACTCGATCAGGAATCGTTACGTGCAAGATTGACACAAGTCATGAACCAAGTTGGCGATCAGTTAGAACGCCAGGGTAAGCTGGAAGATCAAATTGATCAGTTGCGTGGCAACGTGGTAGACATGGAAAAAGCTTTAAGTATGGAAAAAGACAAAACATCCAAGTTGCAAGCGTTGGTAAAAAAACAGCGTCGTCCATCCGAAAAACCTTCAAGTGAAAAGGTTACGCTTTGAATCCGCGAGAAATGGCTTTGATACGCAGCTGGATTCAAGGCGTCTCATGGGATGTTATGGGAGAACTGTATCTCGACGATGCGGATCGAAATGAGGTAATGCGTGCAGTCAAACAACTGCGCGAAAAACTTGCCAGAAAAGCACAACAACTTGATTTGGTTGCAGATTCTAAGTTATGGGTCAACGAAAGAGAATACAGCCAGGACTGGACGAATCGAGCACTCAAATCCATTGATATGCTCAAATCGAAACCTGATCCAAGTCCTCAATCTGATGATCATTACAACCGCTGGCTTCCTCAGCAAATTTCAGCTCGATTAGCTAACATCAAAAAAATAAAAACCCTTGCCGAACTAGCTGAGTTCATCAACCAGCACGGTGGCAGTTGGTGGAAAAAGGTACCCAATTTAGGTAAGCAATCCGCGGACGCAGTACACGATTTTTTTGCGGCGTCAGAGATTGATTTAGGCATGACGTTGGATCTTTCGTCTAAAAAGGCGACATGTCTTGATGTGGCTGTTGTGAGCAACCGCATAGCCCCCTTGGAGCGTTTCACACCACCAGCTCATTTAACAGGTGAAATTGGGAGCAACCGGGCCCCAGTAGAGCGATGCAGAATTGATGCTCGAAACGATTACGAGTCAATTATGGCGTGGTTATCCCTATGGGATGAAGATACATCCACACACCGCGCGTATCGAAAAGAAGCCGAAAGATTTCTATTGTGGGCGATCCTTGAAAAAGGGAAAGCACTTTCTTCCATTATAACGCCTGATTGCGCTGAATACAGACGGTTCCTTGCCGACCCCCAGCCCACTGATCGGTGGATTGGCAGACCCGCTCCAAGATGGTCACAGGAATGGCGGCCACTCAAAGGGGTTCTCAAACCCTCAAGCATTCGGCAGGCCGAAGTGATTTTAAGCGGCCTTTGCGAATGGCTAGTTGGCCAACGTTATTTGGACAGCAATCCCTTTTCCGGGCTGAGCACACAAGGATATGGACGAAGAACCAACGGCACAGATCGCGTGCTGTCTCCTGTGTTGTGGGAACAGATCAATTTATATGCAGAGCATCAGGCAAACAATTCAGCGTTAACAGAATCGCAACGAAATGATTACCGCCGCACGACGTTCATTCTAAAGTTTGCCTACCAAACGGGACTTCGGCTTCACGAAATTGTGAAAGCACGGATTGGCGACCTGAAGCAAGTATCTAACTTCGACGGCGATCAATGGTGGCTTGATGTCATCGGCAAAGGCAATAAATACAGAGAGGTGCCCTTGTCACCCGTTCTCATGGAGGGAATCAATGCGCATCTGAGGGATAGAAAGCTTGGTCCAGTTGGCTATGTATTGGAAGACACACCCATTATTGGGAAGCTAAGAGGGGAAAATCGATCACCATTAAGCGCGTCAGGTCTTTATCAAAAACTCAAAAGGTTTTTCGAAGAAACAGCAACTCATGTGGCCAATACAGATCCTTTGGCGGCAGAAAAATTAAGGCGAGCCAGCACCCACTGGCTTCGGCATACTCACGGCAGTCATGCAGTCGCTAACGGCGTTCCGTTGGCGATCGTCAGAGACAACCTTGGTCACAGCAACATCGCTACAACGTCCATTTATGTCCATACCGATCGGGATGAGCGTTATAAAGCCATGCTCGGAATGAGCGATAAAGATAAGGCCTCGTAGTGGCAATCCAAAAGAACCGTCCCACAATGAGACATATTTTCCCTGTAAAAGATTTTATTCAGGAGTTGCATTATTTGGAAGAAGCGGAAAATGAATTGTGATTCGCAGAAATCGCTGTGTCCCAAAATGAGACACATGCAAATAAATCACTCAATTTACTGAACGAGAAAAAAATAATGAATGAGAAAAACACAAGATTAGCGCCGGTTATCACCGTAGCCATTCAAAAAGGCGGTTCAGCCAAAACAACACTAGCCGTTAATTTAGCGGCCGAACTTGGCGCACAAGGATTCAATGTACTTCTGATCGACGTTGATCCACAAGCGAATGCGAGTACCCATGTATGTGTCGCACACCCATCCACATTAAATAAAAACTCAAGCGTATTGTTTCGTGGCAGTCTTGAAGAAATTATGGAATCAATTCAAATCGAAGCAAACCCAGGATTTGAAAATGTACATCTGATTCCAGGATCTCTCGAATTGGATCAATCGGTCGAAGAGTCATTGAGAAATTATTCACCCAGACCATATGAGGAAATGCGTCGGCGTATAGGGATGTTACGCGAGGCGTATGATGTCATCATCATCGACACCCCACCGTCACTCAGATTACTGACTGGCAATGCATTGGCCGCATCAACCCACTACATAGTGCCAATTGAAACGAGCAGTCAGTACCCTTTGTATGGGGTAGCTGACCTTACAGCGTATATCAATCGGATCAAAGAAAGCATCAATCCTGAATTGATCAATATCGGTGTGTTGATTTCAAGACACGACGAGCGAAGACGAGCTTGCAAGGCCATTTTTGAAACGGTACAGGAAAAAATCGGCAACATATTGCCGATGGTGATCCATGCAGGGGCCAAGGTCGGCGAAGCCTCTATCGCACGAATGCCAATACGAAAAATGGAAAAAGACGGGAAAGTAGCCAAAGATTTTGAAGAATTAGCGCGCTACCTGATCGACAAGTTGGGGCTTGCGCAAGGCAATCAAGAAGCCTCTATCAACTAAATCTGATGCGCCCCATGATGGGGCAAATTGATATTCTCCCCTGTCCCAAAATGAGACAACCAAGGATCGCTAAAAATGAACGAAACCAGAAAACCTTCTCCTCTTGATAAATTGAAGTCTTTATCAAAGAACAATCTCGATCAGCACATGTCTTCTGATCCGATTTTTTCTTTAACCAGTAGCGAAGGGGAAAGTCAGCCTGTAGCAATGGAATTGATCAATCCCAATCCGTGGCAACCTAGAAGAGAGTTCGATCTGACAAAGATAGAGCAACTTGCCGAATCCATAGATGCACATGGATTGATTGAGCCCATCGTTGTAAGAAAGCATGAAAGCAGATTTCAAATTATCGCTGGCGAAAGGCGTTGGCGTGCGCATCAACTTCTAAAAAAATCACATATCAGCGCAATAGTGAAATGCGCGGACGATATGCAAATGCGACTGATAGCAGTGGCTGAGAACCTTGATCGGGAAGGGTTGAGCGATTACGAAGTGGCCCTTGCTATTCATGGTGTTAAAGAAAATTTCGGCAGCCGAACTGAGTTAGCGCGTTATCTGAAAAAAACGCGCAGCGAACTGTATCGTTATCTGGCGTTTATGGAGCTGCCGGGTTGGTTGAGATCGATATTGGATAGTAAACCCTTTTTACTCAACCGAACCGCGGCCGAGGAACTCAAAAGACTCTTTGCGAATGAACCAGGTGAAAACCTGAAATATCGTGAAGCGACACTTAAAGCGATTGATCTCATTGAAGCTGGCGAATTGACTCAGATTAGAGTCGCTTCCGAGATCGAAAAAATGGTAACATCAGAATCACATGATCAAAAGTCAAAATCATCAAACGCAAATCAACTCAATCTTGAGCCAATGTTATTTCTTGACCCCAAAGGTAAGGCAGTTGGCAAGTTGAAAAACAATGGGAAAAAGATCACGCTGACATTGTCATGCGCCGCACTGAGTAGCGATCAGGAAAAGTCGCTTCATGAATTTGTCAGTGAACTGCTTAAACATTGACATGATCCCCCGACGAATCGGGGGAACCCTGCTCCTGTCAGGGTTGATGGCTACATGATAACCCTGCCTCTATCACCGTATCCCAGAGGCACTGCTATTTGTTCAGCGAGTGTATGTAAAATCGCCATTTTGCAATTGAACATAGAAGTAGAAGATTGAAGCCATGCACCGTTCTTACGCTCCAGCCAACTAGCGGCGAAAGCATCACCCGCATGAAACCCTGCATTGGCCGCCCGAACCCATTCTTCTTTAGGGTTAACAGCGGCGTGTATGGATAATTCACCCCAACCGGCATCACTCACGCAGCCTTTAGCTGGCAAGCCATTCGGTAACAAAAAGTCATACAGATAGGATTCCTTCTTGTCAGCCCCTAGCCAGCGATTGTCATTAGGACGCAAGGAAAATAATTTCAGTTCTATTCCTGCGTTGATCGTTAGCACCATTAGATTGCGCCAAGCCATTTCGCGTGCACTCTTATACTCGATGTCCCAAGCAGACATATCGGCAGTTCTGATCACTTGCGTTTTTTCTAGATATTCGAAACTGAATTCTGGGTCAGCCGGATAACCAAGCTCTTGAAGGCGTTGATCGAACAGAGTGTCGTCAAGCAGTTCAATTGGAGGATCAACGGCAAAACTGGGCAATTCAGCCAGCAGCGATGCATGTGTGCGACGACGTAATGAAGCAGCAAGTGCTTCACTTAAATGTGATGATCGAACATCAGGGTATTGCGTCCGTAACGATTTCTTTATGGAACTCAAAGAAATTTCCGAAAGCGGAATTGAAGCCATGAAAAACCTCCAATCAAATTTCGGTCGATGTCCACCGATTACGCATCAACCATGATTGAGGTCGACAAGTGAATTGCAGGAATTGCAATAACTGTTTAACCCGGCGGCAGGTTCGGTTAGATTACCTTATCAATAAGAGTATCCAAAACTTAGCGAGAACACAAGCCAGTTTTAGGCGCTCTTTTCAAGATTCGGCGAGTACCTGCTTCCGGCGGCAATGTCCTCCGACCATCCTTGGCCATCGATCGCGCCTCCGCCGACAAGAAGATTGCCTCCGGCGACCCTTGCTGTCTATGCCGGTAGAAGTCGACGTTTCTCGCGCTCAGATGACTCAATACCCGCTCGGGAAGTTCTGCAGTTTCCCTGATTGGAAAACTGCCTAGCCCTTCGACTTTCTGGGACTACTCAGCCGACGTTTGATTGTGCATCGCTCTCAGGGCTTACCTACGGAGGCACAATAATCCTTTTAGATTAGGCTCTTAGCGACATGCGGTGCATCTAATAGCCTGCAAAATACCTCATTGAAATTGAATTGCCGGGTTTTCATGCTTAGTGATGATAATTAGGGTAATCATCACCAATCATGTGAATAAATGAGTTTTTTCAGTGAAATGCTGAATAAATTTTTCATTATTTCAGGTTAATTCGGCGTTGGGCGTAGCGTACTAAAGCTTAGAAATAAGTCGTCTAGCTGTCCTTGCATTGTTTTAAAGGTGTGAGATGCTTGGTCAAGGTAAATTCGATAATTAAACGGCCGAGAAGGGTTCGGGAAAGGTTATGGTTAGATTGGTTGTTTTAATGATGATGACGGGCTGGATGTCTGGATGCACTCAAGCTCAACGATTCGCCCTGGAAAAAAATGCAGAGCTGGATGCATGCGCAATGAAGCGAATGACAGAAACTAAAATCAGTGGAGAACAAGGATATTTGCAAGCCCATCACGAATGTCGCCGGATAGTAATGGTTCAAAAATTTTCTGAATCAAACATTGATGGGAATTCCGAGCACAGAAGACATGCCTCGAAAGACCCATTAGAGGAAAATTCACTTTGCTGGGAATTTGTAAAAGGGCTTTACATTGATGAGAATTATCCAGAAATGCGGATATCGAAAGATCTGGACAATAAATACCAAACGAGACTAGATGCGGAAATAAATGCGCAAAAATCAATCAAGGCACGTAACGACAAAGTGAAGATTTTGCCAAACCGATTAAACGAAATTTCCAACACAAACCTGATTGATCTCTATGGGCTAATGGCCGCTAATTCGACGATTGGGCATAAAACACTCTGTAGTTCATGGCGTTACCGAGAGCTGGAATCGGTAATTGGACGCGAGCTTAAGCAACGCCAAGGGTAAAATGAAACTGGCTTTGGTACTTATACAGGCAATACTGATTTCGGCATGCACCAACATCAACCGGGATCGTGATTTCCTGGAATATTTGTCTATCGAGGAATGTGTCGATAAGCGAGGGAACAGCTCGGATTTCAATAAAGATAAGAGCCATGAGCTTTTGCGGAACGAATGCGAGCAATTGCAGGCGCTTGATGAAAACCATCAAAAGATAGCCAATAAAAGGTTTAGAAAGAACAGAAAAGTTACCTATCTGGATAAACAAGAGTACTTCGACGAGGGTGCATGGTATTTGGTTACTGAACGCATTCGAGAAACCTACTATCCGAAATACTTAAGTCCTGAGCAAGAAGTAGAGAGAGCAAATCGTCTGAATGAACAACTGGCCCGCCTGAAAGACAAATCAGTTCAAAGGGTCTATGAGCCCAGATTGTTGCCAGTGAGCCCGTATTTAATGAGTTATAGAGAGCTTGAAATGGCTCATAAAGCTGTTAGTGGCTTGATACAAGAAAATTGGGATAATAAAAAATTGCATCGCTCGTTGAGTGCTATCAGCGTTATTTTGATCAAAGAAAGAACCAAAAAAGAAAGGTTTTTACGCGCTCGCCGACCAGATAGAGTGTGAAATTCTAGCCTGTCCCAAAATGGGACAGGCCACCAACCAAAAGAGACGTTTTTAAGCACTCTTTTACACGGATGGATTTTTCTACAAAGGATAGCATGGTTGTTCCGGTAATCAGGAGCGACCATGCTATTCAACTCGCCAGAATTCATCTATTTCTTCCTTCCCTTTTCCATAGCAACATGGTGGGGGCTCCAAAAGCTTGAGCGTGAAAATGACGCGCAATTACTGGTCATTATTTGTTCCGTGTATTTCTACGGTTGGTGGGATACGCGATACGTCCCGTTATTGATTGGCAATGCCATTGGCAATTTTTTTCTTGGAATGCAAATTTCCAGAACAAAATCGAAGCCCTTATTGACCATCGGCTTGGTCTATAACATTGGTTTGCTGGGATATTTCAAATACGCAGACTTCTTCATTGAAAATTGGAGTGACTTGACTGGATCTGGCGCCGAACCGTTGAAGTTGGTCTTGCCGCTAGGGATTTCATTTTTCACATTTCAGGTTATCGCTTACTTAGTCGACTGTTACAAAGGCTATGTCTCAGACTTCAACCTGAGACGGTTTGCCTTCTCCATTTCTTTTTACCCTCACCTTATAGCCGGGCCAATCCTTCATTACTCGGATGTTATGCCGCAACTCAAAGAGCGGATTGCATTTGATCCACGGATGTTTTCCCAAGGGTTGTTTTTGTTCGTAGTTGGACTTTTCAAAAAAAGCATCATTGCCGACAGGATCGCCGAAAAAGTAGACCCGTTATTTGCAACTGACACGGCATTACAGTTCTTTGAGTCGTGGACGGCATCTTTGGGATATGGATTGCAAATTTACTTTGATTTCTCCGGCTACTCCGATATGGCCATAGGGATAGGCCTAATGTTCGGAATCATCCTGCCTCAAAATTTCAATTCTCCTTACCAAGCGAAAAGCATTGCCGACTTCTGGAAGCGGTGGCACATGACATTATCAAGATTTCTACGTGACTACGTGTATATCCCGCTTGGCGGAAATAGGAATGGATTTGTTAAAGGGGTTATGGCAGCAGGGTTGACAATGATCATTGGTGGGTTTTGGCACGGCGCCGCATGGACGTTTGTTTTGTGGGGGCTTTTGCATGGTTTGTTCATTGGTATGCACAGAATCTGGGGGCGAACTAGATTCGGGCTGCCCGATACCACCGCAATCGTTTTAACGTTTTTGTCGGTGACGGTGGCTTGGGTTGTGTTTAGAGCCGAATCGGTTGCTCATGCCATTTCAATCTGGAAAGGGATGGTAGGCGTCAATGGTGTCGCAATCCCAAGCATGCTTTCCGGTCTTTGTAATAGCTGCGCACAAACCAGTCTAATTTCGGGCTTGGAGTTCATTCAAATCGGAATTCTGCTATCCGTATGCATGACATATGTGAACGCACAGAAAGAGGTTCAATCGCTCCAACCTTCGTTAAAAACAGCGGGTTATTTATCAGCTTTATTTTTCACCAGCATTTGGATGTCAGGTTCACATGAAAGCTTTATCTATTGGCAGTTTTGATTCATTTTGGAAAGCCAGCTTGTTTTTTACCGGAGCTGTTGCATGGGCGTTACCCACATGGAATGTAGTGGTTAACCCGTACCAGATATTCAGTGGCAAGCACTCGATTGGGGCTCGATATACATCGTCGACAACAAACGAACGCTACTTAAAGGTCGAGCATCTAGTAAAGGAAGCCAGGGAAAGATCCCCCCTGGCTGCTGAAAATATTGTTTCGGTAATTAACGAATCGCCACTCGATCACCAAAAACCAAAAGGAGAATTACCGAACGCATTTATTGTGGGATCGTCAATCATGGGCATGATTGAACCCTCTTTAATAGAATCACGTTTGCCTGGGACACACTTTTACAATCTTGCGTTTCTGGCAGCAAAACCCGATGAAATCTTGGCTACGCTGAAAGGCTTGAAGCGTGAAGGTGTACTAATAAACAACATTGTCTATGGTTTGGAGCCAATTGCCTTTACGGACATCAAGTCGTATGGCCCTTCATACCAACTACACCCGCTAGCCGATGAAAGCAGTAAACAGAGGGTGTTGTTTGATTATTTATTCGCATCAAGTCTGTCAGACGGATTTAGCCGATTGGTCACTGTTTTACGCGGTGAACCATCGGTAAGGTATGACATCGATGGAACGGGACGATATTACCTCGACCGTTATGACCGCGAAATCAAAAAAGATCACGATGAATTTATTCGTAAACAATTTCCAATCAATGCCAAACCATTAAATGCACCGCCCTGGATCGAAAACCGCTTTAGCGAATTAAAGGAACTGGTTCAATGGCTCAAGCAAGAAAAAGTGAATGCGAAGTTTTATCTAAATCCGCTTCATCCCTATGTGGCAAACGCATACGGAGATGATCGTCTAAATGAATTCAAGCAAAGGATGACCAAATTAACTGGTCAGGCAAACCTCAGTGATTGCACTCGATTGTTGATTAATGAGGACGTAAATCGACGATTTTACGACTACAAACATTTTAGAGACGTTGAGGTGGGTAAGGTGCTTGATTGTGGGCTAGGCATTATCGGGTCAAGCAAAAGAGACTGAAAAACCGCACCTTTTACCGCGATGCAATCAAAAACGGATTTTTAGAATAGCAACATCATTTCTTGATGTTGACCATATGAAGATAGAGCTCGGGCAAGATGATTATCTCTTGTCAAAAAATCAAGTGTCCCCGGTGTTTTGCGATTTCGATTGCCTAGTGAATGCCCATATGCTGGTTATGGGGAAAACAGGCATGGGGAAAACCACATTTTTGAGACGCATGATTCAACAAATGCATCGTTTTTCACCTGCGCCACGAATTCATATCATGGACGTGCATGGTGATATTGATCTAAGCGGAACATCGTCCGTCAGGTTCTCGGAATCCACAGAGTACGGGCTAAATCCATTTGTAGTAAGCCAGGACCGTCATTTCGGTGGTGTGAGAAAGCGTGTGCAAGACTTTATTGCAACGATCAACGGATGCCGCCCCATCGGTTCAAGGCAAGAAGCTGTCATGAGGCATTTGATTAGCGATCTATACGCAGCCAACGGATTCTATGCTGACAATTACAAGTCTTGGGTTTTGCATGATGGAATTGATCGTAAATACCCAAAGCGATACCCAACCATGGATGATGCTTGCCGATATGCATTTGTAAAACTCAAACAGCTCATTATTGGAAGTGACACACAAGCAGGAAGAGCTCTGGAAGAACTAAACAAGATCACAACGAAGTTGTACAAAATAAACAAGCAGCTTTCAGCGCCTGGCGCAAAGCCCGATGGCGATTTGCTAGAGAAAGCGATGGATCTGCGCCAAAAAGCGATCAAGTCCTATAAAGACTATATAGAGAACCTGGAAACCGGTAAGGAACTGGAAGACTTCATCAAATATGAATCAAAGGAAGTGTTGAAATCGGTTGTTGAGCGATTCGACAACCTCAAAGCAAGCGGCATATTCAAGAATCAACAGCCACCGTTTGATCCATCAAACCCGGTCTGGCATTACGACATCACAGCTTTGCGCGAAGATGAAAAACGCATGTTTGTCGAATTCAGGCTACAAGAAATCTTCACATCCGCTCTCGAAAGAGGTCCTGTACGTCGAGAGGAAGAAGGGTTGTTGAGGGACATCATGATTATTGATGAAGCCCATTTATTCTTCCGTGAAGATCAGAACAACATCTTGAACACAATCGCAAAGGAAGGACGCAAATTTGGCCTTGGACTCATTTGCGCAAGCCAATCCCCTACACATTTTTCTGAAGACTTTTTTTCAAACGTTGCCACAAAGATCGTCTTAGGCGTCGATCAAATGTATTGGGACAACTTAGTAAGAAAAATGAAGGTGGAATCTAAATACATGCAATACATCAAGCCATTTCAAGTCATTGGGGCACAAATGAGCAATAAGGGCGAGACGCGATCACGTTTTACGATGGTCAGGGTTGCGAATTCACGCGTTCAAAACCAAACCAATTGAATACAGAGCAATTAAATGAGAACCAAGCACTCAGGAGAACCAGAATGTCAAAAAAAAATTCGATGAATTTAAGGCTGAATTCATTTGCAAGTTTCGATGATGCGATGGATATGTGCGCATTGTTGTCACGAGAAACGGGCGATGAATACACCGTAATGCCCGATAACCATTTAGGCTTTACGGCAAATCGGATTCAATCAAGCACCAAAAAATCAAATAATAAAGGCAAAACAGAAAATGAGTTCAAAGCGCGTGAGTTTCGCCAAGCTTGGCGGGGATTTGTAACAAATTATTTTGAAATAATTTTAGGAGTCTTGCTAATTTTGAACCCATACAGGGTTATGGGTTGGGTATTTTATTGCTTGGGCATCGAAACGATACCCGATTGGCTTAATTTAAAAGTCGTTGGCGATTTACTTGGATTGGGCGGTGTATTGCTGATCATTTATGGACTGAGGTTTATTTACAGTTACTTTGCCGAAAAACTGTATATTGACGATGATGGCATCATCCTTAAAAAAGGGATTATTGCGCAGTCGCAAGTGCAAATACGATTTGGCGATATAAAAACAATCGGTGTTCAACAAGGCGTATTAGACAGATTGATGGGAATTGGCACCATTCATTTGGATTCGGCCGGCACAAATGGAACAGTAGACATAGAGTTCAGAAACACCATCGATCCCATATCGATGCGTCGAAATATTCAGAATCTCATCGACAATTACATCAAGTTTCATGGATAAATAATGATAAAAAAAATTGCTGCGATTTTTACGAAAAAAAAGCCCCCACGTAGCAAGTTAAATCTTGAGAAAAAAGATGTTGTAAATGCCCAGTCAATGAGTCTAGATGTCTTTGATGAGTATTCGCAGCGATTGCCAGGCTTTCCGACAGGTATACCCGTGATTCCCACTGATTTGCTGATCGAAAAGAACAAGGAAATGATCAAGCAAATCATTTTGGCAAGGGGATTGGCTGGAGCACATAACAAGGACGAAGTAGAAAAAAAGATCATGTCCCCAATAAGGCATCTTGCTGAAATGACGCACTTGCTGCCTGCCTCCGAGAAAAATCATTTCAAGTTGTTGGGTGGATTATTTTCTTTCTGCCTGGAAGTCTCTCTGTTTTCAATCAGGTATGCAGAACGAAGAATATTAACACGAGCAACGCCTGAAATCAGAAAAGACGAAGAGTCGCTTTGGACTCACGCTGCTTTCCTGACAGGCTTATTTAGCGAGGCAATTACCGCCATATCCAAAATATCGGTGTATGCCGAGGATAAGGGTATTGAATGGCGACCAGGTGCTGAATCACTTTATGAATGGCTTCAAAGAAATGAATTGAAACGCTATCACATCCGATGGAGCGATAAGGAAGATCGGTCAACGGTTTATATCATGGCAGGAAAATCCATTCAGAAGGAACAAACGGATATTTTTGCCACCGGTGAAAAGGCGATTTACAAAACGCTTTATGCAGCATTGCAAGACCAAAAAGACCATAGCAATCCCCTAGCTAACATCGTTGACACGGTGAAGTACAAAATCATGGAGCGAGATGAATGGAGCTATGCGGATCGTTATGGAAAACCATTAGCTGGCATGCATCTGGAACCCTGGTTGATCGATGCCATGCGGCATTTGGTTCAGAAAAAACGTTGGGTGCCTAATGATGAGAATGGCCGTATTTGGCACGGTCAGGACGGGGTGTTTCTGGTTTGGCCATTGGCAGCAAACGATATGCAAGTTCAATTAAAGTCCGCGGAATGCCCATTTATTCCCAGCACTCAAGAAATTCTGGCTGATATTCTCCTGGATGCCGGAATCATTGAGAAAAGTAGACTTGGCGGATACCTGTTTGATATTGAAGTTCCTGCAGCAGAGAGCAAAGAGAAAAATCATCTAGAAGCACTTAAATTAGCCCGATATGAAATTCTGTTTGTAAAAACTCAACATAAACCGATCGATGGAAATCTTCGGATCAAAGTTGATGACAACGAAGATTCGGAAGATCGAATTGAATTACAAGACCAATCAAATATTGATAGTGAAGTCCCTAAACATACATCGAAGGATCAGTTCGACGAAACTCATTCGAAAAAAATCGAGGATACGCAAGAGAGAAAAACAGATCCCAACCAAGAAGCCACCGATGAAAATGACGAACCCCAAAATACCGATATCAATGCAGATGGTAGTGTGCAGACTGACTTGCCAACTCATGATGAGTTAATCGATACGAGCATCTTATTTCAAAAACCTGAAATAACTCAAACAAAAAACAAAACCAAGAAGAATTCAAATAATAAAAGAAATAATGAATTCAGTTCTGATAATAAAAACCATTCCGATACCTTGGCAATTAACAATTATGACGATGATTATGCGGCCGACTATCTACCCGCAAAAGAATTCGAATATGGTGAACTTACTTTTGAGAGTGACAAGAAGGCAGAAATACCGGAAAAGAATCAAGTAACGATTCAGGACGGCAATGAGAAAATCACTACAGACGATAACGGCACTGAAGATCTCTTAGGTTCTCTAATTGGATCATCAAAAAATGCGCCTAAAAAAATCAAGTCAAATCCTAAAGAACAGGAAGCAGTAAAAACAAATTCGCCCAAGTTAGATAGCTTGTTGGGTAAAAAGGCAAAAGAGAAAGAGAACGCAAAAAGCGATGATGGATCAGGAAGAGCCGGTTTAATTTTAAATAGACTAAAAAAACTACCTGCTGAATATCTTGAGCCACAGCCAGGCAGGATAACAAAAATTAAATCAATAGGATTGAAGGATACAAAAATAGATCTGAAAGACTGTGTATCTGTGCTGAAAGCATCTGGTTTGCTTGAAATGATCGATGGTTATGAAACGGGCCTTGATAGTTCTGGTAAACCTCAATCGCGTTATTTTCTGGTAAAGGCGGACTTAGTGAATGGCAAATAACTACGATCCCTATATACGCAAACCCTACGAATTGTATATCGCCGCTGCTTGGTTTGTGGCTACCGCAACGTCATTTGCCGGATACATTGTATTGCCTGGTGGAAACTCAATGATGATTCCTTGGCTGTGTTTTGGGTTCATGGCTGCCCAGTCTGCTATCAAGGGTCATGGTTTAGTTGGACGTGGAAAAGTTGGCGAAATGCTGACATATATGGATGTCGGAAAACTTCTGGAATTGGGCAAGCCAGAAAAAATGTGGTTTGGCTGGGGATTCGACTGGATGCCTATTCATACACAACGGGCAGTTGATTACATGTTGTCCGGAGCAAAAATAAACCACGACCAAGAGAGTCCTGGGAGTCCTTGGATTCATGGTTTGAACGTAGGAAAAGAAAAAGACGTTTTGATACCGCTAAAATCGCTTGAAGGGCACACCATCATGTTTGGCACCACGGGTGCAGGAAAAACGAGAGCCTACGAAGTAATGGTTACCCAAGCCATTCACCGGGGCGATACAGTGATTATGATCGATCCAAAGGGCGACAAAGAATTGCGCGATCGCATGGAACTCGAATGCGCAAGAGCAGGACGAGATGATTCATTTTTGTTCTTTCATCCGGCATTCCCTAAATCTTCAATCCGTTTAGATCCAATGCGGAACTTCACTCGCACAACCGAAATTGCGTCCAGGATAGCCTCATTACTTCCATCTCAGACCGGGGGGTCGGATGCATTTACTGCGTTTGCTTTCAGGGCGCTAAATCTGGTTGCACAAGGTCTTCTTGAAACTGGCAAACGCCCATCAATCAAACGGCTGCGATATTACATCGAAGGTGGGGCAGAATCGCTATTGGTACAAGCGATCGAGGCACATGCGAATCGCGTTGAGCCTAACTGGAAAGAAGAAAGCGCGGAACCATTCTTTACCAAGGCCAGGGCCGGCAAAGCGAAAAAAATGGAGACAATTACAAATTCAGATTGGCTGGCCACGATTGAATGGTACCGCGCAACGATGAGTAACGGGCCCAATGGTTCTGAAGGGATCGATGGATTGTTGTCGCTTGTCGAACACAATCGGCTTCATTTTTCGAAGATGATTGCCTCTCTTATCCCCGTGCTAAACATGTTGACATCTGGAGACCTGGGCGAACTTTTGTCACCAAATGAAGATGACACCCGCGATTCCCGACAGATATTTGATACATCAACGATCATTTCCGGCAAGCATGTTTTATACGTAGGGCTAGATTCCTTATCGGATTCCATTGTTTCTTCAGCAATTGGCTCGATAGTTTTGGCTGACTTCGCATCCGTGGCCGGGATGATCTACAACAGCGGGAAAAAGCCAGGACGAATCTCCATGTTTGTCGATGAGGCGGCCGAAGTCGTCAATTTGCCTTTCATCCAAATACTTAATAAAGGCCGTGGCGCAGGGTTTCAGGTTGTCATGGCGACACAAACGTTACCTGATATTGTTGCCAGGCTGGGAGACGAGGCAAGAGCAAGACAGGTCGTCGGCAACTGCAATAACCTTATCACGCTCCGGATCAAGGATGGCGACACCCAACAATTTGTTGTGGAAACATTTGGACAAACCTATATCAAAACCGTGCAACAAAATATGTCAAGCGCGGTTAATTCGGCCGAAAACATCATCAATTATTCTGGAAACAGTGGCCAATCATTGAGCTTCGGTGAGCATGACTTATTCCCGCAACATCTTCTCGGGCATCTGCCCAACTTTCACTACATCGCATCAATCGCCGGCGGCAGGGTCATCAAGGGACGACTGCCCATCATTACCCATTAGGATTAAAAACATGCATGATCAGTCAGCCGAAATAATTTTTTTGAAAAAACCTTTACCACATCCGCTTGAATCCGCTTCGATTGAAATGAAGAAGGCCTGCAGGGCAACGAAGCGCTATCCCAGCTCTCAGGAATTATTTGCGAGATGGCCTAATCTTCGGGAAGCTTCCCAGCGATTAACCTCATTGTTGACATTGTATTGGCCAGACCATAGGAAAGGCGGTGAAAGTTTGTTGGTTAATTGTCTCGACGCTGGCTTTGCGGAGGCTGAAAAATCTATCTCAAGAGATAACAACGACCTGACTGAACAAAAAGCATTTATCACCCGAGTTTCGGCCGAATTGGTTCAGTGCCTTGGTTTGACGCTCATGATCAAACGTAGTGGCCTGTGGACAATTTACGATCCAAGCATTGAGGGATACTTGGATGAAATCGTGAAATCGACAACCAGCGAAGAATTGACATGGGTTAATCAGCCGCACAATGCCTTTAGGAGCGCTCAGAGTCAATTGCTCTGTGCATCGAGGGTGTTTACGATGAATGAGCTGAAATTGGCAGGCTTGCTGGAATAAAACCGATGGGGAAACACTTCCTGATATGGCTCATGATCATGTTTTTCACCCCATTGGCGTTACCGGCATTACTGAGCCCTAAAACAATATCCGAGTACATCAGGGCTGATTACAATGCGGCGATTAACATTTTGGGTAACAAAGAAACAATAAATCAAGAGCTGATTGATTTATATAAGAGAAACCTAACCGCTGTCACTGCTTTTGCTAATGAATTCAGAGATCGGCATGATGATTCTGATAAATTCAGGAACAGTGGCGATCGTATCGGAGAAGCGATCGCAGATATTCCTGGTGATTGGGCTGCATCGGTAAAACTTCAGGCTTATAGCCTCGCTTTGCGTATGGTCATATTATCAAAGTGGGGAATTTGGTTGGGGGTGCCGATTGCCATGGGCTTTGTCGCCGGCGTATTTGAGCGTCGATTGAAATTCGAAACCTTTAGTTCTCCAGTCCCTCCGATTTATAACACTTCTGCGCATATGCTACTGGCGCTAAGCTGCATGATTGTATTGTGGCTCATTTGTCCAATTCCGGTACCGCTGCCAATCATTCCAACCATTGCCGTGCTAATCAGCGTTTTTATATGCTTGGCAATTGCAAATTATCCAAACTATTAAGTGGACAGAATCCGCCGCTAAGACTGTGGCGTGGCACTTCGTGCAGTTCCTACTGGGAAAACTGGCACTTTTCGCGGCTAGGCCGGAGGCACGCAACAACTCAAATTCGAAGTATCGGATGTTATTGGCGAGATAGATTGATGCTCTGGTCTGCAATCCGGACAGTCTCGCCAGCGAATAGACAAAGCAACTATATCGATAATATGCCCGAAGATATGAGTGTGGATTAATACATTTGAGCGAGCTGTAACAAAGTTTGTTTTGAATGGATTAGTCTTCTCTTATAATAGAAGAAGGAACCGATTTTCCGCCCCAAAATAACTGCGTAACATATTGTTTTTTATAGGGCCGCAATAGGCTATTTTGTGGTGTATTTTTCGGGTGAAGTATATAGTTAAATTGTTGATTTATATGAATAAAATTAAGATTCTCTTCGTCTGCATGGGCAACATTTGTCGGTCACCTACGGCTGAGGGGGTCTTTACAAAACTCGTTAAAGATGAAAATTTGAGTCATGTTTTTGAAATAGATTCAGCTGGAACGCATGCGTATCACGAGGGAGAAGAGCCCGATCTCAGATCACAAAAATCTGCAAAAGAGCGAGGCATCGAGTTACATCACCTCAGAGCCAGAAAAGTCGTGCTGTCCGACTTTGACAGGTTTGACTACATTTTGGCTATGGATAGCGATAATTACTCCCTTTTAAAAGGGGCTTGTCCTGAGCATCACAAATCTAAAATTCATTATTTTTTGGATTTTGCGCCGCATTTAAATGTCAAGGAAGTGCCTGATCCTTACTATGGAGGCCGATTTGGTTTTGAGAAAGTGCTCGATTTGGTTGAAGAGGCCTCGCTTGGCTTTCTGAATTCGATTAGAACTCAATTGGAGGATAAATGAACTTGATTAAGTGGTTTTTTTTAGCAGTTGTTGTGTTCCATTCTGAAATTTCGTTAGCCGAAATTTCCAAGCCTATAACGCATGTCGTGATTGTCTGGTTAAAAGAACCCGGCAATGAAGACAACAGAGCGCATTATATAGAGGAAAGCAAACGCTTGAATGATCTGCCCGGCATCATCGCCCGGCATACCGGCGTTGTTGCTCCTAGCGGAAGACCTATAGCCGATGATAGTTTCGACGTTGCAGTGACGGTCACCTTAAAAGACAAGCAGGCATTGGATGCCTATTTGGCGCACCCGAAACATAAGCAAATTCTGCACGAAAAGTTACAGCCTTTGGTCAAAAAAGTGGTGACCTACGATTTTATTACGCCCTGAGGAATTGATATGGCTATCGTTTCTAACACTTTAGGTTACCTTGATGATGACATTCTTTTAGAAGCCTATTTTGCAGTTGATGACGCATTGAAAGGGCAGCGGCCGGTTGTGTTGATTTGTCACGCATGGGGCGGGCGTGATGAGTTTGTCGCCGAAAAAGCCAGAAAATTGGCTGAATTAGGCTATGTGGGATTTGCAGTCGACATGTACGGTAAGGGCGAAAGAGGTTCCGGACCCGAAGAAAATGCAAAATTGATGCAGCCTTTTATGGAAGATCGGGCTTTACTGCAAAAGCGAATTTTAGCGGCTTTGAGTGCCGTAAAGTTATTGCCTTGGGCTGATGAAAAACGCATTGCCGCCATTGGCTTTTGTTTTGGTGGATTATGTGCGTTGGATTTGGCGAGAAGTGGTGCAGACATCGCCGGTGTGGTTAGTTTTCATGGTTTGTTGATTCCTTCGCCCTTACCAACAAAAAAGATCACTGCCAAAGTGTTGGTTTTACACGGTAATGACGACCCTATGGTACCGGTTGATCATGTTCTTGCTTTGGAGACGGAATTGACCGAATCCGGCGCAGATTGGCAAATTCATACCTACGGTCATACCATGCATGCTTTTACCAATCCCGTTGCCAATGATCCTGGCTTTGGCACGGTCTATAACAAGATTGCCGACAAACGTTCCTGGCAAAGCTTACTGGCCTTTCTAAACGAAGTTTTTTGTTAATCCGCCTTTTTATTACAGTTACCGTGAATGTACACGAACCGAAGAGGGAGCGGTTGCTCGATCGACTGGTGTCGGCGGCAGGGAGCCGCCGTCAAGCCTACATGGACGTATTCACGGCGTCCTGTCGGGCGAGTGACCGCTCTCTCCTTAACACCTATTACTTTCATTTTACGGGGCGAATGCAGGACTTTCATGAACGGTTAGACTTTATCATCGGACCCCCTGCCGCTGAATTGAATAGGTAAGCTTCGACTCAGCAAAGACAATTTGATACAATGCGCGCTTTTTAAGTGTTTGTAATAAGCAAAATTGCATTTCTATGCATTTAATTATTAACAATATGGAAACTATGTTTGCAAACTTCAGTTTGTCAGGCATTTATTATAAATAAAACGGAATCATGTCAGACTTTGCCAAAGAAATAATTCCTGTCAATCTTGAAGACGAGATGAAGCAGTCCTACCTCGACTACGCGATGAGTGTAATCGTGGGTCGAGCCTTGCCGGACGTCAGAGATGGACTTAAACCAGTGCATCGCCGTGTGCTTTATGCCATGAGCGTTCTCGGAAATGAGTGGAACAAACCGTATAAAAAGTCGGCTCGTGTGGTCGGTGACGTTATAGGTAAATACCATCCTCATGGCGATACGGCTGTCTACGATACGATAGTTCGTATGGCGCAACCTTTTTCAATGCGTTATATGTTGGTCGACGGGCAAGGCAATTTCGGTTCGGTGGATGGTGACTCGCCGGCGGCCATGCGTTACACGGAAGTACGCATGTCTAAAATTGCCCACGAATTACTGGCCGATCTGGATAAAGAGACGGTCAACTTTATTCCCAACTATGACGAATCCGAATCCGAACCTCAGGTTTTACCCACACGGGTTCCCACATTACTGATAAATGGCTCGGCCGGTATCGCAGTGGGCATGGCGACCAACATTCCTCCCCATAACCTGGGCGAGGTGGTCAGTGCCTGTTTGGCTTTAATCGACCAGCCTGACATTACGATTACCGAGTTAATGCACTATATTCCGGGGCCGGATTTTCCTACTGCAGCGTTTATTAATGGCGCTGCCGGAATAAGAAGCGCTTATATGACAGGGCGAGGCAAAGTCTATTTGCGCGCGCGCTGCCATTTTGAAGATATCGGCGACGGCGGACGCCAGGCAATCATCACTTCAGAACTGCCTTACCAGGTCAACAAAGCGAAATTGCTCGAAAAAATTGCTGAAATGGTCAAGGAAGGCAAGTTGGAAGGTATCTCTGCATTGAGAGATGAGTCAGATAAAGACGGCATGCGCATGGTAGTGGAACTTAGGCGCGGAGAAGTTGCTGAAGTCGTCTTGAATAATCTGTACAAACAAACTCAAATGCAAACGGTGTTTGGCATCAACATGGTTGCATTGTTTGACGGCCGGCCCCACTGCATGAGTCTCAGAGAAATTCTGGTTGCCTTCATCGATCACCGCCGCGAAATTGTTACCCGCAGAACGATTTTTAATCTTCGTAAAGCAAGGGAAAGAGCCCATACGCTTGAAGGGCTTGCCATCGCGCTTGCTAATATCGATGAAATGATCGAGCTGATCAAAAGCTCTAATAATCCTGCAGAAGCAAAAGCCGGTTTATTATCCAGAACCTGGCAAGCCGGTCTCGTTATTGCCTTATTGGATAGGGCCGATGCCGACCGTTCAAGACCCGAAGATTTGCCTGTTGAATTTGGCTTGTCCGATGGCTATTACCGGCTGTCTGAAGCCCAAGCCCAAGCGATTCTCGATTTGCGCCTGCACCGTCTGACCGGGCTGGAGCAGGAGAAAATAGTCAATGAATATAAGGAATTATTGAAGTTGATTGATGAGTATCTGGCCATTTTGAACAGCGATATCAGGCTGATGGAAGTGATCAGGGAAGAACTGGTCGCCATCAAGGATGAATATGCCGATGCGCGAAGAACAGAAATTCTGCAGGACCATCTTGACCTGAGCGATGAAGATCTCATTACCGAAGAAGATGTCGTCGTAACGATGTCTCATGAGGGTTATGTCAAGTCTCAGCCATTGACCGACTACAAAGCGCAGAGACGGGGTGGCCGAGGCAAATCGGCGACGGCAACCAAGGAAAAGGACTTTATTGACAAGCTCATCGTGGCCAATACCCATGACACCATTTTGTGTTTCTCATCTCTTGGCAAGGTCTATTGGCTTAAAGTCTACAATCTTCCCGTGGCCAGTCGCGCTTCTCGAGGCAAGCCGTTTGTCAATTTATTACCTTTGGAAGCGGGCGAAACTATCAATGCCATTTTGCCGATCCGTGAATTCAGTGCCGATAAATTCATTTTTATGGCGACATCGGCAGGAACCGTCAAGAAGACGCCATTAAATGAATTCGAGCGTCAACGTGCCAACGGTAAAATCGCCATTGATTTACACGAGGGTGATCGCTTGGTCGGCGTGGCAGTAACCGATGGCAAGCAAAACGTATTGCTTTTCAGCAGCACCGGCAAGGCGGTCTGTTTCAATGAGACGGATGTGCGCTCAATGGGCAGAACGGCGTCGGGTGTCAGAGGTATTCGTTTGCAAGAGGGACAAAAAGTCATCTCTTTGATTGTTGCAGCTGAAGGAACAGTGCTTAATATTTGCGAGAACGGCTATGGCAAGCGGACTCGAATTGAAGAATTTACCTGTCATAAACGCGGCGGTCAGGGGCTTATTGCCATCCAGACGTCTGAACGCAATGGCGATGTTGTGGGTGCTGTTTTGGTTTCGGACCAGGATGAAATCATGCTGATTACGGACGCGGGAACTCTGGTAAGAACCCGGGTTGATGAAATTTCAGTTGTCGGAAGAAATACACAAGGTGTTACGGTTATTCGTCTTGATAAAAATGAAAAAGTAGTGGGTGTGGATCGTATAGAAGGACTGGCCGAGGATGAAACCCTAGAAGACGAATTTAATACCGGAGAAGAAGAAAATGAAGAGAATTTATAACTTTAGTGCAGGTCCCTCAATTCTTCCTGAAGCTGTCTTAAAGCAAGCTCAGGAAGATATGCTCGATTGGCAGGGAACCGGCATGTCCGTCATGGAAATGAGCCATCGCGGCAAGCATTTTTCTGCGATTGCAGCGGAATTGGAAGCCGACTTAAGAGAACTGATGGGCATCCCTGACAATTATAAAGTATTGTTTATGCAGGGTGGAGCTACCGGGCAGTTTTCGTTCATACCCATGAATATATTGCGTGGCAATACCAAAGCCTGTTACATCAATACCGGAGCCTGGTCTACCAAGGCTATAAAAGATGCGGGCCGTTTTTGCGATGTCATCGTGTCGGCCACCTCGGAACAAAGCGGTTTCAAAACCATTCCGGATCCTTCCGGCTGGGCTATCGATACGGATGCGGCTTATCTGCATTACACCTCCAATGAAACCATTCATGGCGTGGAGTTTCCTTTTATACCCGACAGCAAAGGATTACCTCTGATTTCGGATATGTCGTCCAATATTCTTTCGCGTCCGGTTGATGTCAGCCAATTTGGCTTGATCTATGCGGGAACTCAAAAAAATATGGGTCCTGCCGGTGTGACTGTCGTTATTGTTAGAGACGACTTAATCGGCACTGTCGACAAAAAGTTGCCCGACGTATTTAATTATGCGGTGCAGGATAAAGACAAATCCATGTTGAATACCCCGGCAAGCTACAACTGGTACTTGGTTGGTTTGGTCTTGAAGTGGTTAAAGTCATTAGGTGGAATAGCCGCTGTAGAATCTAAAAACATTGCTAAATCGGCACGGCTTTATCAGGCAATCGATCAGTCAAGTTTGTTTAGCAACCCCGTGGATCCGGCATTTCGTTCACGAATGAACGTGCCTTTTATTTTGAGCAATCCGGATCTTGACAAGACATTCCTGGCTGAAGCTGAAGCTGAAGGTTTGGCCGAATTGAAAGGTCACCGTTCTGTTGGCGGCATGCGAGCCAGTATTTACAATGCCATGCCCGATGAAGGTGTAGATGCGTTGATCGACTTTATGAAAACCTTTGAAAAGACATATGGCTGATTAAAACCATGAATGCCGTTACTCCCCTTTCAGAATTAAGAGCCCAAATTGATGCGCTTGATGAGCAAATATTAAGCTTGATCAATCAACGGGCCCAATGTGCAATTGAAGTGGCTAAAACCAAAATTGCCCAAGGGGAGGACGGCTGTTTTTATAGGCCTGACCGGGAAGCCCTGGTTTTACGCCGTGTCAAAGAATTAAATACCGGTCCGTTAAGCGACACGACAATGGTTCGTTTTTTTCGCGAAATCATGTCTTCGTGTTTGGCGCTGGAAAAACCCCTCGATGTTGCCTATCTGGGGCCTGAAGGCACGTTTACCCAGCAAGCCGCAATCAAGCATTTCGGTCATGCAGTCAATACTTTAGCCACTTCAACCATCGGTGAAATTTTCAACCTGGTTGAGAATGAACACTGCCAATTTGGTGTGGTACCCGTTGAAAATTCAACAGAAGGAATTGTCAACCACACGCTTGACCGCTTCATTAATTCAGCTGTCCATATTTGCGGTGAAGTGGAGCTCAGAGTGCATCAAAATTTGATTGGCCTGAGTCAAGACGTAAACGGCATCACAGAAGTCATGGCGCATCAACAATCATTGGCCCAATGCCGTCAGTGGCTGGATGACAATATTCCGGGCGCCAAGCTGACTGCGGTGAACAGTAATGGTGAGGCTGCTCAACTGGTTGCCAATGATAAGTCCAAAGCCGCCATTGCCAGTATGGCGGCAGCCGAGCGCTACAGTTTGAATATTATCAAACAAAACATTGAGGACGAGTCAAACAATACGACCCGGTTTATTATCATTGGTCACCAAACCTCGCAATCAACCGGTAATGATAAAACATCATTACTCATTTCTACCGGCAATCAGCCCGGGGCGCTTTACCGGGTTCTAGAGCCCTTTGCTGAATACGACATAGGCATGCTGCATATCGAATCAAGGCCTTCTCGACAGGGCTTGTGGGATTACGTTTTCTTCATCGATATTGATGGGCATGCGGAAGATGATAAAGTGACCAAGGCGCTGGATACGTTGAAACACCGCGTCAGTATGATTAAGTTGCTAGGCTCTTACCCTAAAGCGGTCATTTAAAGCAGCCTTCTTCCTTTTTTAATTCAAATCCCCGAAATTAACCCCATCCAAAATGAATTGCGATCCTATTTATCAATTAGCGTTACCCGGTGTTCAACAGCTGATTCCCTATAAAGCCGGAAAACCCATTGAAGAGCTTGAACGTGAATTGGGTCTGACCAATATCATTAAACTCGCCTCCAATGAAAACCCGTTAGGACCCAGTCCTCTTGCAATCGCTGCAATTCAGGGAACACTGAAAGACTTGGCGCTTTATCCGGATGGTAACGGATTCAATTTAAAACAGGCCTTGTCATCAAAGTTTAATATCGACGCCAGACAAATCACATTGGGTAATGGCTCAAATGAATTGCTCGAATTGATTGCCCGAACCTTTGTCTCGCCTGAGCATGAAGTGGTATTTTCACAGCATGCCTTTGCAGTCTATCCCATCGTAACTCAAGCGGTAGGAGCCAAGGCTGTCATAGTCCCTGCAAAACAATACGGTTATGACCTGGATGCAATACGCCAAGCGATCTCTGACAGAACCCGGGTCGTCTTTATTGCCAACCCCAACAATCCAACGGGCACTCTTTTGGCCGGCAATGAGTTGGAATCGTTTATCAGCGATTTGCCTAAAACAGTCATCTGTGTGCTTGATGAAGCTTACTTTGAATTCATAGCAACTGAAGATCAGGCGAATTCATTTGAATGGCTTGATCGCCACCCCAACCTCATCGTTACTCGGACTTTTTCCAAGGCTTATGGATTGGCGGGTTTGCGGATAGGCTATGGATGCTCCAGTGCGGTGATAGCGGATTTATTAAATCGCGTGCGCCAGCCTTTCAATAATAACATGCTGGCACTTGCGGCCGCCGAAGCAGCCCTTAATGATCACGAACATCTACAGAAAACCGTGTTGAATAACCACCAGGGCATGGCGCAATTGCTTGATGGTTTTCGGAAGCTGAAGCTGGACTGGATCCCTTCGGCAGGTAATTTTGTATCGGTTGATTTACAGCAATCGGGCGAAGCGATCTATCAGGCTTTATTACACAAAGGAGTGATTGTCAGGCCGGTAGCCAATTACGAAATGCCCAATCATCTGAGAATCAGCATTGGTACTCAGACTGAGAATCATATTTTTCTCGATGCCCTAGCGTCTATTTTGGCGCATGTTTAACCGGATTTGCATTATCGGCGTCGGGCTCATTGGTGGGTCCATCGCAAGAGCCGCCAGAGAACAAGGCCTATGTTCGGATATCGTCGGATTTGGCCGTATTGATGACAAGGAAAACCTTGAACAGGGTTTGCAGCTCAAAGTAATAGATCGATATTCTTTTGATATTCAATCAGCCGTTGAGCAGGTGGACCTTGTCGTGATTGCAACACCGGTCGGCAGTATCAAATCGGTACTTTCAATGCTGAAACCCGTTTGGTCAGAATCTGCCGTCTATACCGATGTAGGTAGCACAAAAGCAAATGTCGTTGCTGCCGCAGTTGAAATATTTGGTCATGTTCCGGTCAATTTTGTCCCGGCTCATCCAATCGCGGGCGCCGAGCAAAGCGGTGTAAAAGCTTCTTTGCCCGATTTGTTTAAAAATAAGCGCTTAATCATAACTCCTGGAGCAGATACTCATCCTGATTCGTTGGCTAAAGTCCAGGTATTCTGGGAGAAACTTGGGGCGATGATATCCGTCATGGATGTTGAACACCATGATGCTGTGCTTGCTGCAACCAGCCATCTTCCTCATCTGCTTGCTTTTGCTCTGGTTCACATGCTGGGGCGCAAGGATGAGCAAGTCGAAATTTTTAAATTTGCTTCGGGTGGGTTTAAAGATTTTACGCGTATCGCTTCCAGCGACCCGACTATGTGGCTGGACATCAGTCTCGCCAATAAAAACCAGTTGCTGCCTTTAATTGAGCAATTGAAACACGAGCTTAATTCTTTGGCGCTGGCGTTAGACACCAATGACAGTCAGCAACTTCTTGAAACCTTCACGTATGCCAGGCACGCCAGGCAACGCTTTCTTGATCAGTTTAATAATAATTAATATGTCTAAAACAGTTACTTTTATAGTTCAGCCCGGTGGAAGTCTTAATGGTAGTGCAAGAGTTCCCGGAGACAAGTCAATATCTCATCGATCCATCATGCTGGGGTCACTGGCTGAAGGCATAACTCACGTTAAAGGATTTCTTCAGGCTGAAGATGCTTTAGCTACCTTGCAGGCATTCCGTGACATGGGCGTCAGAATTGAAGGACCGAAAGACGGCGAGCTGACTATCTGGGGTGTAGGTAAACACGGCCTAACCGCACCTCAAAAGCCTTTGTATCTGGGCAATTCGGGTACTTCAATGCGCTTGCTGTCGGGTTTGCTGGCAGGACAGGCATTTGATTCCGAATTAACCGGTGATAAATCGCTTTCAGGAAGACCCATGAAACGGGTTACGGAGCCTTTGGCTGAAATGGGCGCCGAGATTGAAACAACGGAAAAAGGGACGGCACCGCTCAAGATAAAAGGCCAGGCGGGCAAACTCAAAGGTATTGATTACCAAATGCCCATGGCAAGCGCCCAGGTCAAGTCATGCCTGCTATTGGCCGGTATGTACGCGGAGGGGATAACCTCGGTTACCGAGCCCGCGCCAACACGCGATCATACTGAACGGATGCTAAGCGGTTTTTCATATCCGGTCGAAAAACACGGTTCTAAAGTTTCAATCAGTGCAAAAGGATCATTGACTGCCAATGATATCGACGTGCCCAGTGATATATCTTCCGCTGCTTTTTTCTTGGTGGGTGCTTCAATCGCTTCTGATTCGGATATTATCCTGCGTCATGTCGGCATCAATCCAACTCGAACAGGTGTTATTGATATACTCAGATTGATGGGAGCCAAGATTGAGGTTCTCAATGAACGTATCGTTGGCGGAGAGCCGGTAGCTGATCTGCATGTGGTTTCAAGCCCTTTAACCGGCATTGATATACCCGAGGAATTGGTTCCTCTTGCAATTGATGAGTTTCCTGTTTTATTTGTTGCCGCCGCTTGCGCACAAGGGCAAACACGTTTATCCGGTGCAGAAGAACTAAGAGTCAAAGAATCTGATCGTATTCAAGTTATGGCGGATGGTTTACAAATTCTCGGCATCGATGCTGAACCGACCGCCGACGGCATGATTATCCAGGGTGGAACCATAGGCGCGGGCACGGTGATTTCTCATGGGGATCATAGAATCGCGATGGCATTTTCCATTGCAGGACTTAAAGCGAGCGGGCCAATCGTGATTGAGGATTGTGAGAATGTAAACACCTCCTTTCCTGAGTTTGTCAGCATAGCAACCAAGCTGGGCCTTAAACTGATCAGCGAGCAAGCGTCATGACAGTTCCGGTGTTAACAATAGACGGTCCAAGTGGGGCGGGAAAAGGCACGGTAAGCCGTGCCGTGGCCAGAAAGTTGAATTGGAATTATCTTGACAGTGGCTCTATATACCGGTCCTTGGCAATAGCCGCTTCGGTTGCAGGAATCGATATCAACAATGAATCCTCGGTGGCAGCTGTTGCTGAGAAAATGGTGCTGGCTTTTGATTGTGGCGATGAATTAACTGTCTTTTTGAACGGTGAGAATATTACACAGTTGTTGTCACTTGAATCGACCGCTAAATCAGCTTCCATCGTTGCTGCATGGCCTGAAGTTAGACGGGTTTTACTTCAAAAACAAAGAGATTTTAAGGTATTGCCCGGATTGGTTGCTGATGGCAGAGATATGGGGACTGTTGTTTTTCCGGAAGCAACAACTAAGGTTTTTTTAACGGCAAGTGCCGATGAAAGAGCATTAAGGCGCTATAAACAGTTGAAAGAGAAAGGAATTGATGCTAACCTTGCGCAGATTACTTGTGAGATAGAAGAGCGTGATCGTAGGGATCGCGAACGCGCATCAGCGCCGTTGATAATAGCAGAGGATGCTGTCTTGATCGACTCTTCAAGTATGAGCATTGAATCAGTTATCGCTGAAGTGCTTGCACTTATCCCTTGAGTAATAAAAATGGTTGCCGCTAAATATAGGCGGTTTTTCTTAACTTTGATAAAAAATATAAGCTTGTAAAGATAAAACAAGCTTGGGAAAGAAGATAATGAGCGAAAGCTTTGCTGATTTATTTGAAGAAAGTTTAGCCAAGACCGAAATGCGTCCTGGTGCTATGTTAATGGGTACCGTAGTCGATATCGAAAATGAATTCGTTATTGTCAGCACTCAAGCCAAATCTGAGGGTATCATTCCAAAATGGCAGTTCTTGAATGCCGATGGTGATTTGGAAGTTGAAGTAGGCGATGTAATTGAAGTCGCCCTCGATTTGTTTGAAGACGGTTTAGGTTCTACTCTTCTTTCTCGTGACAAAGCTAAGAAAAACAAAGCCTGGGGTGAGTTGGAATCTGCATTTTCAGATGATAAGACCATTACGGGCCGTATCACCGGAAAAGTGCGTGGCGGCTTTACAGTATCAGTCGGCGCATTGCGGGCGTTTCTTCCGGGTTCTTTGGTTGATGTTCGACCTATTCGTGACACTACATTCCTTGAAAATCGTGACTTGGAATTCAAGGTCATAAAGATTGATCAAAAACGCAATAACGTCGTCTTGTCTCGCCGTGCAGTCGTTGAGAAAGAGTACAGCGCAGAAAGAGAAGAATTGCTTAAAACGCTGAGCGAAGGCGCAATTGTTACCGGCGTTGTTAAAAACCTGACTGACTACGGTGCATTTATTGATTTGGGCGGCATTGATGGCTTGTTACACATTACCGATATGGCTTGGCGTCGTGTTCGTCATCCGTCTGAATGCGTAGAAATTGGTCAAGAAATTCAAGTTAGAGTCCTGAAGTTTGATAAAGAAAAAAACCGGGTTTCTTTAGGCATGAAGCAAATGGGTGAAGATCCATGGCAAAACATCGCACGCAGATATCCTGCCGGTACCCGTGTATTCGGAAAAGTTAATAACTTGACTGATTACGGTTGCTTTATCGAAATCGAAGAGGGCGTAGAAGGTCTGGTTCACGTTTCAGAAATGGATTGGACCAACAAGAACGTCAATCCTTCCAAGGTTGTGCAGTTAGGCGATGAAGTCGAAGTGATGGTCCTTGAAATCGATGAAGAGCGTCGTCGCATCTCTCTTGGTATGAAGCAATGCAAAACCAATCCATGGGATGAATTTGCTGCAACTCATAACAAAGGCGACAAAATCACTGGAAAAATCAAGTCAATCACTGACTTCGGTATTTTCATTGGACTGGATGGCGGCATCGATGGTTTGGTTCATATGTCTGATATTTCATGGACAGATGATACTGAAGCTGCAGCTCGCGATTACAAAAAAGGTGATGATGTAGAGACTGTTATCTTGGCTGTCGATGCAGAGCGCGAACGCATTTCTTTAGGCATCAAGCAATTAGAGCAAGACCCTTTCCAAAACTTCCTGGCCTCTAACGAGAAAGGCAGCTTGGTATTGGGTACTATCAAAGAAGTTGATGCTAAAGGCGCGGTAATCATGCTGGCCGACAATGTTGAAGGCTACTTGAGAGCATCAGAAATTCAACGCGACAGAGTTGAAGATGCGCGTACATTCCTGAAAGAAGGTGAAAAAATAGAAGCTAAATTTATCGGCATCGATAAGAAAAGCAAAACTATTTCACTTTCCATAAAAGCCAAAGATCAGGACGAAGAATCCGAGGCAATTAAAGATTACACCCAGCAAGCGGCAGGCACGCCGACATTGGGTGATATTTTTAAACAAATGGAAAAATAATCGCAATAAGGATACGGGTGTGCAGCTATTGCACACCCTTTGATTTTATTCATCTTCGCAGGACAGAATGTGACAAAATCGGAACTAATTGAAGCGCTTGCCAAACAACAACCTCATTTGGCTCTCAAAGACGTTGAATTGGCAGTCAAGTGTATAATTGAACAAATGAGTCTTTCACTGGCCTCAAACGAAAGAATTGAAATTCGGGGATTTGGCAGCTTTTCCTTGCATGAGCGTGACGCAAGAATGGGAAGAAACCCCAAAACGGGTGATTCTGTCGCCTTGCCAAAGAAATATGTTCCCCATTTTAAACCAGGGAAGGAACTTCGCGATCGTGTTGATGAATCGCGGGAAAAATGCAATATTGTCGATTAATCATTAAATCAGCGCGGTACAGTAATAAATTAAATGAAACTAATAGTCGCCATTGTTTTTATATTAATTTTTTCTGTTGCGTTGATTTTTTCGATACTTAATTTTCAATGGGTAGAGATCAATTTATTTTTCTTTAGCATCTCTCTTCCTCTCGTTGTAGCTCTCACCATAGAGTTGTTTGCCGGCATTCTTATTGGATACTTGGTCGCTGCAAACGAAATATTCAAATTAAAATCTCAAAACTCCAAACTGAATAAGTTTTCCGACAAGTAAACTTATCAGGCTCAACTCTCTCATCCCCCATTAAAAGAATCTCAAACAGGTTAAATTTGACAGCATTTGCATGTATGTTATATTGCTATCAAATGAGAATTATTATTAATAATAATTTTTTGTAACATGTGAGTACTTACACGGAGTAGATCAATATGACTTTAAGTTTGAAGAACCTAACAACAGGTGATTCAGGCCGTGTCGTTGGATTTGATAAAACTTCAAAAGCCTACCGGAAAAAATTGTTGGCTATGGGCCTTACACCCGGAACAGAATTCAGTGTGACGCGGTTTGCTCCGATGGGTGATCCTATTGAAATTAAATTACGCGGCTTCTCTCTTACCTTGCGTAGAGACGAAGCTTCGGTTTTATTTATCGAGAAACTCTAATGAAAGCTGATTTTGTAGTTGGCGTAGTCGGCAATCCAAATTGCGGTAAGACGACACTGTTCAATGCTTTAACAGGCGCTAGGCAGCATGTAGGCAATTGGCCCGGCGTTACTGTAGAGAAAAAAACCGGCGAGTTCTTTTTTGATAACAAACAAATTGAATTAGTCGATTTGCCTGGAACCTATTCATTAGAAGCCGCTGACGATCAGGTCGCTCTGGATGAAAAAGTGGCCAGAGATTTTGTAGCCTCTCATGAAGCTGATTTAATTATCAATATTGTTGATGCTTCAAACATTGAAAGAAATCTTTATTTAACCTCTCAATTGATTGAGATGAAAGTACCGATGATTTTGGTGCTCAACATGATGGACGCTCTTAAAGAGCGTGGTCTAACGATAGATATCGATACCCTTTCTGAGCAAATCGGCTGCCCTGTGGTGCCAATTAGTGCGGCGCAGGGTCAGGGGCTTTTGCAGTTAAAGCAAGAAATTATCCGTTCAGCCTCAGCCAAACCAATACCTTTCGTCCTAATTGAGTACGCACCGGCTCTAGAACAAGCCATCAGTAAAATTTCCATCCGATTAAGTGATGCCGCTTCTCAGGCAGGTTGTGATTTGAGATGGCTGGCAATTCGGCTTTTGGAAGATGACACTTTAGCCAAAGCAATTGCCGGAAATAATCTGACACAACACGTTATCGAACTGCAAAGACACGTTGAAAGCGAGACCGATGATGAAATTGATATTTTAGCGGCAGATGCCCGTTATGGATTTGTCAATACAATCACGCAACTTTGTGTTACACGAAAAAACCAAATCAATCGGCATACAACCGATGTAATCGATAGGGTAGTGCTTAATCGCTTTCTGGGCATACCCATCTTTCTGTTGGTTATGTACGCTATGTTTATGTTTACCATTAACATAGGTAGTGCATTTGTTGATTTTTTTGATCAATTATCCGGCGCATTTCTAGTTGATGGGCTGACGGCCGTGTTAAACAGCATGAACTGGCCTGAATGGCTCATCGTTTTACTTGCCAATGGCGTAGGGGGCGGCGTCCAGGTTGTAACGACTTTTATCCCGATTGTCGGATTTTTATTTCTTTTTTTATCGGCACTGGAAGATTCCGGCTATATGTCGAGAGCGGCTTTTGTTGTCGACCGATTCATGCGGTTTATTGGATTACCGGGAAAGTCATTCGTGCCGATGATTGTGGGATTTGGTTGTAATGTACCGGCCATCATGGCTACACGCACTTTGGATAGTCAGCGCGACCGTATATTGACCAATTTAATGAATCCTTTTATGTCATGCGGCGCAAGACTTCCTGTTTATGCGCTTTTTGCTGCGGCATTTTTTCCGGTAGGGGGACAAAACCTGGTTTTTGGCCTGTATCTGTTTGGCATTACAGTCGCTGTGCTGACCGGTTTAATTATGCGTCACACCCTCTTTAAAGGCTCTTCAACGCCTTTCATCATGGAACTTCCCGCCTACCACATGCCCACTTTACGTGGTGTTCTTTTAAGAACCTGGGATAGATTAAAAGCATTTATCGTTAATGCAGGAAAAGTCATTGTCCCCATGGTGCTGGTACTTAACTTTCTCAATGCGCTGGGGATTGACGGCAGTTTTGGCAAAGAGAACACGGACAAATCGGTATTAAGCGAGATTGGTAAAGCGCTGACACCTGCTTTTCATCCTATGGGGATAAGCAACGAAAACTGGCCCGCCACTGTCGGAATTTTTACCGGAATTCTGGCCAAAGAAGCGGTTGTCGGAACACTGGATGCTTTATACAGCCAGATGGGCGCTGGAAACGCAGACACAGAAAGCGAGGTTGGTTTTGATCTTGGAGAGGCGCTGACTGAAGCTTTATTAACAATTCCTACTAATTTAAAAGATGTGACTGATAACGTATTAGACCCTTTAGGCTTGAATATCGGCGATGTTAGCGATATAGAGAACGCATCTGCAGAGCAGGAAGTCGATACCAGAACATTTACAGCGATGCGAGCGAGTTTCGATGGAAAAGCGGGCGCTTTTGCCTATTTATTGTTCATATTGCTTTATGCTCCCTGCGTTGCTGCAACCGCCGCCATATACCGGGAGACCGATCTGGGCTGGACGTTATTTGTGGTCTTCTGGACTACCGGGCTTGCCTATCTGAGCGCCACTGTTTTTTATCAAATCGCAATTTTCAGCCGCAATCCCTCTTATTCACTCAGTTGGATTCTTGGTTTAATCACACTGTTTTGCTGCGTTCTGTTTGGGCTATGGCTTTATGGCAGAAAAAGCGATCAAACCAGTGCTCTGGAGGTTAACCGTGATACTGTCAGATCTTAGAGACTACATTAAAGTCCAGCGCAAGGTAGCGCTTATCGACTTGATCAACCATTTTCATATGGATGCTGACGCGATTCGGGGGATGCTGGGTAAATGGATCAGTAAAGGTAAAATTAAAAAAATACCTTTGGAAACTTCGTGCGGTACCAGTTGCTGCAAGTGCGACCCTGCGTTGACAGAAATTTACGAGTGGATAGAAAAAACCTGATGGGTTTAACTGATTTTTACGCACTATCAATTATCCACTAAAGCCCCGAAGTAACTAATGTCGAACTTGAGCATGACTTTCGCCGAGTAAAAAATCAAAATTCAATAAAGCTGATTTTTATTAATAGCTCTCCAATGCCTCCCTTGCTACGACTGTTACCTTTGCAATTTACCAAACTCGACTAAGCTTGAGCTATGTTTTTTTGTACCTATTTAGCGGTGCAACAAAACAAAGGAAATGCACCCTGTCGGTTGCGGTTGGCGGTAGCCAACCCAACATTTCAAGGCCATGGCGTTAATTGTTGGGTGGCAAAAAGCATCCAACCCAACTAATGCTAAAAAATACGTTTTTTTATAAAGGTACTCAAATGTCCGAACATGACTCAAGCAGTGTTCTGATAGGTTATTTATCCGAAGTGCGAGGCGATGGCATGGAGGCCAGACTGGCCGAGCATCACTCAACCGATATTCCTCTGATCACCATTGACGGTGAAAGTATATTGGCAGGAAATATAGGCTCTTATGTCGTCATTCGCCAGTTAGACATCAGTGTTCTTGCTCTTGTTTATAAAATGTGGGAAGAGGACCGCTTTGACAGCAGCGGCGGAGTCCGGCATACAGACCGTTATATTTCACTGATTCCCGTCGGGGAAATCCAGAACGACAGCACCTTTATTCGAGGGGTAAGGCATTATCCCACTCCCGGCGCTAAAGTCTATGCCGTTGGCCTTAAAGAGATCAATGCCATCTTTTCCAAGTTCAGGTCTTATGAATTCTATATCGGCCAATTAGCTAATCACAAGGACTACCATTTAAGCCTGGACCCAAGGGCTTTATTCGGCCGCCATTTTGCGATCATTGGCCAGTCCGGTTCCGGAAAATCATGGACCGTAACCAGTTTGATTCAACATACCATCAGAGCCATGCCCAAGGCCCATCTGATCATGCTGGATCTGCACGGTGAATATTGCTGGAAAGATGAGGCAGGTCAGGTTCAGTCAGCATTTCCCAAAGAAATGGTGAATTACGTCGATGCGATGGAAATGGAAATGCCTTACTGGATGATGACTTATGCCGAACTTATCGATTTATTTATTGACCGGGAAGATAAAGGCGCATCGTTGCAAATGGCTTTCATGCGTGAAATTCTGCAGCAACTCAAGCGAAAGGAAGCTAAAGAAATTGGGCTTAACGCAGCTTCAATCGATACCCCCATCTATTTTTCCCTGGCTGAACTGTATATGCAGTTTAAAAACGCCAATGAAGAACGAAAAGATTTTGGTAAAACCAAAGGCGCCTTGTTCGGCCAGTTTGATGAGTTTCTGGTGCGTATGCAAAGCCGTTTTAACGATGTTCGTTATGATTTTCTGCTTAAGCCCAAAAAATGCAATCATTCAGGCGCCATGCCTGATCTGCTAAGACAGTTCATTGGTTTAGGAAAAAACAAAGCGAATATTACCGTTGTTGATCTAAGCTCAGTTCCTACCGATGTCAGGCCTGCTGTTTCAGCTCAGGTGGGACGATTAGCTTATGAGTTTAACTATTGGAACCCTAAGCGCCGCGATTTTCCTATCACGCTGATATGCGAGGAAGCACATGCTTATATTCCGAGGGAAAAAGGCGGTCAGTTTGATGGCACCAAAAAAATGATGGAAAGGATTGCCAAAGAAGGCCGTAAATACGGTGTCTCGATCGGTGTCATCAGCCAGCGGCCTACCGAGCTGTCGGAGACCATGCTTTCTCAATGCAGTACTTTTATTTGTTTAAGAACGACAAACCCTGATGACCAAGCGTATATTCGCGGCTTGGTTCCTGAAGCTGAAGGTGATTTAACCGACATTCTGACTTCTTTAGGAAGAGGCGAGGCGCTGGTTTTAGGTGAAGCGGCGCCTATTCCCACACGCGTCCAGATCTATCGGCCCAACCCCGAACCAAAAAGTAATGATGTTGACTACTACACCGGATGGAGAGAAGGTCCTGATGATTTGGATGTTGATCAAATTGTTAACTTTTGGCGGACACAAACCCGAAAGTGAAGTGTTCCGTATAAAAAGCGAGCAGGACTGAAAAACCAATCATTTAGCGTCCATGGTTTTGATGAAGGCGTTGGCCTCATTAATTGATTTCTCCATAGACAGGACCAGAGATGAAACATCCGATTTAATGTTGCCTAATTCGCCTTTTAATGAGCCTATGGCCTGAGCATTCAGGTTGTGTTTTAAAAACATCACCTGATCTTTAAATACAATCAATACCGGTTGAATTTTTGACTCTGCATTTTTCATGGCTGAAATCAATTGTTGGTAATGCGCCTTTGTTACGGTCAATTTTTTCTGGCTGCTCGCTTTAAGCGATGGACTGCTGTATTGAGTGATTTCTTGTTCCCATTCTGTAAACAAAGCACCTGAAACGTCTTCAATCTCACTGATCCGTTTGTTAACTTCTTTGGCTTTGTCGGCACTGGCTTCGTATTCGGCATTCAGTTTTTCATAGGTGCCTTGCAGGTCACCGCCTTTAAATTGAGTTATGGCGGTAAATTGAGCTAAAGCTGATTTGAATTGTTCTTTGGTTTCCTGTTGGGTGTCGCGCGCTTTTTCTACCCGGTGAACCATTACCTCACGTTTGGGGATGCCTATTTGTTCAAGTCCGCTGTAATAAAGAGAGGAACATCCTGCAAGGACCAAAAAAGCAAGGGTAGTCAGAATGTTTAATCGCATGATGGGGCTCTCCTCTGTAAATAACGCATTACATTGATTCTATACGGTAATTGATAATAAGTTATAATTGCCAGCTTTTTTGTAGTCTTTTTATTGAAACATGTCAGAAACACTTTCAGAACTTGAGCGGCGGCGGGCGTTTGCAATTATATCTCACCCTGATGCGGGTAAAACGACGATTACGGAAAAACTGTTGTTGTTCGGGGGTGCTATTCAGCTAGCCGGATCGGTCAAAGGCCGAAAAGCAGCACGTCATGCGACCTCCGATTGGATGGAGATGGAAAAGGAACGGGGCATTTCTGTGACTACATCGGTCATGCAGTTCGAGCATAAAAACTGTATTCTGAATCTTCTGGATACCCCCGGGCACGAGGACTTTTCTGAAGACACCTACCGGACACTCACCGCTGTGGATTCTGCGTTGATGGTGATAGACGTCGCCAAAGGCGTTGAAGACCGGACCATCAAATTGATGGAAGTTTGCCGTCTTAGAACCACTCCCATTTTGACATTTATCAACAAACTCGATAGAGAAGGGCGGGAACCCATAGAGTTGATGGATGAGGTGGAAAGCGTACTCAACATTAAATGCGCCCCTATGACTTGGCCTATCGGCATGGGTAAACGATTTAAAGGCGTCTATCATCTTTATAAGGACGAAATTCATTTATTCAGCGCTCAGCATGGCGGAAAAATTGCTCAGGCTGAAGTTATCAAAGGTCTGGATGACCCCAGATTGGACGCTTTACTGGATGATCAAGCCCAGGAGCTTCGTGATGAGATCGAATTGGTCAAAGGCGCCAGCCATGAATTCGATCTGGAACAATACCTGGACGGAAGACTCACCCCGGTATTTTTTGGTTCCGCGATTAATAATTTCGGCATCCTGGAATTATTGGACGCTTTTGCCGAATTTGCCCCGGCCCCGAGGCCGCGCCAGTCTGAACAGCGCATCGTAAAACCTGAAGAAAACAAATTCAGTGGTTTTGTTTTTAAAGTGCAAGCTAACATGGATCCCGCTCACCGCGACCGTGTTGCCTTTCTGCGCATTTGTTCGGGCAAATTTGATAAAGGCATGAAAATATTTCATGTTAGAACCGGCAAACAGGTGCAGGTTGCCAATGCGATCACTTTCCAGGCCGATACCAGAAAAAACGTCGAAGAAGCTTATCCTGGCGATATTATCGGGTTGCATAATCACGGCACCATTCAAGTGGGCGATACGTTCTCGCAAGGTGAAATACTCAAATTCGGCGGTATTCCTTATTTTGCTCCCGAGTTATTCAGACGCGTAGTTCTAAAAGACCCCCTAAGAGCCAAAGCCTTACAAAAAGGCTTGATACAACTCACCGAAGAAGGCGCTACCCAGTTATTCAAACCGCTCAAGAATAATGATTTGATCTTGGGCGCGGTCGGAATTTTACAGTTTGATGTAACGGCCTATCGGCTTAAAGCGGAATACAATGTCGAGTGTGTTTATGATGCTTCCCCCATCAGCACCGTGCGCTGGATCAGTTCAGATAAACCGGCAAAATTGGAAGACTTCAAGAAAAAAGCTTTCGAAAATTTAGCCGAAGACGGTGGAGGCTACCTGGTCTATCTGGCCAGCAGTCGCGTTAATTTGCAACTGACAGAAGAGCGCTGGCCTGATATTAAATTCAGCGCTACGCGTGAACTCTGATATCACTTCTGGCGAACCTTGCATGGATTCGATTCTCTTGTTTGATCCTGACTGTAAAAGCTGTAATCGGCTGGATCAATTCCTGATCGATGTCAAATGCAAGTTTCCGGCTTATCACGCAAGACCCGTGGCGCCTTTCGGAGATAGCAACCCCGGATTATTGATTGTCGGTTTGGCGCCCGGCATGCATGGGGCCAATGCTACCGGGCGGCCATTTACCGGAGATTATGCGGGTATTTTGCTCTATGAAGCATTGTATGAATTTGGTTACAGCAATCAGCCTGTATCGACTCATCTTGGTGATGGATTAGTGCTCAAAAATTGCAAAATAACCAATGCCGTCAAATGTTTACCTCCGCAAAATAAGCCAACCGTCGAGGAAATCAACCGCTGCAATCAATTCCTTGCTGCTGAATTAAAGCAGTTATCAGAACGAGCGATTATTCTGGCCTTGGGGCAGATCGCTCATCAGGCAGTGCTTAAAGCATACGGATTAAAAGCGAGTGCGGCCCGGTTTGGGCATAATCAAGTACATACGTTGCCAGCAGGCCGCCTATTGATTGATTCTTATCATTGCAGCCGTTATAACGTCCAGACAAAACGGTTAACAAAAGCCATGTTTTCCGATGTTTTTCAAACTATTGCACAACTATCCAAGTAACGGTGACAGGCGACTCATCTTTTAATGAATTTGACGTTAAGGGCTTCCTGAAAACCTTAACCCCCCGCCCGGGCGTTTATAAAATGCTCAATCAAAAAGGCGAAGTGCTTTACATTGGCAAGGCTAAAAATCTGAAAAACCGGGTTTCCAGCTATTTCAGAAGCCAAACCGCGTCTCCCAAACAACAGGCTATGGTGAGCCATGTTGCGGATATTGAAGTCACCGTAACCCACAGTGAAGGCGAAGCGCTGTTACTGGAAAGTCAGCTCATCAAGCGCTATATGCCCAAGTACAACATTTGTCTTAGAGACGACAAATCGTATCCCTACATCTATATTTCCAGTCTTCATGATTTTCCACGCGTTACTTTTCATCGAGGCGCAAAAAAGCTGCGGGGCCTCTACTTCGGACCTTATCCCAGCGCCGGAGCCGTTAAGGAAACCTTAAAATTAATTCAGAAAATTTTTCCGGTGCGCCAGTGTGAAGACTCTTATTATCAAAATCGTTCGCGTCCTTGTCTGCAACATCAAATTCAGCGCTGCACAGCGCCTTGCGTCGGATTAATCAATCGAGAAGACTATGGACTGGATGTAGAAGGTACCGTTTTGTTTCTAGAGGGTAAAAGTGAAACTTTAATCAACCGCTTGATCGAAAAAATGGAAAAAGCGGCCATGTCTTTGGATTTTGAGCAGGCTGCGGCGTACCGGGATCAAATTTCCCGGATTCGGGGCATTCTTGAAAAGCATTTTGTCCATGGCGAACGAGGCGATGTCGATATTGTTGCTTGTGCTACTCGAGCCGGCATAGCTGCTGTTCAGGTTTTTTTTATACGCAACGGACAACATTTGGGTAACAAGTTATTTTATCCCAAGCTATTCGATGACGCCGCGTCTGAAAATATTCTGCAGGCTTTTATAGCGCAGTACTACCTGGATAAACCGATTCCTTCTGAATTAATTTTAAGTCATGACATTGACGAAATTGAGCTGTTGCAGGACGTGTTGACACAGCATGCAAAACGTCCGGTCAGCCTCTGTACCAGTGTTCGCGGAGAACGGTTAAAATGGCTGCAAATGGCGATGACCAACGCCGAAAGTGCACTCAATGCCAAGTTATCAAATCGTCAAGGTTTGTATGGACGCTATGTCAGCCTGCAAGAAGAACTGGGCTGCAGTGAAATACCCAAGCGTCTGGAATGTTTTGACATCAGTCATACGCAGGGTGACCAGACAGTCGCCTCTTGTGTTGTCTTTGATCAGGAAGGGCCTGTCAAATCCGCTTATCGCCGCTTCAATATTCAGGGTATCACAGGCGGTGATGATTACGCGGCCATTCATCAAGCCGTATCGCGCCGCTTTGCACGAATTAAAAAAGGCGAATACGAAGCGCCGGATATTTTATTCATTGATGGGGGTAGGGGGCAGGTCAATGAGGCAAAAAAGGCTTTGGCTGAATTAGCGATAAACAATGTTATGATAGTCGGCGTTTCCAAGGGACCCGATCGAAAGGCGGGGATGGAAAAATTAATTCTGACCGACCAGGAACAACCCATAGACTTTTCTCCCGGTTCGTCAGCTTTATTACTGATACAGCATATCAGGGACGAGGCGCATCGGTTTGCAATTACAGGACACAGGCAACGACGAGGGAAAGCCAAAAGAGAATCGTTGTTAGAGGAGATTTCAGGACTAGGGCCCAAAAGGCGTCAACTCTTACTAAAACAATTTGGCGGATTGCAGGGTATAACAAGGGCCAGTGTTGATGCATTAAGCAGTATTGACGGCATCAGCAAACACTTGGCGCAAAAAATTTACGATCAATTACATCAACAAGATGGCAATTAAATTAAACTTACCAACTCATTTAACCTTGCTAAGAATCTTTTTGATTCCTTTATTGGCTGTGTTTTTTTATTTACCCTGGGAACACGCTAATCTGGCGAGCACGCTTATTTTTGTGGTTGCTGGCTTTACCGATTGGCTGGATGGTTATTTAGCCAGAAAAATGGGCCTGGAAACACGATTTGGTGCTTTTTTAGACCCGGTTGCTGATAAATTGATGGTTGCCTTTGTTTTGGTCCTGATCGTTCAGCAGGATGGTTCGCCTTATCTGGCTATTCCTGCGGCCATCATTATCGGCCGTGAAATTACCATCGCTTCGTTGAGAGAATGGATGGCCGAATTGGGTCAAAGAGCTAAAGTTAAAGTCTCTGAATTGGGCAAATGGAAAACCAGTGCACAGATGCTCGCGATTTCATTTCTTCTCTACAGCCATGATATAGCGGGCTTTCCGGTTAAAACATCCGGTTATTTTTTACTGTATTTAGCGGCTTTTCTGACATTATGGTCGATGATCAATTACTTGAAAGCCGCCTGGCATGTCATTCAAAATGATACGCTTTAAACCGATTACAAAAACAGATAGGTTAACTGATCTGGCGACATACTTAGGCTGTAAATTCCCATTCGACAGTGAATTGGATTTCAACACTAAGTAGTGTTTTTTCTAACAATTTAATTATAAGTAGCACATTGATTTTGCTGCAAAAAGCGAAAATGGAACAAGAAATAGAAAATAATAATAAAAAGCTGGACACTCCGGATGAAATACTCCTGGCTGCTTTAAGGTTATTCGCCCAAAAAGGTTTTTTTAATACGTCGTTAACGGATATTGCCAAAGAAGCGGGTATCAAAACAACCAGTGGCGTTTACCAGCATTTTAAAAATAAACAGACGATAGCCGCCGCTCTTTACGCAAACATTATCGACAGTTTAAGTATTTCTATCGACGATATTCGTCGATGTAATAAAAAACCTTCAGAACAATTAAGGGAAGTTGTAGGGTTATTATTTCGATTGGCACAAGATGCGCCGGATATCATTGAATTTTTATTCGTGATCAAGCTTTCTGAATTTTTACCTGACGAAAAGCCTTTGATAGAAACAGCGCCTTTTATAAAAATAATAAAAATTATCCAAGCAGGCATCAAGGCTGAAGAGATCAAAAACATGGATCCCATGGTGGTTTACACCTTATTTTTTGGAATTATCAATTACACATTAGTCATGGCCGTATCAGGAAATCTGACTAAATCAGTGGATAGCTATCAGTCTCCGGCTTGGCTTGCTGCCTGGCACGCGATTCATAAAAAATGATGATGGCAGGTGACGTAGAATAGCTATGGCACCTGCCCATGTTTATTCCCACGAACCGAAATTAATCACGATCAGCAGTTTTTTATTGCCTCAATGACTTCTTCGCTGTGTTTGGCGGGTTTGACCTGCCTGTATATCCTGGTAATCACGCCTTCCGGATTGATAATAAAGGTGTGCCGCTTGCTGAACTTAATCGGACCGAGTTTAAACAGCGCACCATAAGATTGGCTAACTTTGCCATCTGAATCGGATAACAACGTAAAAGACAGTGATTGACGCTGTATAAATTTTTCATGGCTGGTGATTGAATCGGTGCTTACGCCCAGCACAACGGCGTTCAACGCTTTTAACGTTTGATCATGATCCCTGAATTGACAGGCTTCGATAGTGCAACCAGGCGTATTGTCTTTGGGGTAAAAATAAAGAACAACCCATTTGCCTCTATACTGAGCAAGTTGATGGTTGACGCCATTAGCGTCTTGTAGCGAAAAATCAGGGCTGATTTGCCCGGTTGTCAATGCTTCCATTTGTTTGATTTACCTTGAGTATGGCCGAAATAATTGAATTCAAAAAAAAGCCGCATGATAAAAAAAATATCATGTGCAAGAACGGCTTTCATAAATGGCAGAACGTTAAAGAAAAAAAGTTTGATGTCAAGTTTGGAAAACTAAGTACTCTTTATCAATGCGTCCGTTGTAAAGTCGTTAAAACAGAATGGACCTAAAATGAGTCAACATCAGTCTAAATTTATGAATAAACAGTATCTCTTGTGATTATTTTCGATAACTTAATATCAAATAATCCAGCCAACCCAAACGACTGACCAGTTCAGCGGTCGTCGTCTCCATTATTGCTGATACGTTATAAAAACCTACATCTCTGGCAAAACGCCGCAGAAAACGGTAAGTCGGTAATGTATTTAAGGTAATATCGAGTTCATTTTTCTCAGAAAATCCTGTTTCTTTCGCCAGGTTCCGGTATTTTTCAACAGTAAAATCAAACTGACAGTGGCCATAAAAATGAAACCCGAACGGTCTGGGTAATTTTATCTGAGTTAATGGAGCCAGCCACGGTTTCGGCACAAAATCTGAGAACACCAGCGTTCCGCCCGGTTTTAAAACCCTGAAAACCTCCTGAAAAAATAATGCTCTGTCAGGGAAATGGAATATGCATTCAACCGCTAAAACACAATTGATGGATTGATCAGGGAAGGGCAGGGAACAAGCATTGCCGTTGACAAGAAGATAGGGACTGTCAGGAATTTGCAGCAAATTATTCTTGGCTCGATACAATTGTCGAATATCCAAATTAAGTCCGTATAATTTCAGATTACTGTAGGTTTCTTGCAAATATGCAAGAGTGCCTCCAAAACCGCAACCCACATCTAAAACAGTCATTCCATCATTTATTTCAGCGAATGCACAGAGTTTACACGTCAGATTTTCTGTGGCTTGAATGAAATCATCTGTCGACAATGTTGCCTGTTCGGGCTGATCCCAAAAGCCCCAATGCACATGCTTGCCAAACGGCTTTTCAACAAGACGATCTTGTGCAAGCAATTTAAGCAATGTATCAAAATAAGGCAAATTAACCATAGGTGAGGATATCAGGAATGGTTTTTGTCTGTGGTCACAAGGTTTACTTCTTGATTTGATTTGTCTATGCCGAATGGTTTTCTGATAAGCGGGGCCAGCGTCGGTTCCAATGATTTGATGATTTGTACCGGCAAGGAACTGGTAAAGCGGTATTTTTCAGCTTCAGGACCCTCTACATAGGCTGTTATGACACCGAAGAAGCGATCACCCATAAAAAAAGCAAATGTCGCGGCGCGGCTAATGAATTGTGATTCCAGCAATACTCCTCGCTCGCCTCTTACTTGCCGCCTATGATCGCCGGTTCCTGTTTTACCGCCAACAGCAAGCGGTGCTCCCTGAGAATCAGTGTAAACGCCTCTTAGCCGAGTCGCAGTTCCTCCTTCGACTACACCCAGCAATGCATCTTTGGCGACTTTGGCAACTTCCGGAGCAAAAACACGAAGGCCCTGATCAGACAGACGATTCATCGTCGTTTCATAAGGGGTGCCTTCAGCAAAATGAAGCGTTTCAAAACGTATTAACGGTTGTTTAAAGCCGTTATTTTGCAATACCCCCATCAGTTCTGCCAAAGCAGCTGGGCGATCACCGGAAGCGCCGATAGAGGTTGCATAAGAGGGTGTCAATCGTCCAAATGGATAGCCTACACGCTGCCAATCTCGGTGTATTTCCTCGAAAGCTTTCGCTTCAAGAAGGGTCATAATGCGCCGGTTTTGTGCGCTTTTTCGAGTGCTCTTAAACAACCAGCGGTAAACATCTATCCTTTGTTCTGCACTGGCTTCGATTACATCGTCTCTGTCAGCCTCGGGATGCCCAGCCATGTAATTGACCAGCCAAAGTTCCAGCGGATGTATTTTGGTGATATAGCCTTGGTCTTGCAGATTGAATGTTGCGGGTGAATATTTCTCTTTCAGCTTATCAATATTTTCATTTGCCAATGCAGATGCAGGCAAATGGCTTTTCAGAAAAGCGGTCAACGCTTCTATGTCACTGTCCGGATAAATGGCTTGGTAAAGCATGGTCAACCTGGAGGCTTTGGGCTTAACTCTACGAGTCAGCATTTCAAGTGCCTCTTGTGCGCTTTTACCTTTATATCGGCCATAAAAACGCCGCAGATAAACCTGACCTTCCTGGTCAGCAAAATGCTCTAAATATTCTTGTCTTCTGGAATCATTTGGATCTTCCATCCACCGGGCCATTCCTCCCGGCTTATAAAGGTGATGATAAACAATATCCCGCATTAATCGGATAAAGACTAAATTGACTGAGTCTTTAAGCGCATTACGGACCGACATGATCTTGTTATTCTCGTCACGCGTAAAGTTATTAAATCGGTGCAAACCTCCGCCGGTAAAAAAGCTTTCTCCCGGACTTGCCGAATAACGCCTGTCTAAAGCCAGATTCAATAAAGCTTCCAGACCAATGTCCGGAGTAACCTTGAGATGGCTGATTACCCAAGCCGTTAAATAGTCACGCGGATGAAGCGGTACTTTGGCGAGTTCCTCAGCTGAAAAGTCTTTAAATTGTCCATAAATCAAGCTGATGATTTCTAAATAATTTACCATCGTCCTTAATTTTGAGGTCGAACCCAAGTCCAATTTGATTCCTTCGTTAATATCCAAAGGCTGGTCATAGTTATCGGTTTGAATCCGCAAAAGATTTCCTTTGTCGCCGCGTTCAAATAGCATCAAGCTATAAATTATAGGGGAGGGATCATTTGATTCGGATAAAAGCCTGAAACCTACAGCTCCGGCGGCTTTTGCGCCATCAGGTTCACTCAATCGTCTCAAAGCTTTGGCAACTGATTTTTGCGTTTCGAAATCAATCGTAGTCTTAACGCTTAAATCCAGCCGGTCGAGTTCGTAAATTGATTTCAGCCCAATAGCTTTGGCTAATCGGGAGCGCAGCACGGATTGTGTTTTCTTTTCCGCCATGAATCGGGCCGGAACTGAGTTTTCTCGAGGAGGAATAACGACTTGGGCTTTTAAGGCAGCATCGCGCAGCTCTGCCGAAATAACACCTTGTGTCGCCATTATCCGCAAGTAACTGTCAGTCAATGTCTGTAATGCTTCAAATCCAGGCCCAAGCAGATAATAAGAGGGTCTTCTTTGCGATAACAGTAAACTTAACACTTGACGGAAAGCTTGCGCCTGAGCTGGCGTAATGTCAGTAGATTGGTTTATGGATGGGTCTGCTAATAGCGTATTGACTTCGTTAAAATCGGCACCAAACCAAGCTGACAAACCATCCCCTAAACCATGAATTTCCCCCAGCTTGGGCGTTGCTGCCAGAGGCATCGAGTTTAAATAGGTATGAGCAATTATTTTCCGCATCTCACGCGTATCGGGGCCTAGCAGATAAGCTCTAAGCGATGCGCTGCCCATTTGTATGAACTTGTCAGATAATGTTCTTGTGATTCCTTCAGGGGAATGCCTGTATTTTTCCAGTTGGGTCGCCAAAGTACTACCACCCGGAACATTAATATTCGAGCCCAGTTTTTTGGCAATTAATTGAACGCCCGCAAAACCTAGCCGATCCCATTCAACAGCAGGATTTTTGTTGGTCTGAGTATCGTCAAGTAATTCGCGATTCTCTATGAATAACAGCGTTTGTAGAACAAGCGACGGTATGGATTCAAAAGTCGGATAACCATACGTGGGGTAATTGGCACTGAATAAGATATTTTCGTTTTGATCAGTAATCCGCAAGCCGGTCTGGGTTTTCTCCTGATAAATCGGATAGAGACCATAATCAAACAACTGATCCATCATTTCAGAAGATTTTGCCTGTGCAACTACGCTGTAACCTGATTTTTCCAGTTTTGCTATGGCATCAGGCAATAACGTATAACCGAGCCTTTGATCGTATGGGCCGTATTTAGGATAACGGATTTTAGAATTAGCTCCGGGCTCCAACTTAAAATCAAGCTTTTGGGTGATGTTGGAGAGATATTCCGATTGATACTTTGAAGATTTGGTTTCTTCCTTGACGAATTTAGCCGCAGAAACGATAAAAAATATCATGACTGTTAACAAGCTCAGCGCTAATAATCTTTTTATTACACGTTTATATTGCAACATGTTTTGTAACTTTGATTCTGACAAAGTATGTTTGAAAAGAATGAGAATTCATAGTCTACAGAGTGAGCGGCAAAAAGTAGGAAAATTAACAGTCGAAAATTATAGGCTATTATGCTTAGGGCATAAAGAAACTTAAAGACGCACGATCAAAGACCACTATTTTATTTAGCGTTGAGATTAAGATGTTGGAGAGATATTCCGATTGATACTTTGAAGATTTGGTTTCTTCCTTGACGAATTTAGCCGCAGAAACGATAAAAAATATCATGACTGTTAACAAGCTCAGCGCTAATAATCTTTTTATTACACGTTTATATTGCAACATGTTTTGTAACTTTGATTCTGACAAAGTATGTTTGAAAAGAATGAGAATTCATAGTCTACAGAGTGAGCGGCAAAAAGTAGGAAAATTAACAGTCGAAAATTATAGGCTATTATGCTTAGGGCATAAAGAAACTTAAA